>NZ_BAAHXV010000024.1:0-75788 GCF_054657895.1 Desulfatiferula olefinivorans | reverse complement strand
TCCGACCAGAATCCGTCTTTTTTCGTTTTTGTCCGGTAGCCCAGAGAGAACTTCATGAGGTGTTAGTAGTTCACTGCCGTTATCTTGAAAAGTTTTTGTTATACCGGGGGTGGGCACGTTGTGTTTTTCCCGTCTTACCGTATGTAGCCCGGGGGGGGGGAAAAGCGCAGCGTGCCCATCAAGGTCTTGAGCGAATGATATTGATTCACAATTCCTTTTCATAACCACGGCTATGTATGCCGATCCCGCTAGTGCGGGGCGGTCAGACGATAGGCAGTTGTTCCGTTTTTTATGATTAACCCCAATACAAGGAGAACGACGATGAAAAAAATGATTCTGGCAATTTCCGTGATTCTGATGATGAGTGGCGCCGCTTACGCCAATACCGTTTCCCAGGACTGCGGCTGCGGTCTGGGCCGTGTTCTGATCGGCGAAAAGGAAGGGTTGGTCTGGAACCTTTTGGGCACCTGCCTGAACGGCACCTGCGGTAACCAGACCTTCGGTATGACCACCGGCACCCTGGGCTGCGACACCGGCGGAAAAATCGTGATGAACGAACAGGTCAAGATTTTCGTGGCTGACAACATGGATAACCTGGCCACCGATATCGCCGCCGGTCAGGGCGAATCCCTGGACGCCCTGGCTGAAATCGCCGGGATCCCCGCAGAAAAGAAAGCCTCTGCCTACACGGCGCTTCAGTCCAACTTCGACAGCATCTACCCCGATGCTCACGTCAGTGACGTGCATGTCAGCGCCAGCATCAACGAAATCATCGCCAATATCTGATCCGCATGATTGCATGTGATGGCCATCGATACGGGAAACGTCTGTTTCCCGTATCGTTTTTTTTGACCGTCTGTTTGTTGACGGCGATCGTTCTGTCGGGCTCCCGGATTCCGGCGACAGCGGATGAGCCGTACGTGGAGACGCTCCTTGAGACCGCCCGTGAACGGCGTCTTGCCGAAGACCGTTACTGGCATGTTCTTCTCCACTACCGGGACACCCTTTTCGGCCTCGAGAGCGTGGTCGATGATCCGGACTTCTTTCTGGCCAAAACGGGCAAGACCGATCCCCAGGCCGAACTCGACGCCCTGATCCGAACCTTTTTCGATCCGGACCGCATCGATAGCGAAACCTCCGTGTGTCCGTTTATCGCCCGTTACACCTGGGTCTTCGACAGGCTCGCCCCCGATGAATCGCGTCTTGCCCGGCTGACCTGCCCGGAGGTCGAGATGCTTGAACCCAAATCGGCCACCCTGATTTTCCCCACCTACTACCTGAACAACCCGGCCTCGATGTTCGGCCACACCTTTATCAATATCGAAACCGCCCATGCCCAGATCCTGCTCAACAACGCGGTGAATTACGCGGCCTATTCCGGCGACGCCAACAGCTTCCAGTATGTGCTCTACGGGATTTTCGGGGGGTTTCAGGGCTATTTTTCCATCCTGCCCTATTACAAGAAAATTCAGGAATACGGGGACATGGATCAGCGGGATATCTGGGAATACCGCCTGAACCTGACGCCTGAGGAATTGAGGCGCATGGTGTACCACATCCGTGAGATGGAGAACATCGGCACGGATTATTACTTTTTCGATGAGAACTGTTCCTACCATCTTCTGTTTCTGCTCGAGGCGGCCCGGCCTTCCCTGTCTCTGACCGATACCTTCGGGGTCTGGGTGATTCCCATCGACACGGTCAAGAAGATGAAAAACCAGGGCCTCATCGAAAGCGCCCGTTTCCGGCCGTCCAACGGCTCCCGGATCCGGCAGAAGCTGGATCTTCTGCCGAAGGCCCTGGACCGTCTGGCCTACGATATCTGCCATGGGAGCCGGGAGCCCTCGGCCATCGAGGCGCTGGATGCGGACCTTCCGCAAAAGATCCTCGTCAGTGACCTGGTGGGCGATTACATGAAGTACCGGCTGATCAAGGGCGAGGTCGGTCAGAATGAATACCAGACCGTGGTCATGCCCAACCTGCGGATGCGCAGCCGCATGGGGACGGCGCCGCCCGCTCCTCCCGTGGCGGTGCCCGCCGATCCGGCCTCGGGCCACGATTCATCCCGGATTTATGTGGCTGCGGGCCGAAGTCGTCATCAGTATTTTCAGGAGATCGGCATCAATCCCTCGTTCACGGATCTTCTGAACACCGACTACGCCGACCGTGAAGGCATCCAGATCCAGTTTTTCGACACCCGCCTGCGTTATCTCGATGAAGATCGGTCCCTGAAACTCGAACGGTTCGATCTCCTTGACATTGTGTCGCTGTTTCCCCGGAGCCGTTTTTTTAAACCCCTGTCCTGGAAAATGAGCACGGGATTCCGTCGGCTGCCTCTGCCGGACCACAGCCGGGCCATGATGTTCCGGGTGAATTCGGGGACGGGGTTTTCGTTTGAAATCCCCCATGCCGGGCTGGTGTTCGCCATGCCCGAGGTGGAAGCCCGGGCCTGCGACGATCTGGACGACAATCTGACCGTCGGCGCCGGTCTTCATCTGGGATTGATGAGCGAGCTGCATCCACGGTGGAAGGTGCTGCTCTCGGCCCAGGCCATGGCCTTTACCTCCGATCACGATCACCGGGAAACCCGGCTGTCCATCGAACAGAACCTGAAAATCGACCGCAACAACCGCCTGCGTCTGACCGTGCTGCGCGAAGCGGCCTTTGATGATGATTTCTATGAGGCGTCCCTGGCCTGGCAGCGGTATTTCTGATGAGTACGGCCCACGGTAAAGCTGAAAAGCTGCGCCGTCATCTGGTGGTTCTGGCGGCAAGGGCCATCAGGGATTACGCCATGATCGAGGACGGCGGCCGGGTGATGGTCTGCCATTCCGGGGGCAAGGATTCCTTTGCCCTGCTGGATGTCCTCCTGGCTTACCGCCGCCGGGCAAAAGAAAAATTCGAGATTACGGTCGTGGGCCTGGATCAGGGATTTCCGGGCTTTCCCCGGCAGGCCCTGCGGGACTATTACGAGGCCGAGGGCGTGCCCTTTCGGATTATCGATCAGGATATCGCCCGCACCCTCAGGGAGAAAATACCGCCGGGCAAAAATCCCTGCGGCCTCTGCTCCCGGCTCCGGCGCGGGGCGCTGTACCGTTTCGCCGAAGAACAGGGCCTGACCACCATCGCCCTGGGACACCACCGGGACGATATCGTGGAAACCCTGTTCCTCAACCTGTTCTACGGGGGAAAGATGAAGGCCATGCCGCCCAAGCTTCTGACGGACAGCGGACGGTGTGTGGTGATCCGGCCCCTTTCTTATGCGGATGAGGATGATTTGACCACGTACGCCCGTCTGATGGCTTTTCCCCTTGCCCCCGACAACCTCTGCGGCGCGGCCGAATCCACCCGGCGGGCAACCGTCAAGGCCATGCTCCGCCTCTGGAAAAAAGAACACCCCGGCCGCATCGAGACCATCTTCAACGGCCTTCGCCATATCGAACCCTCCCAGCTCGCCGATCTGAAACTTTTTGATTTTAAACACCTGGGCGTGTAAGATACGAACACACCCTGAAAAACAGGGGTGCAACCTCCGATTCAATCAGGCCAGGTGATGATGCACGCAGACAATCAAGGGATCGGTGTTAGGCCCGGTACCGAAAAAAATCGGCCGGTCCGGTCGCCGGTGGTGAGGGACGAGTCTCCGGATGCCCAGGGTGATCCGGGCCGCGTGCTGGTCTGCCGGTCCTGCCTGGCACCGGTGACGACCACGGCGGAAAAGATCGAGGTCAGCGGAGCCCACGCCCACAGTTTCACCAATCCCCACGGCCTTTTTTTCGATATCGGCTGTTTCCGTCACGCACCGGGCTGTGTGTATACCGGCGGAATTTCCTGCGAGTTTACCTGGTTTCCGGGGTTTTGCTGGCAGGTGGCGGTCTGCCGCTCGTGCATGACCCATCTGGGCTGGCTGTTCACCTCGGGCGGCAGCCGGTTCACCGGCCTGATCCTCAATAAACTGATCACCTGGACGGCGTCGGAAGGACGGCCGTCCTGAGGCATGAGACATGACACCTGATATCGCATCCATCCATGAGCCCTCGTTTGAAACGCCCTGTGACAGGCCCCTGTTCATGGTGCCGGTGACGGCGGGATTCCCTTCGCCGGCCGATGACTATGTGGAAGGTCGGCTTGACCTGAACGCCCATCTGGTCAAGCATCCGGCCGCCACTTTTTTCGTCAGGGTTGCCGGGGACTCCATGATCGGGGCGGGCATCCACCCCGGCGACATCCTGGTGGTCGACCGATCCCTGGAAGCGGTGGACAAACGCGTGGTCATCGCCGTGGTCAACGGGGAACTGACGGTCAAGCGGCTGCGGATGACACAGGGCCGCATCACCCTTAGGGCGGAAAACCCGGCCTACGCCCCCCTTGAGATCAGCCCGGACATGGAGTTTGAGATCTGGGGCGTGGTGACCACGGTCATCCATGCCCTGTAACGGCGTTGCCGGTCGTTTATGCCGGACAGCCGACAGCCTTTTTTCGGGTCAGGGAGGCGAGGTTTTTTTGATGTAGGTGCGGATACCGTCCACAATGGCGTCGCTGAGAAGGTTCTGGTAGTGGCTGTTTCTCAGCCGGTCGCATTCCCGTTTGTTGCTGATGAACGAGGTCTCGACCAGAACGGCGGGCATGCGGGCTCCCAAAAGCACATAAAACGGAGCCTGCTTGACGCCTTTGTTCTTGATGTGGCTGTATTTTGTCCGGACGCCTTTATACATGGAGTCCTGGATGTAGGTGGCCAGTTTGCTGGATTCGGTGATTTTGGTGTTGCGCATCAGGCTGTCCAGAATGGTCTGGAGGTCACTGATGTTCTTTTCCGACGTGGCGTTTTCCCGGGCCGCCACCGCCACCGAATCCTTGTCCCGGGCCAGGTTCAGGAAATAGGTTTCGATGCCGTAGGCCCGCTTGTCCCGGGAGGCGTTGGTGTGAATGGAAATGAACAGGTCCGCCTTTTTCCGGTTGGCGATCCGGGTCCGCTCCTCCAGGGTGATGAAGGTGTCGTCGGACCGGGTCATGATCACCTCAAGCCCCAGATCTTTGGTGAGTTTTTCGGCCACTTTCTTTGAAATGGCAAGAACGATGTCCTTTTCGTAGATTCCCTTGTAATATCCCGGGGCGCCCCGGTCCTGACCGCCGTGTCCGGGGTCGATGACCACCCGTTTGACGCCCAGTTGAAGCTGCTGGGCCAGATCGTCGCTGTTGATGATCGAACCGATGGACACGGCCGGTCCGCCGTGATCTTCCGGTTCGGCGTCCAGTTCGGGCGAGGAGGTTTTTCCCCAGATGTCGATGACCACCCGGGACGGGCTTCTCAGGGAAAAAATCTTGTAGTCCTTGTAGGTTTTGATGTCGATGACAACCCTGACCTCGCTGGGACTCTGGGCGGCGGCCCGGACACCCTGGACCCGCTCGTCGTCGATGGCAAGGTCGGTCTTGGATTTCGGGGAAAGGGCACTGTCGCGGATGTCGAGATACAGCCGTCGGAGCTTGTTGTTGTCCGGGTCCTTCTTCAACAGGCCGTGTTTGTAGGATACCGCCTGGTCCGTATCGATGACGATGCGGGTGCGGGTGGGCAGCGAACCGAAGCGCAGTTCCTTGATGGTTGCCGTGGCGGCGCCGGAAGGCGGCGGTGCGGCCGCCGAAGGCGTGTCGGTGCGGACGGGTCTTCGCTCAGGCTCAGGCTGCGCGGCGGGCTCGGCCTTTTTTTCGACCCGGGGCAGGGTCCGAAGCAGTTTGGTGGCTTCCAGGCTGTAGCGGCTTTTTCTGAAACCGGTGGTTTTTTCCAGATGGTCGACGGCCTCGGCCAGATCGTCGCTGCGTCCCGAATATCTGTGGAGATTTTTGTAGAGCACCCCGGTCATGTAGTAGCCTGCCGGCGCCCAGATCCCGTCGGGCTCCGCCCGGTAGACCTTTTTGAACCCCTCGATGCAGGACATCCATTTGTCCCGCCGGTTTTTCAGCTTCGGGTCCTTGAGCAGGGCGTTGTAGGCGTTCTCCGCCGTGTAGTAAAGGCATTCCGGGGTCGTGCATCGGGCGCCGGCAGCCGCGTCCGCCAGAACCGCAAGGACAAAAAAAATGACCGGAACCAGAACAAAGATCCGCGGTTCAGGCCGTCGTCGCAATGTAAAAAATAAATCAGACATAAAAAAACGTTATACTTTCCAGGTCAGGCTGTGCCGTGACCCGCATTTTTATATGAAAGACGACGGTTGCATGCGGCAAACGTCTTTCATGGTTCGTTCAACCGATCGCCTCATCATCCGAAACGCGTTTGGCCTGTTCCCTGAGTTCGTTCAGGACGTTCATCGCTTCAAGAGGAGTCATTGCAGAAATATCAATATTTTGCAACCGTTGGATGACCGGATGGGCCGGTTTTTTGAAAAGGCTCAGCTGAACCGGCTTTTTTGGACGGGCCGGTTCGTCCTTGCATCCCGCAGCCAGGCTTTTGCCCAGACTCCGGTTTAAGCCTTCGGATTCGTTTTCGATGGTGGTCAGGACGGTTTTGGCCCGTCGGATGATCGAGGCCGGGACCCCGGCCAGCCGCGCCACCTGGATGCCGTAACTCCGGTTGGTGGCCCCCTCGACGAGTTTTCTCAGGAATATGATGGTTTCGTTCCATTCCTTGACCGCGATGTTGAAGTTCTTGACCCGGGGTTTGATCCGGGAAAGGTCGGTCAGTTCATGATAGTGGGTGGCAAACAGGGTCTTGACCCCCCGCCCGTGGAGGTCGTGGAGGTATTCGGCCACGGCCCAGGCGATGGACAGTCCGTCGAAGGTGCTGGTGCCCCGGCCGATTTCATCCATGATGATCAGGCTGTTTGGCGTGGCGTTGTTCATGATGTTGGCGGTCTCTTCCATTTCCACCATGAAGGTGCTCTGGCCCTGGGACAGGTTGTCCAGGGCACCGACCCGGGTGAAAATCCGGTCCGTGACGGTCATGACGGCGGCCTGGGCCGGGACGAAGGATCCGATCTGGGCCATGATGCTGATCAGGGCCACCTGGCGCAGCACGGTGGACTTTCCGGCCATGTTGGGGCCGGTGATGAGGAGGACCTGGTTTTCCTCGTTGTCCAGGCGGACGGTATTGGGGACATAGCGCTCGCCGCTCATCATCTGTTCGACCACGGGATGACGGCCTTCTTCGATGTGGATGATGCCCGAATCGGTGATCGTCGGGCGCACATACCGGTTGTGGTCCGCCACGTCGGCCAGGGTCAACAGCACATCCGTAAGGGCCAGACGGCGGGCAGCCTCCTGGATGGCGGGGATATGATCCAGGACTTCCTGCCTGACGGCGCAGTAGATTTCGTATTCCCGGCCGCACCGTTTTTCCTGGGCCTCGAGGACCCGCGTTTCGAAATCCTTCAAATCCTCGGTGATGTAACGTTCCGCATTGACCAGGGTCTGTTTGCGGATGTAGTGGGCCGGAGCCTCCTTGGCCTGCCCCTTGGACAGTTCGATGAAGTAGCCGAAGACTTTGTTGTATTTGACCTTGAGCGAACTGAGGCCGGTGGCTTTTTTCTCCCGGACTTCCAGTTCGGCGATAACGCTTTTGCTGTCCCGGCTGAGCCGGATCAGGTCGTCCACCTCCGCATCATAGCCGGTTTTGATCAGTCCCCCCTCGGTGATCTGGGGCGGGGCGTCTTCCCGGATGGCCCTGTCGATCAGGGATTCTAAGGCCACAAGGGGACGGATGTCCGTATCGCTGCGGTAAAGAGGGCTGGACAGGCGGCCCAGGTTGTCGAACACCTCGGGCAGCACCGACAGCGACTGCTTGAGGGCCGTCAGGTCCCGGGCATTGGACTGGCCCATGGCGATCTTGCTGCACAGCCGTTCTAAGTCGTACACGGATTTGAGGGATCCGCGGATGGCCTGCCTCAGGGCAATGCTGTTTTTTGCTTCGTCGACGGCGTCTAAACGGGCGTTGATCGCCTCGGCGTCGATCAGCGGGTACTTGAGCCAGGTTTTGAGCAGCCGACTGCCCATGGACGTCATGGTTTTGTCGATGACGCTGATCAGGGTTCCCTGCCGGGTGCCGTTCCTTATGTTGTGGGTCAGCTCCAGGTTCCGGCAGCTGGAGTCGTCAATGACCAGGTGATCACTGAGCCGGTAGGTTTCGATGCGGTCCAGGTGCTCGATTTTCCGGAGCTGGGTTTCGAGCACATAAAACAGCAGAGCCCCCGCCGCGCCCACGCCGGCTTTCAAATCTTCACAGCCGAACCCTTCGAGGGAGCGGGTGTTGAACTGGTCGATGATGCGCTCCCGGGCCTTCCGGTAGTCGAACTCCCGATCGTCGAGAACGGTGACGGCAGACCGGGCGAAGGCGGTTTTGACCTTATCGAACCGATGATGGTTTTTGAAGGATTCGGAGACCAGGATTTCACTGGGAGACAGCTTCAGGGCTTCATCGAGCAGGGCCTTGAAATCGTCGGATTCGGCCAGTCGGAATGAGCCGGTGGAAATATCCAGGCAGGCCAGGCCCGATGTGCCGTTCTTCTTCGCCATGGCCAGAATGAAGTTGTTGGAACCGGCGTCCAGCAGCGTGTTGTCAAGAATCATCCCCGGGGTGATCACCCGGACGACTTCGCGGCGGACCAGGCCTTTGGCCGTGGCCGGGTCCTCGACCTGTTCACAGACGGCTACTTTCCGTCCGCTTGAGATCAGGCGGGCGATATAGCCTTCGGCCGCCTTGACCGGCACGCCGCACATGGGAACGGGATTGTCGGATTTTTTGTCCCGGGACGTCAGGGTGATTTCGAGGATTTCCGAGGCCTGGGCGGCGTCTTCGAAAAACATCTCGTAGAAATCACCCATGCGGTAAAACAAAATGGAGTCAGGGTGCTGCTCCTTGATCCTCAGATACTGCGCCATCATGGGCGTGGCGGTTGCTTGGGTCATAGCACACTGTCTGGATGAACGGGTTTAACCCTCGACCACCGCAGTGTTCTCGTCGGGAAGGGGGGTGTGGGGCCGGGATGGTTCGGCCGGTCTGCCGGTGTTTCGCTTGAGAAACTCCACTTCTTTTTTCAGGGCGGCGATGCTGTCCGTCTGGGACTTGGCGGCGGCCCTGAGCCCTTTGATGGTTTTGTCCGCCTGGAAGCGGCTGAACATGCCGGAAAACCAGGCCAAAAGAAAACCGACCAGGAAACAGCCCAGAAGGAAGAGGCCGTTGGCGACGGCAGGAAGGGTGTAACTGTAATAGATCAGATTGATGGTAAGGGGGTGTTGGGTGCTGAAAAACGGCCAGTTGCCCCGGATGATGATGCCCAGTGCGGCGACAAGCAGAACGAAGAAGGCTATTTTAAACTTTTTCATCAATATTCTCCTGTTACGATCACAACCCTAGCGTTTGAAAGGTTAAATAGATAACATAAAAAAGCGAACAAGCCAAACAGGGAATTGGTCCTTATTTTGGCATAAGGTAAAATCGGATCGGCCAAGCGACCGGTATCGGGGGCAATGTCCCTGTTTTACTTTGTGAATCGGCGCATTCGTTCGTTTTCAATTACGCTTTTCCCAATGAAAATTCAAGCCTTTTTTCCCAACCGGACCAGTTCCACATCACCCCACATGCCCAGCGTGGGCCCCACGACGATCAGGATGCCCCGGACCCCGTCGATGGATCGTCCGAAGGCCACGGCGTCGTCGATGTCCCGGGCGCTGCGGACCCGGTTGCCCACCGAGGTGGCCGCCGCATCGGCAACGAGGGCCGAATCCGACACAATGCAGACCGCATCGGCGGCGCCGAAACTCAGCGAATGTCCCACGGTCCCCGATGAGGTGCATACGGAAAACGGTTTGTTTCGTCGGTCGAAGGCGATGCCGATCTTCATGCTCAGCGGGGAGTTGCCCGCATAGATGCCGATGGTGACAGGCCCGCCGACCTGAAGAAAAATATCGCCGCCGTTTTCGACGATCACCTCGTCGGACAGGGCCAGGAGATCCCGCCCCACGTGTTCGGCCAGGGCTCCGGCCACCGAGGCCATGGGGCCGACGCCCGCGTTTCGGGACGCTTCAATCATGAGGCGGATGATGCCGGGGGCGGGTCCGGGGTCCGGAAAGGGGGCAAGGGTCGTGGCGAAGGCGGGACAGCGTTCGATGAAGGCCTCCAGGTAACCCCGGTAGACGAGCAGCTGCCTGACGGCTTCCGCCGTGAAGTCCCGCCGGGCCTGGATCCGCAGGTCGGTCTGGCCGGCCCTGACCGAAAAGGCGAAAAGGCCCGCACGATTCATCCGGCTTTGGTATACGAGGCGGTTGTCGAACATCGGTCAGAACACCAGGATTTCGGGTCTCATCGCCTCGGGGCATTGATCGAGGAAATACCGGTCCGTCATGCCGGCGATAAAATCCCTGACAATGGCGGCCCTGGGCATCGTTTGTCGATAGGCTTCATCCATGTTGGCCAGAAAGGAGGTCACGATGGGGGAGGTGTCCCGGCCCTGTTCCAGGTCGTCCAGATAGCGGGTGAACATGATTTCGAACAGATCCCGGATCCGGGTCAGGTGTTTTTTCGCCGCCGGATTGGTGTAGATTTTTTCAAGGTTGAAGGCCTTGAGATCCCGGATGGCCGCCGACAGGTCCGGGGAATAGGCGATGGCGTCTTTCCCGAGGCTGTTGGCGATGATGTCGGTGACCATGGTGTAGACCATGGTGCCGTTGGTCTCCCCGAGAATCCGGGTGCAGGACGGGGGCAGGTCGGACCGCCGGAGCAGCCCCAGCCGCATGGCGTCTTCGATGTCCCGCCCCAGGTAGCTGACGGTGTCGGCCATGCGGACCACGCAGCTTTCGAGGGTCATGGGGACCGGGCGCGGGTTTTGGCCTGAGACCGTGTCTTCGATTTCCCGCTCGAGATCCTCGAAGGTTTTGTTGCGCCGGGGCTGAAGTTCAGTGTCGTGGACTTCGCCGTTGTGGCTGAAGATACCGTCTAAGCATTGCAGGGTCAGGTTCCAGCCCCGGCCGTTTTTTTCGACCCGGTTTAGAAAATGGACGCTCTGAACATTGTGATGGTATTCACCGATGCCGGCGGCGGCGCAGAGTTCGGACAGGTAGCGTTCGCCGTCGTGCCCGAAGGGGGTGTGGCCGATGTCGTGCCCCAGGGCCACGGCTTCGATCAAATCTTCGTTGAGGGAAAGGGCCCGTCCGATGGTGCGGGCGATTTTCGACACGAGCTGCACATGGAGAACCCGATGGGTGATGTGATCGTTTTTGATCAGGGAAAACACCTGGGTTTTGTCGATGTAGCGTGTGTAGGCATGGGAGTTCAGAATCCGGTCCGTGTCCACGGAAAAGGCCAGGCGATAACCGCGGTCGGCGGTGCTGTCGGGGCGGTATCGTCTGGCGTGGGCGCTCAAGGCGGCATATGGGGACAACATGGCCCGTTCTTTTTCATCGAGCCGTCGTTTCAGGTCCAGGCTGTCCAGACGGGTTCGGGTCTCGGTCACATGGGCCTCCGGGGGCGGTGATGTTCGTCATGACGAACGCCCGTGGGGGCGAAACCCCACGGGCGGTTCGGTGGGCGCGGTCGGGGCGCTGACGGATCAGAGAACCTGGATCATGTTGGCGATGATCCGATTCAGGGCCACGGAGAAATCATCGTCACGGTGTTTGGTGATGATCGGCGTCCCGTCATCGGAGGTGACCACCACCTCGGGGCTGAAGGGCAGGGTACCCAGGAAGGGAATCCCCATGGTTTCAGCCGTTTTTTGCCCGCCGCCGCTTTTGAACAGGGCAATTTCGATATCGCAGCCCGGGCATTTGAACGGTCCCATGTTTTCGATGAGGCCGATGACCGGCAGCTTGACCGTCTGGCAGAAATTGATGGATTTCCGAACATCGGCCAGGGCCACTTCCTGGGGCGTGGTGATGACGATGGCTTTGGACTCGGGGATGTTCTGGACCACGGTCAGGGGTTCGTCGCCGGTGCCCGGAGGGGCGTCGATGATCAGAAAATCAAGGTTACCCCATTCAACCTGGCCGATGAACTGCTGGATCATGCCGGTTTTGGCCGGGCCCCGCCAGATGACCGCCTGGTCTGCGTCCTGCATCAGCGACTGCATGGAAACGACGGTCAGGTTGTCGTTGTGTTTGTAGGGAACGAGCTTGCGGTTCGGGGAAATGTCGAGCAGGCCGCTCAGTCCCATGATTTTGGCGATGCTGGGGCCATGGAGATCCACGTCCATCAGGCCGGTCTTGAATCCCTTGTCGGCAAGGCCCGTGGCCAGGTTGGCCGAGATGCTGCTCTTGCCCACACCGCCTTTGCCGCTCATGACAAAAATTTTGTGTTTGATTTTCGAAAGCGCCTCACGGATCATGGTTTCCTGTTTGTCCACACCGGTGGATTTTCCGCAGGCGGTTTGTTTTTTTGCTTGGTCCATACTGTCATGAATCATGGTCGACTCCTCATTGCGTAATACGTACGATGGTTGATCAGGGACAGACACCCTTTTGGGATAACGCATCATCCAAAATTGAATCTTATGCTTTATCACGCCTGGCCATGCTCTGTCACATGCTTTTTCAGAGGTCGGGAATTTTAAAGGTGTCGGCGGAAAGATCGGGGTTGGGATTGATTTGATCGACCCGGATGGTCAGGGTCCGGTCGTCCCGCTCGATGCGGATCAGCTCCGGCAGGGCGGTCGATGTCCCGTCAGGCGCGGTGCCCAGGGCCGGTCGGACATGATGGTGTGTCCCTTTCCGGTCGTATATGTCGAAGGCCGCAACCCGGCCTCCGGCGTCAAGGTCGACGGTCTGGACCACCCGGTCTTTGCACCGGTAGAGGGTCAGCACGGAGCCGCCCCCGGGGGCGGGGGCCAGGGTTCCTGAACGGTGCGGCATGATCGGGACCCGCCCGGTCAGGTAGGCGATGATCCGGTCGGTGGTCAGCGGCAGGGTGGTCAGTCGTTCCAGGTCGGGGTTGCGTTTCCGCCGGATGACGGGGTCGTGCTCGCCCGTATGGGAGACGAGACTCAGCACCCTGCCGTCATAAACCAGGGTTTCGACGGGCCTTCCTGAAAAAAGAACGACCAGCCGGAGACGATCGGGCCGGCCGGCGGCCCAGCCCAGCCTGAACCGGGTCTTTTGGGGGCCGTCCGTGAGGGTCAGTTCCCCCAGGCCGTTGACCGTATTGACCGCGGTGCCCGCAGCGTCGATGCGGGCGAGGACGGCGTCGACGCCGGGGCTGTGGACCGGAGGGCCCCAAAGGGCGCAGCCCGGGGGAAAGAAAAGCAGGGTAAACAAAAGGAACCGGACACGGATGAGCGGGCTGCGGATCATCATGGGTCGAGGTGGGTCCGCTGGTTGATCAGGCGATCGATTTTGTCCTGCAGGGCGTTTGCATCCTTTTTCTTGTTTTTCAGGGAACGCTGATAATACTCCAGGGCTTTCTGGGGGTTGGCCGTCTTGATGAGGGCGTCGCCCAGGTGTTCGAGCAGCACCGGATCATCGGGAATCAGGCTCACGGCTTTTTCCAGGGTGGCCACGGCTTTGTCGTAATGCCCCTTTTTGTAGTAGACCCAGCCCAGCGAATCGGTGATGTAGCCGTCGTCGGGTTTGAAGGACAGGGCCCGTTTGATCAGGTCTTCGGCCTCTTCCAGGTTTCTGCCCAGATCGGCATAGGTGTACCCCAGATAATTCAAGGCGTTGGCGTCTTCGGGATCCAGGGCGATGACCTTCTTCATCTCCGCGATACAGGCCTCTCGGTCTCCGGTCTTGTCATAGGCCACGCCCAGTCTGAAATACAATCGGGTGCTGGCCGAGTCGACGGCAATCCCCCGGCGGTACATGGCCACCGCTTTGTGAAGCAGGTCCTCCTCTTCGTAGAAGGAGCCGAGATACAACATGAATTCGATGTTTTCCGGCAAAAACTCCAGCGCCTTTTCCAGCAGGGCGACGGCTTTGCCGTTTTCGCCGTTGTCCATGTGGTGAAAGGCGCTGATCAGGACGGCCTTCTCATAATACCGGGAGTCGGGCGACACCTGTTCAAAGGCCCGGACCGCTGCGGTAAGGTTCTTGGTCTCTTCATGGCAGAGACCAAGGAAATAATAGAGGTCGTCCTTGCGGGTCGCCGTTTCAAGAAGCCCTTCGATCAGGTAGACGGCATCGGTATGGTTGTTTTTTTTGATGTAGTGGCGGACCACGTGCCGTAAAATGTCCGGGTCGTCGTCACTGCGGACGCCCAGATCGATCAACAGATTCCGGGCGGAGTCCTTGTCGCCTTTTTTGCGGTAGACCAGGGCAAGGGCCAGGGCCGCCCGGATATCCTCGGGATTCTGTTCGAGAATCCGGGTGTAGATCTCGGGCAGAAGGTGGGTTTTCCCCTGGGCTTCATGGATCTGAATCAGGCTGTAGAGGGCTTCGATCAGATCCGGGTTCAGGGTCTGCGCTCTCATCAGCTCCGATTCGGCGGCATCGAAGTTGCCTTCGACCATGTAGAGCTTGCCCAGGTAATAATGGCCGGAAAAGGATTCGGGAAATCGCTCGCAGAGCCGTTTGAAGGTCAAGATGGCCTTGGCGGTCCGGTTCATTTTGGCGTAAAGGCCGCCCAGAAGGTAATAGACCGCCTGGTCATCGGGAGTGAGGGAGATGATTTTCTCGAAGATGGCCGGGACATCCTCCTCTTTGTTCTGGATGAGCCGGACCTGGGCCAAAAGCCCCAGGTATTCCGTATTGTCGGGCTGCTCCTCAAGGCCTTCGCCGATCAGGTCCAGTGCCTGCGGAAGCTCGTTTTTGTAAACCAGAAGCCGGGCCAGTTCGATTTTGAGAAAGGTGGAGGATGGATCGGCGGCGATGGCCTGGTTCATGGCGTCAAGGGCCCGGTCCGGATCGCCTTTCTTCCGACTGATTTCCGAATGGAGAAAGTGAAACACCTCGGGCTTGTACCGGGGCGTCAGGACGGCATCGGGCGTCGCCTTGCCCGGCCGGAGGGCCGGACCGCAGGCGGAAAAAAGAAAGGCAAGGGCCAGAAGGCAACATGCCCATAGCCTGGTGCCGGGGATTTTTGAATCGGAAAATACGTTCATACCGCTACCGATCACTCCGGATTTAGTCGCTGTCCTCGTTGTACAGGTGAAAATCCGGAATTTCCTTTTTGAAAAATTCCTTCATGCGTTTGGTGATGCTCTTTTCGACCTGTCTTACGCGCTCTCTTGATATATCGTACTTTTCACCGATTTCCTGAAGGGTTAACGGCTCGTCGGAATAAATTCTCAATTCAAAGATCTCAAGCTCCCTGTCCGACAGGGTTTTCTTGAATTCGGCCACTTTTTCATGGAGCAGGTGCTCGATCTGTTTGTTGCCGACAATATCTTCGGCCGAGTCGCTGTCCGAGTTGATGAATTCAATGCGTTCGGTGTCGGAATCCTCCTTGAGCGGGGCGTCTAAGGACACGTCCCATCCGTCCAGGCGCTGGTCCATGTCGATGATTTCACGCTGGGACACGCCCAGGCGTTCGGACAGCAGTTTGGGCTTGGGGTCGAACCCCTGTTCGATGAGTTTCTGCTTTTCCTTTTTGAGCTTGAAAAACAGTTTTCGCTGGCCCTGGGTGGTGCCGATTTTAACCATGCGCCAGTTGTCCATGATGAACTTCAGGATATAGGCCTTGATCCAGAACGATGCGTAATACGAGAACTTGACGTTCTTGTAGGGGTCGAATTTCTTGACGGCCTGCATCAGGCCGATGTTGCCTTCCTGAATCAGGTCCAGAAGGTTCTGCATCCACACCCGCTGAAAATCCAGCGCGATTTTTACCACCAGGCGCAGGTTGGCGGTTACCAGCTGGTAGGCCGCTTCCGGGTCATCGTCTTCCTGCACACGGGTGCCCAGGGATATTTCCTCGTCACGGGTCAGCAGGCGGTATTTGCTGATCTCGGTCAGGTAACTCTGAAGGGGGTCATATTTGACCAGGGAATGCCTGGGCACCGGCGCAGAAATCCGCCGTTCGATTTCTTCGACGGTTTCGTCGCTCATGGTCCCGTCGGCGGTCTGGTCCTCGTTGTTCTGATCATCATCATCATCGATGATGTCCACCTCATCGGGTCGTTTTTTCATGGTGTGATCGTCCGTTCCACAGGGGTTGGCCTTTTCTCCGTCGGAAAGAAAAAGCGGGTCGTTGATGTCGGGTCGATGTGGCTGAACACATCTGTTTTCCTGGGTTTCGCATCGGCCACTGTCTTTTTTATGGACAAAGGGGGAGATGTCTGGTAAAGAACCTCTTCTGTTGAATGCGCCTGTAGCTCAGTTGGATAGAGCAACGGACTTCTAATCCGTAGGTCGCACGTTCGAGTCGTGCCAGGCGCGCCATGAAATCCAAAGGGATTGACCTCACAGGTCAATCCCTTTTTTAGTTTCGGCGTCAGGTGTCTTCGAACAATCCCGCACCCTTCCGGGACGTGATCCGGACGAGGTCCCCACGGCCACGCGTTGTCCGGATTATGAAAAAAAGCGTCCTTCCTGAGCCTGCTCGAAAACATAAAATGAAATAATAGGAATAATTCTCTGATATGTCAAGAAAGACGAATGGTTTTCACAGGGCCGCCGTGCGTTATTGGCCGGTGTCGGGCCGACTGATGAAATGCTCGAAGTCATCGAGCACGTCGTCGCTCATCAATTTGAATTTGCGGGCGGCCTCGGGGGTGAACAGCCGGAAGGTTCCCCGTGACCGGGCGCAGACCTCGCCGTCACGGTTGAAAATGACGCCTTCCATCAGGGCCTCACGGTCGCTGATTCGCTCGAGGACCCGGCCCTGGGCCGTGATGTCCGATTCGGCGAACACGGGTTTGATGAAATCCACCGTGATGGATGTGGTCAGGACCACCCGTTTGAGCAGGTGGATGGTCGACCAGCTCATCACTTCGTCCAGGATGGTCGAGACGATGCCGCCGTGGACGATGTTGCTCCAGCCGCACAGGTGCCGGGGAACATTCAGACGTGAGATGACCGAATCGGCTCCGGCGAGGAACCGCATCTGAAGCCCAACGTCGTTGCTGGGGCTGCACCCGAAACAGTGGGTGTCGATGCGTTTGATCAGGGGTTTGAAGTCCGTGTCGGAGTCGAGGGGGGCCGTATTCATTTTTTCCTTGTCCTTTCCTGGTATTATGATAGGTCATGAGGTCTTTCTGTCATGGACCGGCACTATAGCACAGGTCCTTCTTGTTTCAAAACGGAACTGAGGTAAGTATGAACGATTTACGGATTCCTCAGCCCGCCGCGACCGTCATTCCGGTTCGGGGCGGCGGCGAGGGGTTTGAGGTGCTTCTGCTCGAACGCCATCCCGATCTGCCGTATCTGGGCGGAGCCTGGGTGTTCCCGGGCGGCCGGGCGGAAGACGGGGACTATGTCGGCAGCAACCGGGTGTTTTCCGTGGATGCGGCGAGGCGGACCGCCGTGCGGGAGGCCCGTGAGGAATCCGGCCTTGCGCTTTCACCGGATCAGCTGGTTCTTTTTTCTCACTGGCTTACGCCGCCGGGGCTGGTTCGGCGGTTCGACACCCGTTTTTTTGCGGCCTCCGTCGGGACGGACGCCGGAGTCCGGGTGGACGGGGTCGAGATCGTCAGCCATCGATGGATGCGGCCCGCAGAGGCCCTGGATCTTCAGGCCCGGGGCGGGATCAGTGTGCCGCCCCCCGTGTTTGTGTCGCTGATTCATCTGAGCCGCTTTCTTGACGGCGCGTCGTTGATCGACACCGCCTTCGCCGTGCCCTCGCCCCGGTATCAGCCCCGTCTGATCAAGGCGCCCGGAGGTGTCTGCTCGGTGTACCAGGATGATGGGGCCTACGATCATGGGGATCTCATCCGGCCCGGGCGCCGGCACCGTCTGTGGATGCTGGAATCAGGATGGCTGTATGAGGGACACCCTTCATCGTCGACGGTCTGAAGCCCATCCCCCAAAAAAAATGGGCGATTCATTGCGAATCGCCCGAAACAGGGGGGGGAATGCGATAGGTGAGGGGAAGAACTTGGGTTGAATTATAGGCAAGGGGGGCGCCCCTGTCCATAGAGCGACCTTCTCATTTTTTTGGGACAAAGTCCCAATATACCACCCCCTTGCGGGAAATGCGGGACGCTTTCTCAATCCAATCCCAGGGTGCCCCCCGGATTCATGATCCCCGAGGGATCGAAATGCCGCTTGAGCGCCTTGAGCACCGCCATCTGCTCCGGGCCAAGATGCCGTTCCATCCACGGCGAGATCATCTTGCCGACCCCGTGATGGTGGCTGAGGGATCCGCCGCAGGATTCGATCCGGTCGATGATGCGCTCCTGAAATTCCTTGTACGCTTTCCTGTTCTCGAACCGTCCCAGAAAAATGAAGTACAGGTTGGTCCCCTGGGGATAGAAATGGGAGCAGTGGGTCATGCACACGGTTTTCGGACGCTCCGTGATCAGGGCCCGGACGCCTCTGTGGACGGCATGAAGGCGGTCCCAGGTCACACCGGTCTCCAGGGTGTCGATGGTGATGCCGAAATCGTTCAGGTCTTCCCTCATGTAGGGATCGCTGAACTTGCTTTTTTCCCATTTTCTGACCGGGTAGCCGGTCAGCGACATGGCCCCGCAGGCCTTGCAGATACGTCTGACATTCCGGTAGACGTTTTGCGAAAATCCCTTTTCCCCTTCGGTGTGCCCGATCATCAGGCAGCGTTCACCGGCCCGGTAGCCCCGGGCGGTGATGATGCGGTCCAACAGCCCCCCTTCGATGCCGTGCTGCTTCAAGCCCACCAGGGTTTCCTCGCCGTCGGATATCCGAAGCACCGAGGGCATGCCGAATTCGCCCTGGGAAATGGCCCGGCAGGCCGAGACGGCCCGGTCCCAGTCCGGAAAGATGAAG
Source organism: Desulfatiferula olefinivorans (assembly GCF_054657895.1). Taxonomy (NCBI): domain Bacteria; kingdom Pseudomonadati; phylum Thermodesulfobacteriota; class Desulfobacteria; order Desulfobacterales; family Desulfobacteraceae; genus Desulfatiferula; species Desulfatiferula olefinivorans. Next base: position 56,975 of record NZ_BAAHXV010000024.1, on the reverse strand, counting down.
CTGAACCGTTTTATGTTTTCAGGCATGTGACGGAAGATTTTCAGGGTGACCCGGGTCAGCACGCCGAAGGCCCCTTCGCTGCCCTTCAGGATGTCATTGACCAGAGGCCCGGTGGCTGTGGACGGATAATGATGGGTGGAGAGGGTTCCCCTGGGGGTGACGACCTCCTGGCTGACCAGAAGGTCACAGGCGTCTCCGTAATACGATGACTTCTGGCCCGATCCCTTGGTGACGATCCAGCCGCCCACCGACGAGAATTCGAAGGACTGGGGGAAATGCCCGCAGGTATAGGAAAGGCGGGTGTTGAACCTTTCGGGGGCATGGTTCAGGCCCTCTTCGAGGGCCGGGCCGAGGATGCCGCTTTCCACGGTGACGGTCTGGTTGGTTTCATCAATGGAAAGGATCCGGTTCATGTGGGTGCCCATCGCCAGGGTGATGCCGCCCTTGACGGGTCGGACCCCCAGGGTCACCGAACTGCCGCCGCCGTAGACGTAGACCGGAATGTTTTCCCGGTCGGCGTATTGGACCACGGCCTCCACATCCTCGACGCTCCGGGGATGAACGACCAGATCGCACAAAAGGTCCGCCGCCCTGCTTCTCAGGTCGTATATTTCTTCCATGGTTTTTCCGTAGGAAAACCGGACCCGGTTGTAGTCGTCGCTGTTGACATTCTCCCTGCCGACGATGGCCGCAAGGGCGCTGACCTGGGCCTCGCTGAGACGGGGGGGCAGGCTGCCGGAAAGGTCCACCGTTTCGTCTCCCTCAAGGGTCCGGGTCGTGAAATCCTTGTCCTGCAGGCCGAAACGTTCCTTGAGCAGGGCGTAAAGGCCGGGGTTGGGGTGTTTGACCCCGTCGGGAGCCCCCCATTTAAAAATCGAACGCCAGGATTTGTCAAGGGGTGCGCCGTCTCTCCAGTCCGGCTGAAAGGCTTTTGTCTTTTCGTTCATGACGTTGGGGTCTCCTTCATTAGGATTCGGGGTAACCGGTAATGTCCCGGATATGTTTGTAAAGGGGCCGAAGGGCGGTGTAGATGTTGCGGTAGACCTTTTCGTAAAGGGCCTGGTAAATGTGGGCGTGGTCGGTCTGGGGTTCGAACACGGTGTCGTAGGCCACCATGCTGCCGATGGCCCGGTCCACGGATTCGAACAGCCCCGTGCCGGCGGCGGTGATGATGGCCGCCCCCAGTCCCGACGTTTCGGTGGTTTTGCCCCGGACAAGGGGCCGGTTGAAGATGTCCGCCGAGATCTGGCAGATCTGATCGCTCTGGGAGGCGCCGCCGGACACCGCCAGCTTTTGGATGACGGTTTTTCCGCGTTTTTCAAGGGTGTGGACCCCGTCGAGCAGGGCGAAGGCCAGTCCCTCGATCACGGCCCGGTACACGTGGGCCTTGGTGTGGACATCGCCGAAGCCGATCATGGCGCCCTTGGCGTCGGGATGACTGAGACCGGGTCCCCAGTAAGGCTGGACCACCAGGCCCATGGCGCCCGGCGGGGCCTGCATCAGGAGGCGATCCAGTTCGGCCTCCGGAGCGATCCCGTTTTTTTCGGCCCGGGCCACCTCCTTGTGGGCGAATTCGTTTTTGAACCAGGTGATCATCCAGTATCCCCGGAAAATTTCGATTTCGGGATTGTAGTGCCCCGGAACCGGGGCCGGGTAGGGCGGCATCAGGGGGATGGCTTCAAAATACTTGCGGCTGGTGGTCTGGACCGTGGCCGTGGTCCCGAAACTCAAGCTGGCCATGGTCATGTCCAGGACGCCCATCCCTATGGTTTCGCACCCTTTGTCCGACCCGCAGGCGATGACGGGCAGTCCCGCGGCAAGGCCGGTTGCCTCCGACGCCGTGCCGGTGATCCGGCCGATCATCGTGCCGGGGACAACCACCTCGGGAAGCTTGTCGGGCTCCACCGGAAAAATCAGGCTTGCCGGTTCGAGGGAGCCGCACCAGGCCATCTTCCGGTAATTGAAGGGAATGTGACCGATCTGGGACGCCACCGAATCTTTGAACTCTCCGGTCAGGCAGTGATTGAGAAAGCCGGAAACCTGGAGATACTTGTGGGTGCGCTCCCAGATGTCGGGCTGATTCTGTCTGATCCAGTTGCATTTGCCGTCCTTGTAAAGCCGCGAGATCACCCGGTCCAGGCCCTTGAGTTTGAGCAGCGGGTAAATCAGGCTCCGGCCGGGAAACCGGTCGTCGGCCTTGCGCTGGTCCAGCCAGGTGATGGCAGGACGCAGGGGCCGTCCCGCGTCATCCACATTGATCATGGTGGCCCGCTGGCTGGTGATGCCGATGCCGCAGACGGCATCAATCAGCTTCGGCGACCGGGACTTCAGGCTTCGACAGGCCCGGACCAGGCTGTTCCAGAAAATGTCGGGATCCTGTTCGGCCCAGCCCGGGCGGGGGCTGACATACGGATCGTACAGAATTTTTTCGGCATCGAGCAACGTCCCTTCCGGTGAAAAAATCAGGGCTCTGAGGCTCTGGGTTCCGCAGTCGATCGATAAGAGGTTTTCTCCCATGGTCACTCCTTGGTCTTGACACGATCATTATCCAGTGGTATGACCTCTTACCAGATTCGGCGATCGAAGAAAAGAACAATTTTCAGGCAAGGGTCGCGGAAAACCTTGGAACGGTCGACGTCGTCGACCGAAGGCCCTTGACGGGCCGGGGTTTCCCGGGATTCCGAGGATGGAACCATGATTACGGAAAAACTGATGAAACCGGCGCAGCATGCGGAACACGCCCTGCTGACCGCCATTTTGAACGGCGAGTTTCCGCCGGGAACCGCGCTGCCCGGTGAACGGAAGCTGGCGGACATGATCGGGGTCACACGGCCCACCCTCCGGGAAACCCTCCAGAAAATGGCCCGGGAAGGATGGCTGACCATCCGGCACGGGAAACCGACCCTGGTCCGGGATTACATGCGCGAAGGCGGGGCGGGGGTTCTGTCCACCCTGGCTCGGTTCGGGGACGAGCTTCCCCTTCGGTTTGTCGAGCATTTTCTGAACCTGCGGTGCGTCATGATGGCCAGGGTGGCCGGAATGGCCCTTGAACACCATCCTGCGGATCTGGAAGCCTATCTTTCCAAATCACGAACCCTTGCCGACGACGCCCACGCCTTCACGGACTATGACTGGAACCTCCAGCTTTTGATGGCCGGTCTGTCGGACAATCCTTTTTTTCGCATTTTCATGAACGACTTTGATTTTCTGTTCCGGAAAATGGGGGCCGGTTATTTTGCCGATCCCAACGCCCGGGCCATGTCCATGGCGTATTACCGGGAGCTTGCCGACCATGTGGCCCGGCGCGACAAAGACGGCGTGGAAGCCTGCGTGGACCGGGTCATGAACGAGGCCCTCGACCTGTGGAAGGTGCTGACCTCATGAATACGGCAACGACACTTCAAACGATGGATGACTCATGGGATCTGGTGATCATCGGCGGCGGTATCACCGGGGCCGGTCTGCTGCGCGAAGCGGTGCGGTGCGGATTGAAAACCCTTCTGGTCGAGCAGAAGGATTTTGCCTGGGGAACCTCCAGCCGGTCGTCCAAGCTGGTCCACGGCGGTCTCCGCTATCTGAAGGAAGGGGACTTCTCCCTGACCCGCGAATCGGTCAACGAGCGGGAAAGGCTGTTGCGTGAGGCGCCGGGACTGGTCACGCCGCTGGAATTTCTTTTGCCGATCTATAAGGGGCGCAAACCGGGACGATGGATGATGGAAGCCGGTCTGACCATCTACGATATCATTGCCGGGGCCTGGCGTCACCGTTATTTCGGAAAGGAGGCCTTCCGGCGGATCGAACCCCTGGTGAGCGCTGCCGGACTTCGGGGGGGATTCTGCTTTACCGATGCCCAGGTCGACGACGCACGGCTGGTGCTTCGTCTGATCGCCGAAGCGGAAGCCCACGGCGCCCTGGCGCTCAATTACACCCGGGCCGTCTCGATTCAGCGGTCCCGGAGCAGGGCGGTCCGGGGCCTTGTGGTCGAAGATACGGAAACCGGCGCAAGCCGGGAGATTCGAACCCCCCTTGTGATCAACGCCACCGGGGCCTGGGCCGAGGCCCTTCATCCCTCACCGGAAAAGGGTCGGCATCTGCGTCCCCTTAGGGGAAGCCACCTGGTGTTTCCGAAAAGCCTGATTCCCATCCGGTCCACGGTCAGCTTTTTCAATAAAGAGGACGGGCGGGCCCTTTTTGCTATCCCCTGGGAAGGGGCCGTGCTGGTGGGCACCACCGACCTTGATCACGACGCGCCCCTTGACCGTGAGCCGTCGATCAGTCCTGCCGAGGCCCGGTATATCCTGGACAGCCTCAAGGCCGTGTTCCCCTCGGCGGACCTGTCCCTTGCCTCGGCCGTTTCAAGTTTTGCCGGTGTCCGTCCCGTGGTCAGCGAGGGAAAGGTTGCGGCGGACAAGGAATCCCGTGAACACGTGATCTGGGTCGACGCCGGACTGGTGACCGTCACCGGCGGGAAACTGACGACGTTCCGGGCCCTGGCCTGGGACACCCTTTCGGCGGCCCGTCCCTTTCTGCCACCCGGCGAGCGTGGCGGACGAAGCGAGCCGGTGTTTGACGCCGTCGAGCTGCCCGCCTGTTTCGATCACCTGTCGCGGGAACAACTGGATCTGCTGGTCGGCCGCCACGGCAGGGAGGCGGCCCGGATCCTGTCCTCGGCGGAATCGGCGGATCTTGACACCATCCCCGGGACCCGGACCCTCTGGGCCGAATTGGTTCACGGTGCACGATCGGAAAAGATCCGCCATCTGGACGATCTGCTGCTCCGGCGGGTAAGAATCGGCCTGCTGCTCGAGGGTGGCGGGGAAAAGGAGATGACCCGCATCCGGCGTCTGTGTGAACCGGTGCTTCCCTGGGACGGGGCTCGGTGGGACAGGGAAATCGACGACTATCGTGCGCTTTGGCATGCCTGCTACGCCCCTCCGTCCTGATAGCTTATCCGTGATCCGCGCCGTGAACGTCCCGGCTGCCAACACCTTTCTCCGGCCTGATTCCTGATCGGCAATCAGGCCGGATTTTTTTCTAGATCGCAAAAAATCTTTTGACACCCCAGTGCCGCTTCATTTATGGTCATGACTGATCAACCGATCGTATTTTGTCTGTTTTTCCAATGATTAGCTTGCATGTTCATCCGCAGATACGAAACGTATGCGGTATGAATTCGTCGGTCAGGAAACGGTGGGGTTCTGATCGAGGAATCAATCTGACCGAGCAGTCGCCGCGGGGCATCGGATGTGAAGAAAACACTGCTGAAAATTCTGCTTGCGTCCCTGGGCGTTCTGGCCTTGACGATTCTGTCGCCGGAAACGGCGGACACGGTGGCCACGGCCCTGGCCCAGGGATTCGACCGCATTTTTCACGGCCTTGAAACGGGGGTGAGGCGGGTCCTTCCGGAGGTTCATATCACCCGGGAGATGATTGTGGCCATTCCCGTCTGGGTGTTTCTGATTCTTCTCGGCGTGGCGGGTATCAACCGGATTTCGCGAAAAAAAGAACCGGAAAAAGAGGAATGCTTCGTAAAGCCCGATGCCGAGAAAGAAGACAGACATCCTTCGCCGGCCGCCGAAGCCCCTCCCGGCGGGGAGTACAACCGGGATGTGGTGGTCCGGTTCTTCCTCAACATATTTAAAATTCAGCTGGGTGCAATGAAATCGGCCCCGGCGAAGTTCCAGGTGATCGGCTCCATCAACGTCTGGCCCAACCGGGTGTATGAACTCAGTGTCTTTCACGAGGGGGACTGGGTGTCGCGGCGCATGACCATCGGTCCCCTGGGGGATGACGGCGTCAGCAAGAGCATCTGCTATTACGTGATTTTCGACGACCATCTGGTGGTCAAGATTCCCCCGGAACCGATCACCGATTTTCAGGAATATCTATCCTGCATCAAGGCCGACATGAGGATCGCCCGGCGTCTGTCGCCCAAGGAATGCATCATTCCCAGGGTGTCGGTCATCCTTGGACGCCTGGTTTCCCAGCAGGCCAAAACCAAAGCCCCGGATCCGAAAACCATGGAAAAGGGCTATGTGGAACGTTTGACCGCCAACTCCCAGCTTCAGGAAAACCTCAAGATCCAGGGATCGTTCGTGTTTTTCATGGATCTTTCACGGTATTACTTTCTGAGCAGCGTGCTGACGGAAATGCACGATATGGACAACGCCATGCCCCGTGAAATTCTGGGGCAGCCCCAGATCATTTGGGATACCTATGAATTCGAGGGCCGTTACGGCCGGCACAACGCCCACATCGGCTTTGAGATGCGGAACATCTACGACGAGTATGAGCGGGAAATCAATCGCCTGCTTATCCAGTACGGGGTGTCCACCTCCCTGCCGACCTACACCATGAAAGGCTGGTTTCTGACCCATCTGTCCGGCCGGGGGCGCATCGAATCCGCCGGGGAACTGTCCCAGGCTTTCATCGAGGACTTGAACGCCCTGTCCCGGGAATCCATGATCGATAACCGCGTGTCCATTGAAAGTTACCGGCGGGTGGTGCGGGAATACATCTACACCTCCACCATCGCCCGGTTCAAGGCCGAGATGGGCAGTATCGTGACCAATCTGATCGGCCTGCTCATCTGGCTGGGCCGGAAGCAGGTGGCCATGCGGGACCTGAAACCGGACAACCTGCTGATCGCCGGTGATCTGGACAAGTACCCCTTGTTTCTCCGCAGCCCCGATCAGTTTTCCATCGGCTTCATCGATGTGGAAACCGCCGTGGATTTCGGCAAGGAGTCCACCGAGGAGATCATGCAGCCCCAGTTGGGCGGGACGCCCAAGTATGCGACACCGTCTCATCTGTTTCCCAATGAACTGATCGTCGCCGTCTACGGGGATCTCAAGCGGATTCTCCATCTTCAGGACTGGTATGCGACCGTGGCCATGATTTTCAAGGTGGTCACCGGCGGAACCCTGTTCGAAAAAACGGCCATGCTGTTGCCTGAAATCAAACGGATCATGGAAACGCCGATCAGTGACGGGGAACATCTGGCCTCGATCACCGAGCATGTCAGCCGGATGTTCTGGAAAAGCGCCGTGGACGAATTCCATGAAAAAATCGACAAGAACCGGCGGATTCTCAATCATGTTCTCGTGATCGTCCTGGAAAAGGACAAGGCCGTTATTCTCAGCCGGATGGTTGATGCCCAAAAGGTGCTTGCCCGGGGCATGATCAGGAAAATCAACGGGCAGGCGCTGTTTACCAGCAGAAAGAACAAGGAGTCGTTGTTGTCGTCTTCGGCGGCACGGATTGCCTCCATGCGCAAAAAATGTGAGACCGACCACGGAGACAGGCTCAGTCGGAAAGCCGACATCGTCCGGTTCCTCCGGGAGCTGGAAACGATGAAAACCGCTTATGAACAGCGTTGCGCCGCCCTTGACCTGATGAAATCATCGCGGACGGAAATTCCTGTTGCCACAATCATGGAAGTGATGTTTAATGTCGTACTGACTACCATGTATACAGAGATTTGGGGGGAGTTTTCCGAAGAGACCGAAACCGCCGGAGCCGATGGCGAAACCGATGCCTCGTACGAAGCGACCATATAGAAAAATGACTGTGTGAGACCAGGCAAGCCCGGTGGAGCGCCTGATCGCGACGGCCGCCGATCCGGTTTGCTCTCCTGAACAAGATCCGCCGTGGTTCCGGGACCGTTCAAACAAGGTACTGCCGTCATCGAAGGGCGGGCCGGACACGTCGTCGTGATAATGAGGAAGCCGCATGCCGATTGTGACGTTGAAGTTCAAGGACAATGTGATCAAAACCTATTCCTTCGCCCCGGAGAAATCCATCAGTATCGGCCGAAGGGAAAACAACGATATCGTGATCGCCAACCTGACCGTGTCCGGCAGTCACGCCAAGATCGATCCCACGGGTGACGGGTATCTGCTCACCGACCTGAAAAGCAAAAACCACACGTATATCAACGGGGAACCCGTCACGTCCGTGACCCTCAGCGACGGGGACGTGGTCAGTATCGGGAAGCACACCCTGTTGTTTCAGCTGGGCCAGGGGGAACGTCTTTCGGTGGAGCAGGACAGCGGCATGGATCAGACCATGGCCATGAACACCGATGCCCACAGGGACCTGATCCGTCAGGCGATGAGCTCGGTCAAAGACGAGACCCGCCAGGCCATGCTGAACTTTATCGAGGGAGGCGAGGGGAAAATCGAGTTGAACCGCAACCTCATCAAAATCGGAAAAGACCCCGCCAACGACGTGGTTGTCCAGGGATTCATGGTGGGAAAAACCGCCGCCCTGATCAGTCGCACGCCCCAGGGGTTCGCCATCAGCCACTATGGGGGACTGACCAAGGTCAAAGTCAACAATCAGGTGATCCGGACGCCGGTTTTGCTCGAAGAGTTCGATGTGATTCGGATCGGCGCCACGGAACTCCAGTTTTTTTACAGATAAATGACAGCGGCGGCGGTATTGCGGGGCAGAGTCGTCGGGCCCTGGACCTGGATCATTCTATCGATCGTTTTTTTTCAGGCCGGCCACGGGTATGCCGACGAAGCCGCGACGCTCAGGATCGCCTCCTACAATGTGGAAAACCTGTTCGACTCAGAGCGACAGGGCACGGAGTACCCGGAATATGTTCCGGACGGGGCCTCGGGCTGGAATGAAACCATGGCCCGGATCAAATACCGGCAGATCGCCCGGGTCCTGTCGGATCTCGATGCCGATATCGCGGCCCTGCAGGAGGTCGAATCGGACCTTGCCCTTGACGGCCTTCAGGATGCACTGGCCGAACACAACCGGCGTTACGCCTTCCGGGTCTTTTCAAAAACCCCGGGGCAGGCCGTGGGATGTGCGCTCCTGTCACGGTTTCCGGTGCGGTCGCAGCATGAGATGCAGGTGGCCGGCGGGCGTAAACGGGGGATTTTGAAGGTCGAGCTCATGGTGCGGGGCCGTCTTCTGATCGTCTATGTCAATCACTGGAAATCGAAAAACGCGCCCGAAAGCGCCCGAATGCAAAGTGCGTCGGCCCTTGCGGCGGAAACGTCGGCCCTTCCGCCTGAAACGGATTATGTGATTGTCGGGGATCTCAATGCCGACTACGACGAGTACCGGACCTTTGCGACCCATAAAAAGCTCAATGACACCCTGGGGAAAACGGGCATCAACCATGTGCTGAAGACCCTTGTTGATGGACGGCTGACGACCCGGGAGGACCTGATTCGACCAGGCTGTGAGTCGTGTCTGTACAATCTGTGGCTGGAGCTGCCGCCCTCGACGCGCTGGTCCCACAATTTTTTCGGACGCAAAGGCTCCATGGATCACATCCTCGTTCCCAAGGCCTTGTTCGACAAACGGGGCATCGATTACCGGGTCCGGACATTCAACCGGTTCATGCCCGATTATCTGTTTCAAAACAACCGTCTTGACCGCTGGCGCATGTCCCGGCGGGGGCGGGGCCGGCACCTGGGCGGCGGATACTCGGATCATTTGCCCGTATATGCTGATTTTACGGTACGCTAAACGGTCCGAATGAGGGCTTGCCCTTGACACGCTAAGGACAATTACATACTATCGGTGAACGTGATTGACGACCCTATAATCAAAAGGTAGTGACCCTTGCGTAAAACCCTTTCAGCGGCTGTTTTATTTGCCGACATCGCCAGAAGCACCCAGTTGTACGATATTTTGGGTGACAAGCGCGCACAGCTCCAGATTTCAACCTGGCTCAAGATCCTGTCGGAGATCACGGCGAGGCATCGGGGGCTGGTCATCAAGAAAATCGGGGACGAAGTGCTGTGCACCTTCCGAACGGTGGAAGATGCGGTTTCAGCCGGCAAGGAGATGCATCAGATTCTCGACGGCATGCCGGTCAAGGATGCGCCGGAGGTGGGGTCTCCCAACATTTATATCGGCATTCACTGGGGCCGGGTCATCGTGGAAGGGGGAGACATTTTCGGCGATGTGGTCAACGTGGCGGCCCGTCTGGTCGGTATGGCCAAGCAGCGGCAGATCCTGATCAGCGAGGAGGCCCTGAACACCCTGCCGCCCAACGAGAGGCATCACACCACCTATATCGATACCGAGGTGGTCAAGGGCAAGGGCGAAGAAATAAGGTATTACGAATACATCTGGGAACAGCTTGACCTGACCATGATCGTCGACAAGAACATGGACAAAAAGGCCCTGCGCTATACCCTTGAGCTTAGAACCAAAGACCAGATAAAGCTGGTCGACCAGACCCATCCGGTGGCCACCTTCGGCCGCCAGGGGCACAATGATTTCATTTTGAAAAACAAGCGCGTGTCACGGTCCCATGCCCGCATCGAATACCGATGGGGAAAATTCGTGCTGATCGACCAGAGCTCCAACGGGACCTATGTGATTGATCAGAAAGAGAAGAAACGTTTTCTTAAACGGGGCGAAGCCGTCCTGCCTCCCCAGGGTTTTTTGGTGTTTGGAGAAGAATCGGGGGTAGACACTCCCGAAACCGTCCGTTTTACCCGCAAGTAAGCCCTGCCGACCGTCCTCAGATCGAAAGCCTCGGAATGAAACGCCGGATCAGATCCCGTTCCGTTTTCATGAGATGACGCCACTGGATGGCGTAAATGGTTTCACGCCCGTCATGGTATTTGGGTTTCAAGACCGCCACGGCCATTTTGCCGGGAAGGGCGGGATCGTATTCCACCCACAGGGTCCGCCTGATGTCCAGGCGGAAGTCCCGGTAGATCTGCCGCCCCAGGGTTTCGGCGCAGATCTTGCGCCGGGGGCCCTCGGACAGGTCCGCCGCCACCACGATTTTGGGGCGAATGAACACCAGATCGGGCCTGCTCAGCGACAGGTCGATGATCCACAGATGGCAGGTAAGCAGCCAGAGCGACTGCTCTCCCCCGTCGGGTCCTTCCCAGGTATATGTGTCATCGAAAATCAGCATGGCGTGTCGGCATCGTCACAGGCGGACGATGGGTGTGTCAGGGTGCCGCCTGGGGCTTCCCGGCGGGAATTGACGATTCAAGGGCCTGGATTTTCTTGTCAATACGGGTCGAAAGGGCTTGTATTTCAAGCTGGTAGAACACCTTCTGTTTTTTCAGGTCGGCGGCCAGTTCCTCTTTGTCGACCATGGCGCTTTTCAGTTGATCCACATCGGCCTTCAGGGATGCCTGGGCCGTTTCCAGGGAAGGGATGCCTTTGGTCCGGTTTTGAAGCTCCTGGGCGATGGTCACCAGTTTGGCGTTCTGGGTTCCCAGATTGGCCAGACCCTTTTTCAGATCGTCCTGGGCCTCGGTCAGGGTTTTGATTTCCGAGTCCAGGGATTTTTTGTCACTTTTGACGGTGCCCAGCCAGGACACATCCTTTTCGATCTTTTTGATTTTTTCCTGAAGGGGGGCCATGGTTTTTTCCAGGTCCGCAATTTTGCCGGCCAGGCGTTTTTCAAACGCGACTCCGGCAGCCGTCAGGGCTTCCATGTCTTTTTTCAGGTCCTCGGCGGTTTTCCGGACCTCCGACGCCCCCGAATCCTGGACCGTCATCACCTTGTTTCTCAGGTCCAGATACAGAAAGGCGAACACCACCGCAAGGATCAGAGGGATCAGAATCGATAAAAGGGTGATTTTCTGGTTCAGTTTGTCGATGCGGGCGCTTTGGAGGCTGTCGGCAAAGGTGTCGCCCTCGTCTGAACCGAAAACGAAATTGTCGTCCGTGTGGTTATCCATAATCGTTTATTCCCACTCGATGGTTCCCGGAGGTTTGGACGTGATGTCGTAGGTGACCCGGTTCACCCCGTTGACCTCGTTGATGATCCGGTTGGAAATGCGTCCCAGGACCTCGTAGGGCAGCTTGGCCCAGTCGGCGGTCATGGCGTCCTTGCTGGTGACGGCCCGGATGACCACGGTGTTTTCGTAGGTCCGCTGATCGCCCATGACCCCCACGCTCTTGATGGGCAGCAGCACGGCAAAGCTCTGCCAGAGTTTTTTGTAATAGCCGGATTTCTTGACCTCTTCCAGAAGAATGGCGTCTGCTTCCCGCAGCACGTCCAGGCGTTCCCGGGTGATGGGGCCGATGATCCGGATCCCCAGGCCCGGACCGGGGAAGGGCTGACGCCAGACCAGGTCTTCGGGCAGGCCGATTTCAAGACCCAGCTGCCGGACCTCGTCCTTGAACAGGAATTTCAGGGGCTCGATCAGTTTGAGTTTCATGTTTTCCGGAAGGCCGCCCACGTTGTGATGGGACTTGATCACATCCGAAGGACCCCCGAAGACGGACTGGGATTCAATGATGTCCGGGTAGAGGGTGCCCTGACCCAGGAATTCGGCGTCCTCGATTTTGGCGGCTTCCCGGTCGAACACGTCGATGAACACGTTGCCGATGATCTTGCGTTTTTTCTCGGGGTCCGTCACGCCGTCAAGGGGGCCGAGGAAGTCGTCTGAGGCATCGACAAACCGGATGTTCATGTCAAGATGCCGGGTCAGGCTTTCCTTGAGAACGGCGCTTTCGTTTTTCCTCATCAGGCCGTTGTCCACATAGATGCAGGTCAGGTGCCGGCCGATGGCCTTGTGGATCAGAAGGGCGGCCACCGAGGAATCGACACCGCCCGACAGGCCCAGAATGACCTTTTTGTCGCCCACGGTTTTTTTGATGTCCTCAATGGCCTGCTCGGCGAAGGATTTCATGGTCCAGCTTTGCCTGCAGCCGCAGATGGTGAACAGAAAGTTCGATAAAATGTCCCGGCCTTTGAGGGTGTGCTCGACTTCCGGGTGGAACTGGAGTCCGTAAAGGCGGCGTTCCGGGCAGGACACGGCGGCCACCCGGGTGTTGGCCGTGGAGGCGGTGACGGCGAAGCCTTCGGGCAGGTCCGTGATGGAATCGCCGTGGCTCATCCAGCACTGGGTCTGCTGGTCGATTCCGGCAAACAGGTCGCCGTGATCGGCGATCATCAGTTCGGCAAATCCGTACTCCCGTTTCTCGGAACGCCGGACGTTTCCCCCAAGGGCGTGGACCATGAACTGAAGCCCGTAGCAGATTCCCAGAACGGGCAGACCGCTGTTGAAGACCGCCGGGTCGACCTTGGGGCTGTTTTCCCCGTAAATGCTCGAAGGCCCCCCGGAAAGGATGATCCCCTCGGGTCGGGTGTCTTGGATATAGGCCTCGGTGAGCATGGCGGGGGGGATGATCTGGCAGTAAACCTGATGCTCCCGGACCCGCCGTGCGATCAATTGGTTGAATTGTGAGCCGAAATCGATGATCAATATCATGGTAAGCCTCAAAACGGTTGCGTGTGTGGCAGAAGGACCTGCGGATCATGTCAAAATGGTACGTAAGATGGCATATCTGAGGAACGATGACTGCCGTTTCGAAGCGTCAAATCAGACCTTTATCAATTTGCCAAAACACGATGAATATGGTAAAAACTGCGGAAAATGTCAACTGATTTTAAAATGATTACGGTTCTTTTTGACGGGAATCACGCGGGTTTCACAGGCCGGCGGACCCGTTTGACAGGGGAGGGAAACCATGCCGGATCTTGAGGTCCAGATCTATGAAATCCAGACGCCGGACGAGGCCGATACGCTGATCGATCTGGGCGTTTCCCGGCTGGGGTCTGTCCTGGTGTCGGCGACGGACTGGAAGGTGCCGGCGATCCGCGACACCATTCGCCTGGCCCGGAGCCGGTCGGTGGAAAGCAGCCTGATCCCGCTTTTCTCCGATGCGGATCTGATCGCCCGGGTCATCGACTGGTACGAGCCGGACATCATCCATCTGTGCGAATCCCTGCCCGGGCCTCCGGATATCAACGGCATCTGTGAGACGCTGATCGATCTTCAGCGACAGGTAAAACAGCGCTTTCCCGGCGTTCGGATCATGCGGTCGATCCCCATTGCCCAGACCGGCCTGGCCCATCGGGTGCCCACCCTGGAACTGGCCCTTTTGTTCGAACCGGTCAGTGACCTTTTTCTGACCGACACCCTGATCGTGACCGATGGCGGAAAAGCGGACGAGCAGCCCGTCGAAGGGTTCGTGGGGATCACGGGCTTGACCTGCGACTGGGACATGGCCCGAAAATTGGTTGAACAAAGCCGCCTTCCTGTGATACTGGCAGGAGGGCTTTCACCAGACAACGTGTTCGAGGCCGCCGTGGCCACCCGTCCGGCCGGGGTCGACAGCTGCACCCGGACCAATGCGGTGGATCCAAGCGGGAAACCCGTCCGGTTCAAAAAGGATCCGGACAAGGTCCGCACCTTTGTCCGCGAAGCGCGTCGGGCGGCTGAGTCCATCAATAAAACCATGACAGTATAATAATGATTAAAGGAAAGACACCTTATGTTTGAAGCAGGAGAGTTCAGAAAAGGCATCAAAGTTGAAATCGACGGCGCCCCCCACGTGGTCGTTCAGTTTGAGTTCGTCAAGCCGGGCAAGGGTCAGGCCCTGTACAAATGCAAACTCAAGAACATGATCACCGGCTCACAGTTCGAGCGGACCTACCGCTCCGGAGACAAGCTGAAAAAAGCGAGCCTGGAAGAAAAGGACATGGAATACCTGTACTTCGACGGCGACAACTACTGCTTCATGAACAACGCCAATTACGAGCAGGAATTTCTGACCAAGGAACAACTGGCGGACTGCGTGGATCTGCTCAAGGAGAATACGGTGTGCTCGGTGCTGTTCTTCGACGGCCGTCCCATCGGCGTGACCCTGCCCAATTTCGTCAACCTGAAAATCGTCAAGGCCGATCCCTGGGCCAAAGGCGACACGGCCACCGGCAGCACCAAGCCCGTCATCGTCGAAACCGGATTCGAAGTCCAGGTCCCTCCCTTCATCGAAGAGGGCGAGGTGATCAAGATCGACACCCGCACCCGGGCCTATTCGGAGCGCGTCAAGGAGTAATTTCCATGGCCGTCGCGGAACTGGGGCCCTTTAGGGGGCCTCACCGCCTCAATGCCGCCGGGCGTGTTCAGCGTGCATTCCCTTAAAAAATCTCGTTGTCGTGTTGATGGGCAGGGCCGTGTTTCGCCCGCAGGATGGGCAAAGCGAAGCCTGCCCATCGGGACGTTAAGGGTATGGTATTGGATGCACCCCTTAACCCCTAAATAGAAAAGCCGATTCCGGGGCGGGGGTTGATTGATCAGGTGAACCGACGATCGGCGGGAATGGAAAACCCCCTCAAAAAATCGGCAATGGGCAGCCGTTTGCCCGAGGCGCCCTGGATCTCCTGAATGGACAGGGCGCCCCGGCCGGTCTGAACAACCAGACGACCGTTTCCGCTCTCGAGAACCGTTCCCGGTTCGGCCTTCGATGTGCTGTCTATGGCCTCCACCGCAAAAATCTTCAGGCGTTTGTCGTCAAAAAAGGTAAAGGCACCGGGCCAGGGTGTCATGCCCCGGACAAAACAGTCCAGTTCCCGTGCCGTCCGCGTCCAGGGAAGGTGCCCGTCCTCCTTACTGAGCATGGGGGCGAAGGTGACCCGGGACGGATCCTGGGGGCGGGGCGTGAGCGATCCGGCCGCCATGGCGTTCAAGGTGTCGATGATCAGCTCGGCCCCCAAGGCCGACAACCGGTCGTGGAGGCTTTCCGCCGTATCGTCGGGTCGGATGGCGAGGGCGGCCTGCATCAGAATATCCCCGGAATCCATTCCCTGATCCATCAGCATGGTGGTGATGCCGGTTTCACTTTCCCCGTTGATGATGGCCCGGTGGATGGGAGAGGCTCCCCGATAGGCCGGAAGCAGGGAGGCGTGAATGTTCACCGAGCCCATTTCGGGCACCCTTAGCAGTTCGTTTGAGAGAAACTGCCCGAAGGCCGTAACGACGAAGAAATCGGGGGCCAGGCTCCGCAGGGTGTCGACCACCTCCGCCTCGTTGATCCGAAGGGGCTGGAGCACGGGAAGGCCCAGGGCAAGCGCCGTCTGCTTGACCGGCGTTTCGATCATTTTCCGTCCCCGTCCCTGGGGCCGGTCCGGTTGGGTGACGACCAGCCGGATGTCATATCCCTGACGGTGCAGGGCTTTGAGGGGAGGGACGGAAAAATCGGGGGTTCCCATGAAAACGACGGAGGGGGCCATGGTCAGGTTCCCTTCATCAGCTTCTTGATTTTCGTCTTGTACAGATTGCGCTTGAGGACGCTCAGGTGGTCGATGAACAAAATGCCGTTCAGGTGGTCGATTTCATGCTGAAGCACCACGGCGGGGAATCCGTCGACTTCCATGGTCACGGGCTCACCGTTGCGGTCCTGAGCCTTGACCACCACCCGGGACGAGCGTCTGACCGTGGCCCGGAGTTCCGGCACGCTCAGGCAGCCTTCGTCTTCGGACATATAGACCCCGTCTTTTTCCAGAATTTCCGGATTGATCAGGGCGTACCATGATTTTTCGGCGTCGTCGCCGTCGCCCGTACTGTTGACCACGATGATGCGTTTGCTGACCCCGACCTGGACGGCGGCCAGGCCCGCTCCGGGGGCCTCGAACATGGTGTCGGCCATGTCTTCGATCAGGGTCTGGGTTTCTTCACCGAAGTCGGTGACCGTGTCCGAGGGTTTCAGCAGCTGGGGGTTGGGGTAGGTGATGATGTCGCGAATGGCCATGTGCACTGTCTGCCTTTCGTGGCCGCAAGGCCCGTCAGAGCCCCGACCACCTTGTTAATCGTGACGGAATCGTAAAACGTCCGATCTTTTTAATCAATCCATAATTTTTTCAAGAATCGTCCGGGCTTTCTCGATGTCCCTGCGGATCTGTTCGGACAGCTCGGCGATGCCTGAAAATTTCTTTTCGTCCCTCAGTTTTTCGATCAGATTGACCCGGATGTCCTGTTGATAGATATCGTGCTTGAAATCCAGAATATGAACCTCGACGGTGAACAGGTGGTCGTCGAAGGTGGGGCTGTATCCGATGTTGGCCACCCCCTTGAACCGGCCGTAACTGCATTCGACGGTCACGGCGTAGACCCCGGATTCCGGTGCAAGTTCGTCGCGAAGATTGATGTTGGCCGTGGGGAAACCCAGAAGTTTCCCCCCCCGGTCCCGGCCGGAAACCACCTTGCCCCGGATCTGATAATGACGTCCCAGAAGCGCCGGGGCGTGTTTTACGTCCCCCGACCGGACCAGCTCCCGGATCCTGGTGCTGCTGATGCGTCCGCTCCCGTCGGTCGTGGTGACCCAGGGCGGAATGATCACCTCGAACCCGAGCCTCTCGCCAAACGCCCGAAGCATGGCGATGTTGCCCTGCCGTTTTTTGCCGAAGGAATAATCCTTGCCCACCACGATGGCCGCCATGCCAAGGCGTTTGAAAAGAAGGGTTTCAACGAAGTCCTGGGGCTCCATGGCGGCAAACGCCCGGGTGAAGGGGATGCTGACCAGCACGTCGATCCCGCTTTTTTCGATCAGTTCGACCTTTTGCTCGTAGATGGTGATCAGGGGCGGATGGCTGCCTTTGTCAAGCACCCGGATGGGATGGGGTTCGAAGGTGACGGCCACGGAGGTGCCTGAGATGGCCCGGGCTTTTTCGATGGCCGCATCCAGAAGGGCCCGGTGTCCCTTGTGGACCCCGTCGAAATTGCCGATGGTGATCACGGCTTTCTCAAACGGCTCCGTGATCTGTTCAAGATCTTCGATCAGTTTCATATAATTCAAACCCTTACATATTGTCTTGACAAAAAAACCAAGGGGATTTATAAGTCCTTTTTGCTTTGAAATCAACGTTTTTATAAGTCCCACCCGGACATGATTTTTTTAAACAAATCTCTTGATCCGATCAAAAAACGCTGATATACACAAGCCCACATTGCCGAAGTGGCGGAATTGGTAGACGCGCTAGGTTCAGGGTCTAGTGGCTGTATGGCTGTGCGAGTTCGAGTCTCGCCTTCGGCACCACCTGAAAAAATTAACCCCTCAGAAAGTCACGCTTTCTGAGGGGTTTTGCTTTTTGGGGGCCAGGCTTTGAATAAAGTCGATTTCATCGAGGATGTGGCGGATAAGCTCACGCGGCGAAGGAGACACGTTCCACCTCTTTCATGATGTGTGGCCCGATGTAGGGGCTGAGTGATTCAGGGGTCAGCAGGTCGACATAGCGGTTCAGCAGCTCTTCTATATATAAGGATCCATTGAGATTTTTTTGTACCGGGCATATTTTTTTATGGCTCCCCCTTGAAAGGAATCCGGCCTGTTTTATATTTTTTCATTCCATGCGGCCCCGGTGCCGCGAAGGGTATGTCGGCCGGCCCATCTTCCCCCCGATTTTTTGACAGACGAGGGAGGGACTGCGGGGCGGGCCTTCAGGGCCCGGCCTTCTGACGGCCAACGGGTCTCATCTCCAACGATACAGACATGGTAACGGTGATAAGGGCGGCCGATGCTGCCGTGGCCGGTTCGGAAAAACCGTCGGACAGCGTGTTCCGACAATGGATTTCCGGTTTCTCCGGCACGGACGGGCTGCGCCGCGGCCATGGGCGAGGCAGAGGATATCGGCGGCCGTTCCGACCGGGACGGGCCGCCGTGAACCCGGTAGTTCGGTGAAATTATAAACATCAAATTTCAAGCGGAGGAACAACCATGAACATCAGACCGCTCAATGACAGGGTGATCGTCAAGCGTATGGACGAGGAAACCAAAACGGCCGGGGGCATCATCATCCCCGACACGGCCAAGGAAAAACCCCAGCAGGGAAAGGTGACGGCCGTTGGCCCCGGCAGACGCGACGAGAACGGCAACCGGATTCCCATGGATGTCAAGGAAGGGGACACGGTTCTTTTTTCCAAGTATGCCGGAACCGAGATCAAGATCGACGGCGAGGAACACATGTTCATGCGTGAAGAGGACATTCTGGCGGTGATCAACAAATAATCAGGAGGGATGAGTGATGAGTGCAAAGCAGATTATCTACGGGTCACAGGCTCGTGAATCCATGTTAAAGGGCGTCAATGCACTGGCCAATGCGGTGAAGGTGACCCTTGGCCCCAAAGGCAACAACGTGGTTTTGAGCAAATCTTTCGGCTCCCCCCTGGTCACCAAGGACGGGGTCAGTGTCGCCAAGGAGATCGAGCTGGAAGACAAGTTTCAGAATATGGGCGCCCAGATGGTCAAGGAGGTGGCCAGCAAGACCAGCGATACCGCCGGTGACGGCACCACCACCGCCACGGTTCTGGCCCAGGCCATCTACGGTGAAGGCAACAAGCTGGTGGCGGCGGGCATGAACCCCATGGCCCTCAAACGCGGCATCGACATGGGCGTCGAGGCGGTGGTCGCCGAACTCAAGAAACTGTCCAAACCCATCAAGGACAAGAAGGAAATCGGCCAGGTGGGCACCATTTCCGCCAACAGCGACGAAACCATCGGCAAGCTGATTTCCGAAGCCATGGAAAAGGTCGGCAAGGAAGGGGTCATCACCGTCGAGGAGGCCAAGAGCATGGACACGTCCCTTGACATCGTCGAGGGCATGCAGTTCGACCGGGGTTACCTGTCGCCCTATTTCGTCACCAACGCGGAAAAGATGGAAGCGCTGCTTGACGAGCCCTATATCCTTCTTCATGAAAAGAAAATCAGCAGCATGAAGGATCTGGTGCCCCTTCTGGAGAACGTGGCCCGGTCCGGCAAACCCCTCCTGATCATCGCCGAGGACGTGGACGGCGAAGCCCTGGCCACCCTTATCGTCAACAAGCTTCGCGGCACCCTGAAGGTGGCTGCGGTCAAGGCCCCCGGGTTTGGTGACCGCCGCAAGGCCATGCTCGAAGACATTGCCGTCCTCACCGGCGCCCAGGTGGTGTCCGAGGATATCGGCGTCAAACTGGAAAATATCTCCCTCAATGATCTGGGCACCTGCAAGACCGTGAAGATCGACAAGGACAACACCACCCTGGTCGACGGTGCCGGAAGCCGTGCCGCCATCGAGGGCAGGGTCAAACAGATCCGCACCCAGATCGAGGACACCACCTCGGACTACGACCGTGAAAAGCTCCAGGAACGCCTGGCCAAGCTCATCGGCGGGGTGGCCGTGATCACCATCGGGGCCGCCACGGAAATCGAAATGAAGGAAAAGAAAGCCCGCGTCGAGGACGCCTTGAACGCCACCCGTGCCGCCGTGGAAGAAGGCATCGTGCCCGGCGGCGGCGTGGCCCTGATCCGCTGCCTCAAGGCCCTGGACAAGGTGGCGGCCAAGGGTGAGGAAAAGAGCGGGGTGACCATCCTCAAGCACGCCCTGACCGAACCGCTGCGTCAGATCGCCGTCAACGCCGGCCTTGAAGGTTCCGTGGTGGTCAACAGGGTGCTGGAGGGCAAGGGTGATTTCGGGTTCAACGCCCAGAGCGAAACCTTTGAAAACCTTCTGGAAGCCGGGGTCATCGATCCCACCAAGGTCGTGCGTTTCGCCGTCCAGAACGCCGCTTCCGTGTCCGGTCTGATGCTGACCACCGAGGCCATGATCACCGACGCCCCGGAAAAGAAGAAAAAAGCCGACATGACCCCGGACATGATGGATGAGGACATGTACTGATTGTTCATGACCAACCCGTTCACAAAAAAACCGTCGGAAGGCTCCGGCGGTTTTTTTTGTTTGATGCCTCAGCGTTGCCGGATTGGTCGGGAAAGACCGTCGGCCCGCTTATTGTCTGCGTTTAATCCATTTCTGGAATGCCTGTTCAGCGGCGACGGCAATGGGCTCCGCACTGGGTTCCGAGGAGATGTCCGGGTTGCAGGCCGCCGTGAATGTGGTCAGATCCGTGATGGTTTTTTGGCCCAGGATAAGGGCGGTCACCGCATCGATCTCACGGGCCGGTGCCACGTTGTAGCCGACGATCTGGCCGCCGATCAGCCGGGTCGTTTTCCGATCGAAGATCAGCTTGAGCTTCCAGGGCGTCATGCCGGGAATCATTCCGTGTTTGGTGCGTGATTCCGCCGTGGCGGTGATGATGTCGTACCCTTCCCGCAGGGCTGTCGCTTCGTTCAACCCGGTACAGGAAATCGCCATGTCGAACATCCGGCATCCTCCGGCATTGATCACACCGGGATAGGCCACGTTAAATCCGGCCAGGCGCTTGGCCGCGAGACGGCCCTGCATGACGGCCGGCCCGCGCAGGCGCCCGGCGTCCGGTTTTCCGGTGATCACGTTGATTTTCTGAACGCAGTCGCCTCCGGCCAGGATATCCGGATCGGAGGTTTCCTGGTATTCATTGACTGTGATCCCGAAGTCGGCGATTTCAAGGCCGATCTGCCTTGCCAGTTCCAGATTGGGGCGAACCCCGACATTGATGAATACCACATCGGCATCCAGCGTTTCTCCGGTGCTCAATTTGACACCGCACACACGGCCGTCACGACCAAGGATTTCAGTCACGGTCTGCCCGGTAAGGATATGAATTCCTTTTTGTCGGACGTATGACGTCACCTCTGCGGCCATGTCGCCGTCGAGCATCAGGGGCAGGGGATGATCCGCCAGTTCGACCAGGCTGATGTCGTATCGGTCGGGGTAGTGGGTCATAAGGATCGACGCCATTTCCATGCTGATGAACCCTGCCCCAAGAAAGACAATTTTTTTGGGGTTGTGCCGTTCGAAATACTGGATAATGGTTCCGGCGTCCTCGAGGTTACGCAATCCCATCGCACCGTCAAGGTTGATGCCCGTCATCGGGGGTTTGAAAACACTGGAGCCCGTGGCCAGAAACAGCTTGTCATAGGAAAGTGTTTTTCCTTTCGCCAGGGTGACCTGTTTTTGTTTGGGATCCACATGGGTCACGTCATCGACGATGACGTTGATCCCGGCATTTTCGAGCATGCTGTCCTTGTTGATGATGGATTCGGGGGTGACCAGACCGGTCACCACATGGGGCAGCGCTCATCTGACAATGAAGTTTGCTTCCTTACGGATAATCGTTACATCGACCTCCGGCATCAGTTTTTTGGACAACATGGCCGCCGGTCCGCCGGCGCCGCCACACCCGATGACAATTAGTTTTTCGCCTTTGTTCATGTGTTTGCCTTTGTCTGTTTTGCGATGTTGTTTGATGGTAGCCAAGGGTTCCGATCCCCTGAGGCGTCCCTCTCCGATGCTGTTTGATATTGCAGTGGTTTTCATGAAACGTGCCAATAACGGGCAAGGCCAACCCGGGGGCAGGACCCGTGCGGGGGCACAGGATTTATCCCCTTTGATTTCCTTGGCAATCATGCATGCCCGATATGTCTGCCCCGGATGGTTGCAACGGGCGTCATGGTTTTCGGAGTTGCGTGTGGCGCTACGATATGCAAATCATAGCGCCACCGTTGCGTCATGGTGGCGCTATGGTTCCACTTTGGGTCAGGATGTTAGAACACTGCGGCAGGCCGCGGCGAAATCCTCGGGGTAGTGGCCGCAGATGAAGCGGAGCTGGGCTTCGGTAAAGGCCCCCATGGAGTAGGGGATTTTGGGCAGAAAGGCGTAGAGCAGGTGCTGGCCGCATTCGGCCGCGTCAAACCGCCCGGAGAACTCGATGCAGGTGATCATGCGGGCCCCCAGGGTGGTCAGAAGGGTCATGGCCCGCCACATGGCGGTGTCCAGGGAACGACGCACCGCATGGTCCGTGGCCAGGATATGGGCCAGGGGCTGTTTGGGCATGAGGTTCAGCTCCCACTGGGAGGTCTGGGCCTTGGGCACGAAGAGCATCACGTGCTCGTCTTCGTAGACCACCAGCGAGGACCGATCCGGATCACGGACGTCCATGCGGGCGTTGCTTCGGATGGCCCGGATGTAGTCGGTGAAAAAATCCTGACCCGTTTTCCTGCGGTAGTCCGTGATAAAGGCGTGGACCTGATCCCCGCACCCGTAGGTGGGAATCCTTTCGACCGAATGGTCGAAACTGCTGAAGCCGTCGATCTCTCTGGGGATCAGGGCGTACTGCTGGTGAATCTGCTGGTGGGAACCGTGGAGGTTGTAGCCCGACGCCGTGAAATGGAACCCGTAGTTCCATCCCCAGAGGGTGGCGTTATACATCAGGGGGCCGGTCTTTCCGGCAATGAGCGTGTCCATGATTCTTCGGCGAAGGTCTTCCAGATCCTTTTCCGATGACGGTGTCCGTTCGCTGAGGCCGGTGAGGCCCAGCATCGCCCCCACCCGGGAATAGGTGCGCTGGTAGTAAAGAAAGCGAAGGCCCCGGATGTCTTCCTCCCGGGTCCCGGCCATGTCGTAACGGGGCGAGTCCTCGGCCATGTTGGCCGCGAAATGGCCCCAGGGGATGTAACTGTTTCGCCGCAGGTATTCGTAGACGTGGACCCCGGTCTCCGTGTTTTCGTACTCCCCCACGATCTCGCTGCCGCCCTGGATGCCCGGACGCAGCACCATCACCTCGCGCAGGTCTTGGGGAAGACAGGGATTGTTGACCAGGGATTCGAACAGCTCGTGGTTCCGGATCACCGGCACGAGGTGGCCCTGGCCGGTTTTTTCGAACAAAAGGCCGTCTGGGACGCCGTCACGATATTGAACGGTGCAGCAGAGACGGGCCAGTCGGATGAGTTCCGCAGGATCCGTGGATTCTGAGGCGATGGTCAGAAGAACCGGCTGGGGAAGGGCGGCAAAGACACGGTCCAGATCGGCGACTTCGCCCAGGCTTTTCGAAAAACTCATGGGTTTGGGCCGGGGCAGGGTGATGGATTCCGGGTTTTTGCTTTTGGCATCGGCCCAGACTGAATTGATGAAGGTGGCCCCCCGGAAGGGAAAGGGGTTGTGAACCTCGTAAATCACATCGGCCCGGGGCTCATTGACGGCGGACGTGGGGAAATTCCGCGTGTTGACCGCTTCGTTCCCATCGTCATCCCGGCCCAGACTGCGGATGCCGTCGTTTTTCCTGAAGTTTTCGATATGAAAAAAAGGCCGGTGAAGACCATAGACAAAACGCCCGGCAGGGCTCACACAGGTTTTCAGCTTCATGGCGCAAAGGTTCCTTCACGTTGGGGTGGCTGGTTTCGATAAAAAAATACATAAATCACAGATCGGAAAAAATCTCAACCGTCCTGATCCTTGTGCAGGGCAATCGCATGTCTATCCCGCACGACCCATGGGTCATGCCCTGTGGGGAGCGGCTCATGATATGCCGTGTGTCAGGAATTGACAACCCCCATTCCCTTCGTGTCCTTCAGGGCGCGCAGCGACCGGGTGGTTGAATGGTTTGGTTATGACGGAAAAGGGGCGGGGCTCTTTTCCGTCACGGCATGGGATGCCCACAGGAGCGTTGCCGTGCGACATGCGCCGGCATGTCCGGCGTTCTCTGTGTCTTTGTGTCTCTGTGAGAGCGATTAAACCGGCGTCTCCGAAGGGGGCGGTCCAAGTGATTTCTCACAAAGACACAAAGTCACAGAGAGGGTGTCGTTTGCTCAAGCGGTGTATTTCTTGCCGGCACGGATGACGTGTTTAAGTCAACGGGATTGATCGGAGATCAATCCGCTGAGATTCTCACGAAGGCCGTTTTTGTTTTTCTTCAAGGATATGAAACATGCGATCACCCTGGATCCTTGTGTCGGAATTGACATAAACCTTGAAATTCGCCGGTATCTTCGGTATGACATCAGCTTGTTTTCTTCGAAGATACAAGACCATACAAGGAGACGGCAGGACGATGAACGTTTCGGATGTCAACACATGGGAAAACGGCGAAACGCTTGCGGGCGCCGTGGAAAAACAATTTGCGGACCGGGCGCCCCGGGCCCTGATCGGCTGGGCCGGGATCATCATCCGTGACCCGTCGGTGGACAAGGTGGCCCTGCTCGAAGCGTATCTGAAGCGGGTGGCCGATGAATCCTGCGGGGAATGCACGCCCTGTCGCGAGGGAACGGCCCGGATGCGGGAAATCATCACGGGCATCTGCGAGGGCAGGGGGGCTGCCTCGGATCTGGACGATCTCCGGGTTCTGTCGACCTACATCGGACTGTCCGCCCGCTGCGATATCGGCCGGACCGTGGCCAAGCCGGTCCATGACATTCTGGATTTTTTCGCATCGGACGTCGAGGCGGTTCTCACGGGCGAAAGACAGGTGGAACGGGGCCGCTATGACAGCCTTCTGACGGCCCCCTGCATCAACGCCTGCCCGGCCCATGTGGACATTCCGGCCTACCTCGAGCATGTGAAACACGGTAGATGGGTCGAGGCGATGACCGTGGTTCGGAGCGGCTGCCCCATGCCGGGAACCATCGGGCGGGTCTGCGTGCGGCCCTGTGAGGAGAACTGCCGCAGAAATTCCCTGGACGCCCCTTTGGCCATCCGGGGCATCAAACGCTTTCTGGCCGATCGGGAACAAGCAGGCGACCTGCGCATCGACGAGCCCCGAAAGCCGGAGAAACCGGAAAAGATCGCCGTTGTCGGAGCCGGTCCCGCCGGGCTGTCCTGCGCCTATTATCTGGGACGCCTGGGGTATACGACCACGGTGTTCGAAGCCCAGGAAGGGCCGGGGGGCATGGCGGCCTACGGCATTCCTTCCTACCGGCTGCCCCGGGACGTGATTGCCCACGAGGTCGCCTTGGTCGAGGCCCTGGGCGCCGAGATCAGGTACGGGGTGAAAGTGGGCAAAGATGTTACCGTCGATGAGCTGGAGGATCAGGGCTACCAGGCGGTTTTCCTGGGCGCGGGCGCCCCGGAATCCTCGGCCATGCGCTGCACGGGTGAGGATTCCGGCTATCAGGGCTTTATGCCGGGCGTCGATTTTCTGGCCCGGGCCGCCCGGGGAGAAAAACCTCTTGAGGGCAAACGGGTGGTGGTCATCGGCGGCGGCAACGTGGCCATGGACTGTGTGCGTACGGCCCGTCGTCTGGGGTTTTTGGACGTGAATCTTCTGTATCGCCGCACCGAGGCGGAAATGCCCGCCGATCACCATGAAATCCGTGAAGCCAAAGAAGAGGGCGTGACCTTCCATTTCCTGGTGGCGCCCCTTGAAATCATGGCCGAAAACGGGGTGGTCACGGGATTGAAATGCCAACGCATGGGTCTGGGCGAACCGGACGCAAGCGGACGCCGCCGGCCCGTGCCGGTCGAGGGTTCCGAGTATGTCATCGACTGTGATGCGGTGATTCCCGCCGTGGGTCAGAAATGCGCGGTCAATCAGGTGATTTCGGGGGAGGATTGCGTGACGTCCTGGAACACCCTCATCGTCGACGGGGCCACCTTTCAGTCCGCCCGGCCCGAGGTCTTCGGCGGCGGCGACTGCGCCACGGGACCGTCCTCATTGATCGCGGCCCTTTCGGCGGGCCGACAGGCCGCCTCCTTCATCGATCAGTATCTGAAGACCGGCGCATGCCGCCCGTCCGACCGGGATGTGCTGGAACATCTGGTGAGCGACGGCAGGGTGTTCGACCATGAGCCCGCGTTTACGTTTTCCGGCGGCACCGTCCGGGAAGAACAACCCGTCGTCGATCCCGAGGTCCGGATTCATGATTTCCAGGAAGTCGAAAAAGGCTTTTCACCGATTCAGGCCCGCATCGAAGCCGCCCGGTGCCTGAGATGCTACCGGATCCTTGTCGCGAGCGTCTGATGCGCCGTGCCCCGATCATCACGGGCGGTTTCCGGGTTTTTGGGGAACCGCCCGTGACGACCGTCATCAGCCATAGGCTTTGAGACTTTCCATATAATCCGCGTTTTCCTTGATCCATCGCCGCAGCAGGATATTGCCGCCCATACGGTAGGATACCCGCCAGCCCCGTTTGCGCCGGTAGGCGGTCATCACACGCGGCAGGCTGTAAAACCGTTTCATCTGATCGACGATGGCTTTCTGCATCTCATAGGCCGAGCACTGTTCCGGCCTGGCCACCACATGCATGCCGTCGTAACGGTTCCAGTGACTGTGCAAAAGGTTGTCCTTGTTTTCCGTGTGGGCCCGGGTGCCGGGAAACGGGGTGATCGAAAATACCTGGATGGTGTCCATGTCCGTTTGAATGGCATAGTCCACGATATTCTTCGGGGCCTCCGGCGAATCCTTGCTGTCCACCACGAACATGCCGTGAATGCCGATGTTGTGTTTGTGAAGATTCTCCACACACTGCCGGACCGCATCCACGTTGTGAACCTTGCCGTATTTTTTGAGGGTGGAAGGATCCACGGATTCGACGCCCACATAGACGATGCGGCAGCGGGTTTCCTCCATCAGATCCAAAAGTTCCTCGTCCCTGGCGGCGTTGACGCAGATCTGTCCGGACCAGCGCAGGGGCACGGCCTTCTGTTTGATCAATTCCCGGAGCAGGGATTTGGCTCTGGCAGGATTGGCGCCGAAATTGTCGTCACCGAAACAGACACTGCGATGCTGGACCGGGCGCAGTTCCTCGATCACCTGCTCATGGGTCTTGAACCGGTATTTGCGCCCGAAAAGCGGTGTGACGCTGCAGAACGAGCAGTCGTGGGGGCAGCCCCGGGACGTGATCACGATGGGCGGAATCTCATCACGGCCGATCTGGGGCGAAAGGGTGAAATTCGGGGACGGCAGGGTGGACAGATCCAGAAAGTCGCTTCGGTCGTTGTGCCGGCATCCGCTGCCGTTGATTTTGTAAGAGAGCCCCGCGATGGTGTTCGGATTTTCCCCTTTTTCAAGGGCGTTCACAAGGGCGAGAAAGGGGGCCTCGCCTTCGCCCCGGATCACGTAGTCACAGTGCCCAAGGGCTTCTTCGGGCAGAAAGGAGGCGTGGGGGCCGCCCATGACCACGGTGACGCCTTTTTGTTTCAGCTCGTCGCAGAGATTGTAGGCTTCCCGGATCGTGCTGGACAGGGAACCCACGCCCACCAGGTCATAGTGGGCCAGCTGCTGTTTTTCCGCGTCGGTCATGGGGTTCAGCCAGAGGTCGCAGGCATAGCCGTTCTGATCGAGCAGGGCGGCGATGGTGGCCAGGCCCACCCGGGGCAGGCAGGTGCGGCTGTAGACGTGGGTCAGGTCGGACACCGCCTCGACCAGGGCGATTTTGTATGGTTTCATGGACTATCCTTAGAGCTGATCGCATCGCCTGCGGGCGATGCGGGAGTAATCCTTGACGCCTGTATCGTCAGGGAGTGCGATCGGTGTCCCGAGGGGGTGGAACGTCAGGTCGGGATCGATGGTGGCAAAGAATTCATGGGGACTTTACCTTATGTACAGACGGATTGCAAACGACTTCTCAAACCAGCCGGCGCTGGCGGTTTCCGGTGAAGTCTGATATCAGGAGACAGACCCTCACGGGCGCCGGAACCCTCGGCGGAACCTTCAACCCTCATTGCAGGCGGACCATGAACGATCTTGAAATTGAAATCAAAGCCTGGTGCCCGGACCTTGCCCCGGTCCGGGACATCCTTAAGACTCTGGGCGCCGTATACCGGAACACCTGCCGGGAAGAAGACCGGTATTACAACCATCCGGCCAGGGATTTCAGCCGGACCGACGAGGCCCTTCGGCTTCGTCGGGTGGGGGAGACCGTGACCCTCACCTACAAAGGCCCCAAGCTCAGCCGGGCGTCCAAGGCCCGGGTGGAAAAGGAAACCGGCGTCGATAACGGCGACGAGGCGTCAGACATTCTGGAGCTTCTGGGGTTTAAGGCCTCGGGGACCGTCACCAAGACCCGCGAAGGGTTTGATCTGAACGGCATCACCGTCTGCCTTGATCAGGTGGACGGGCTGGGATCCTTTGTGGAGCTTGAAAAGAAAGGCGACGACCTTGAAGCCGTTGAACAGGAGTTGCTGACCCTTGCCGGACGGATCGGTCTGGATCGATTCGAGCGGCGGTCTTATCTGGAGTTGATTTTGGGGTGAGGTGGGCAGGGTGGGCATGGTGGGCAGGGTGGGCAGGGACCACGGACAGACACGGACGACCACGGACAGGCACGGACCACGGACTGGCACGGACCAGGGACTGGCACGGACTGCCGGCATGGGCGCAGGGTGAAGACGTATCTGTCAAATGAGTATTGTGCTTAGCGCCGTCCGTGTACGTCCGTGGTCCGTGTAAGTCCGTGTCTGTCCGTGCATGTCCGTGGTCCGTGCCCACACCCCCACACCCCCACACCCCCACACCCCCACACCCCCACACCCCCGTCACTCCTTCTCCTCATCCCCCGTCACGCTGCGCCGGGACTTGTACCAGGATTCGTGGCCGTACATGGCGTCGGCGCATGTCGGACAGAGGGTGTGGGTGAACAGGGCCTGGGAGTGGTTCTGGATATAGGCTTCGATGCGCCCCCAGGCGCCGTTGTCTTCGCGGACGGATTTGCAGTTGGCGCAGATGGGGATCAGCCCGCGCAGTATCTTCATTTCGACATGGACCTTGACCCGGGCCAGCAGTTCCGGTGTTTTGAAGGGTTTGGTGATGTAGTCGGCCCCCCCCGCCTCGAAACCTTTGACAATATCCTCGGTTTCGGTTTTCGCCGTCAGAAAAATTACGGGAATGTGCCGGATGGTCAGATTGTCCTTGATGCGGCGACAGACCTCGTAACCGTCCATGTCCGGCATCATGATATCCAGAAGCACCAGGTCGAAGGGTTTTTCATCCAGCCAGGCCAGGGCTTTGGCCCCGTTCAGGGCGAATTCCACCCGATAGTTTCTTTCCCGGAGCAGACTGCCCAGAAGCTGGATGTTTTTGGGCTCGTCATCGACGATCAAAATGGAAAAGGGGGTTTCGGGCGACTCAGTCGTCATGGGTTTCTCCTGAATGGGTTTTGAGGGTTTGGATGAGTGCGGGAAAGGCGTCGAGGGCCGCCTGCATCTGGGCCACATCAAAGGCCTCGACATGAAAAACCAGGTCGTCGCCGTAAGTCGTCAGAATATCCAGCTCGTGACTCCGGCCCAAAGATTGAATCTGCTCGCCGAAGGCCTTGACCGCGTCCATGGGCTGCTGGTGACGAAAAGACTCCCAGAGGTCCGTGATCTCGTTTTCGAGAATCCGGAGAACGGCGGGAAGGCGGCTCAGAATCCTGGGCGGCAGAGTCCCGGCTCTGGGGCAGGCGTCGGGCGACGGCATGGACCTGACCTTCAGATGCCTTGAAAGGACGGTCAAGAGGGCATCGAAATCGATGGGCTTGGGCAGATGATCGTCAAACCCTCTGTCCCTAAGGGCGTCGGCGTCGGTCGACGAGGCGGTGACGGCGATGATGGGGATATGACGGGTGGCTGCGTCGGATTTGAGGCGGCGCGTGGCGGTGGTCCCGTCCATCTCCGGCATCCGGATGTCCATCAGAATCAGCGCCGGTTTATGACTCCGGGCCCGATCCACCGCTTCCCGGCCGTTTTCGGCCGTGACGGGGGTGAGGCTCAGCTGACTGAGCAGGGACGTGAGCAGGGTCCGCTGGGATTCCATGTCGTCGGCCACCAGCACCGTGCACGTCTCGAACTGGATGCGGTGGGGTGAGAAGGGCAACGGCGGCGGAGGAACGGCCTCGGATGAGGGCCTGACATCCCGGATCAGTATATGGAAGAGACTGCCCTGATCCAAGCGGCTTTCGACCCAGATTTTGCCGTTCATCATTTCCACCAGCCGCCGGGTGATGGCCAGTCCCAGGCCGGTTCCTCCGTAAAGACCGGCGTCCTGGCCGGGTCTCTGCTCGAAGGCTTCGAAAATTCGGTCGATGTCGCCTTCGGGGATACCGATGCCTGTGTCGGCGACGGACAGGCGAAGGTCGATCCGGTCTGATCCGGGCCGGGGTATCCGGCGGACCGAGAGGATGATCCTGCCTTCCCGCGTAAATTTGACGGCATTGCCCACGATATTCAAAAGCACCTGCCGCAGGCGGACGCCGTCCAGAAGGAGGGCCTCAGGCAGGGTTTCGTCGATGTCGACGGCAAGGGCCAGTTTTTTGCGGGACGCCTGAATGGAAAAGACCTGCTCGACCTCGAAGACAATGGTTCGGATGTTACAGGGGGCCACCCGGATGTGGATTTTGTCGGCCTCGATTTTGGACAGATCCAGAATGTCGTTGATCAGGGTCAGCAGGCTTTTGCCCGCCGTCCGTATGGCCGTCAGCCAGTTTTTCTGTTTTTTGTCGGTCACCTGGGCCGCCAGAAGTTCGCTGAATCCGATGACGGCATTGAGGGGGGTCCTGATTTCATGGCTCATGTTGGCCAGGAACACGCTTTTGGCCCGGTTGGCCGCCTCGGCTTTCTCCTTGGCCAGGGAAAGTTCTTCGACCCGCTGGTTCAACTGCTCGTGCATGTCCGACAGGGCGTCTGTGGTGGCGTTGATGGCGCTTGCGATGCGGCTGAGTTCGTCGTTCCCCGGGATATGGAGCTTGCGGGAAAAATCGCCCTGGCCGATGATGTTCATCGTGTGGTGCAGCCTGGCCAGATAGGTTCTCAGGCGGGTCAGAAACGTGACCAGAATCGTCGAAACGATCACGGCGATCAGAAGCCCGATCCCTGTGATCTGGCCGGTCAGCCGCCTGAAATGCCCGGATTTTTCCTTCTCGACGATGGTGATCAGTCGGTTGAGTTTGATTTCGAAATCCGCTTCAAGGAACAAGAGGGCGCTGTCGATGGTGTTCCGCATCTCCAGCAGGGCGTGGTCCCGGGTGTCGGCATACTGGTAGATCAGGCCGTCCCGTGAGGGATTGGGACGGCTGAGAATGGCGGTCAGATCCCTTTCAAGGCGGGCCGTCCGGGTGCGGGTGAATCCCCAGAAGGTGTTCATGGCCGTGATGGTGGCCTCTTTGTCCTGGTCCGCCAAAAAATCCCGAATGTAAGGGCAGGCGTTCAGCTGTTCGAGTTCTTCTTCGAAGGTGCGGTGAGCCTGTTTCCACGATGTGAAGGTCTTGTCCAGTTCCTGGGTGGTCAGAAGCTGGGCGGTGGTCAGCTGCAGCTGTTTGAGGGCCATGACCGTACGGTGGCAGATGGTGTCGGCCTGATTCAGGCGGTCGATACCGACAATCAGGAAAAGGGTCAGGCCGGAGATGGCCAGAAATCCCGTCAGGACCGAGGCGATGGCGATGATGAAGCGCGTGCGGAGTTTCATGGACGGTTTCCGGTCATGGGGTTTCTCCGGCACGGTGGGCTTCGGCGATGGTCTCGATGTCGGAAAGCACCTGCTCCAGGCTGTCCGGCTTCAGGATGAATTCACCGAGCTTGAGAACGGCGGCTTCGCTGATGGGTGTTGGGGTGGCTTCCCAGTAGCGGTTCAGCAGGCGGTAACCGTCGGCCCGGATCCGGTCAAGGAGGTCACGCTTGATCGGCGGCAGATAGTCCGTATCGGCCTTCCGGTTGGCCGGGCAGGACTGGTGCACCGTCGCAAAGGACGCGTTCCCCCGGGGGCTCATCCACCAGTCGGCCAGGCGACGGGCCGCGTCGGCATGGGGGGCGTTTTTTGCGGTGAAGATCGGCCCCACCTCGAAGACGATGTTGTTTCCGGCGGCGGGATTGTGAGAGGGCAGAATGAAACAGCCGATGTCCTTCTCGTCGACGCCCTGGGCCGTCAGCACGCTGGAATAATACCAGGTGCCGCAAAGGGTCATGGCGCAGGATTCGCTGTTCCACAGGTGACCGCCGTTGGTCAGCATGTTGACCGAGGGGTCGGTGAAGTACCCCTTGTCGATCATGCCCTTCCACACCCGGCAGGCCTTGATGACCCGGGGATCGGTGTACGCCGTGGTGCCCCGGCACAGGCCTTCGTACAGGGCCGGATCCTCACCGATCAGCATTTCCTCGAACCAGATGAAGGCCGGCCAGGAATTCTGGAGGGAGGAAAGAATCGGTGTGACTCCCGCCGCCTTCAACCGTTCGCAGACGGCGATGAATTCGGGCCAGGTGGTCGGGGCGTGAAGGCCCAGGCGGTCAAAGATCTTTCGGTTGTACCAGACCGGCCAGTATTCGACCACGTAGGGAAAGCCGTAAACCTTGCCGTCGACGGTGAAGGCGGCCCGCATGTCCGGGGAATAATCGTCGGCGTATTTGTCCCACACGTCCGTCAGGTCGGTGACGAAATTGTGGTCAACCAGTTCCCTGGCGCGGAATGAAGACCACCAGACGAACAGCTCCGGCGCCTGATCCGTGGGCAGACCGGCCATCATCTGATGCCGGAACAGATCCGGGGTGATCGAGGGCACCGCATGGATCCCCACACCAATGGCCTTTCGTGCCGTTTCGCCCTGTTTGATGAAATTTTCCTGAAACATCGGAAGATTGCCTTTGTCGTGGGCCAGGGTCACGTCCAGGGATTCCGGCGGAGCCTGAGGGCAGGCGGTCAGGATCAGACAGAGAAGAAAAACAGTCAATACGGGGGCCGCCCGGCCTGGATGTATCACAGGGATCTCCTTTTGGGCCAAGGTGATGTCCGGGTCAATCCCATGGCGGGCTGCTTCACGTGCAACCGTTCGGTATCAGAGGGGAATGGACGTCAAGACCTTGCCGTGAGTCATGATTTCAGTGTCGTCGTGAACGCTCAAAATACTACCCGTCGGACAATGATGAGTCAAGTTGATTTTTTTGCCGCCATTGCCGGACATCCTCGAGAATCAGGTATAACGACGGGACCAGAACCAGGGTGATCAGGGTCGAAAACAACACCCCGAACCCCAGGGAGATGGCCATGGGGATCATCATCCGGGCCTGGCGGGAGGTTTCGAAGATCATGGGCGTCAGCCCGCCGAAGGTGGTCAGGGTGGTCAGCAGGATGGGACGGAACCGCTGGATGCCGGCGTCCCGGACCGCCGCCGCAGGAGATGCGCCCCGGGCGACCAGCCGGTTGGTGAAATCGATCAGCACCAGGGCGCCGTTGACCACCACCCCGGCCAGGGCCACCACGCCGAACAGGCTGATCACCGACAGGGAATAGCCCATCAGCACATGGCCGAGGACGGCCCCGATCATGCCGAAGGGAATGCTGGCCATGATGATCAGGGGCTGGGCGTAGCTTTTGAAAGGAATGGCCAGAAGGGCGAAAATGCCGAACAGGGCCAGGGAAAGGCCCGTGATCAGGGAGCCGATGCTTTTGCGGATTTCCGCCTGGTGCCCTTCGAAACTGAAGGAAAGGCCCGGGTGGCGTCTGATCAGCTCCGGCAGCAGGTTTTTTTTCAGTTCGACCAGCATGGCCTCGGTTCGGGACGCGGGGCTGACGTTGGCGGTCACGGAAATGACCCGCCTGCCGTCGGTGCGGGTGATGGCGGTGTACGCCCGGCCCTGGGTCAGGGACACGGCGTCGCTAAGGGCCACTTCGCCGGTGGGGGTCCGGAGGATCAGGGTTTCCAGCGTCGCTTCGGTGGCCCGTTCTTCTTCGGGCAGGCTGACGCGTACGGTGATTTCGTTGCGTCCGCGCTGCTGTCTGAGGGCCTCGGCGCCCTGGAAGGCGTGTCGGATCTGGAGGGCCACGCTGCGGGAGGTCAGGCCCATGCGTTCGCCCAGGGGTTTGAGGCGGATGTCGTACTGGCGCTTGCCCCGGGCCGAGCCGTCATCGATGTCCTGAACGCCGGCAAAGGAGCCCAGCTGTTCGGACAGGTCCTCCCCGGCGGCTTCGAGAATGTCCTTGTCCCGGTGGCTGAGCATGACGGTCAGGTTCTTGCCCGAACCCGGACCGCCCATGTTGGATTCGAACCGGATGGTTTCAAGGCCGGTCAGTCTGCCGGCTGCGGATCGCCACAGCCGGGTGACGGCGGCGGTGGGCAGGGGCCGGGTTTCGGCGTCGGTCAGGAACAGCCGGACGGTGACGGTGTTGTCGGACACGTTGCTCAGGATGCCCCGGGACAGGGTGGGCCCGCCGTGTTCGTCAACAACCCGGGCGGCGGCGTCGACCAGACGCCGCTCCACGTCGGCCAGGCGCTCTTTGGAACTCCCGTAGGGCAGGGTGGCGGCGCAGTAGGCGAAATCGGATTCCACCACGGGAAACATCACCATGCCCATGCGGCCCGAGGAAACATACCCGGCGGTCGCGAGCATCAGGGCGATGCCGAAGGCCGTCACGCTGTAACGCCGGGCGAGCATGCGCTCCAGGGTCTTTCCGTAAGCGTTTCTCACGAAATCCTCGAAGGCCAGGCTGAACCGTTTCTGGAACCGTTCAATCAGGGGAAAGGGAAACACGGATAAGGTGCGCCTGCCATGGGCCAGGTGGGCCGGGAGGATGAACAGACTTTCGATCAGCGAGATCGCGAACACGGCGGTGACCACCACGGGAATGACCTTGAAAATCTTGCCCATGACGCCGGGGATGAACATCATCGGCAGAAAGGCCACCATGTTGGTCAGCACGCTGAACACCACCGGCATGGCCACCTCGCGGACCCCGGCCACGGCGGCGTCGAAGAGGGTCAATCCTTTTTGCCTGTAATGGTAGATGTTTTCGCCGACCACCACCGCGTCGTCGACCACGATACCCAGGGTGACGATGAAGGCGAACATGCTGATCATGTTGATGGAAAAATCGGCGGCCGACAACACCAGAAAAGACCCCAGGAAGGAAATGGGGATCCCCAGGCTCACCCAGAAGGCCAGCCGGATTTCCAGAAACAGGGCAAGGCACACGAACACCAGGATCAGGCCCAGCCAGGCGTTTTTCACCAGAAGCTCGGCCCGCTGGATATAGACGTCGGAATAATCCTGGAGGATCGTCAGCGAAACGCCCCGGGGCAGGGACCGGTTCAGGCGTTCGACGGTTTTTTTTGCGGCGTCGGCCACATCGGTGGGGGTCTGGTCGCCCACCCGGTGAATATCGATCATCACGGCGGGGCTGCCGTTGAACGAGGCCCAGACGTTGCTGTCCTCGAACCCCTCCCGGACCCGGGCCACGTCGCCCAAAAGGACTCGGGACCCGTCCGGCCCGGTCAGAAGGGGAATGTGTGCGAACTGACCGGCCTCGTCGCGGCGGTCCTTGACCCGCACCAGAATGTCCCCGCCCGGGGTTTTCAGCCGGCCGCCGCCCATGTCCACCGAGGCCCGGGAAAGGGTTCCGGCCACGTCCTCCAGGGTGAGGCCGAAGCGGCGCAGCGCGGCCTGGGCCATTTCCACGGTGATTTCCAGGTCCCGGACCCCGGTCAGGTCGACCTGGGTGATCGATTCATTTGACAAAAGCTCATCGCGAACCTGATCGGCCAGGGCCCGCAGGGTCAATTCGGAGGCGGCGCCGGACAGGGCCAGGGTCATCACCCCGCGCTTGTGGGCGGCCAGGGCGACCTGGGGGTCTTCGGATTCATCGGGAAAGGTGGTGATGCGGTCGACCTCGCTGGTGATTTCCTGGCGGAGGCGGGCCATATCGGTGCCGTCCATGGCCTCCACGGAGATGCTTGCCACACCCTCGAGGGCCATGGACGTGATCCGGTCGATGCCCTCTATGCCTTCGACGGCTTCTTCCACGGCCAGAACGATGCCGCTTTCCACTTCATCGGGACTGGCGCCGGGGTAAGGCACGGTGACGGTCACCACGTCAATCGTGAAATCGGGAAAGACCTCCTGTTTGAGGCGGCCGAAGAGGATGACCCCCCCGACGAGAAACAGGGCCATCAGGAGGTTGGCCACCACCTGGTTGCCCGCCATAAAGGCCAGGGGGCCGTGCTGGGACTTGCCCTGTTTCATCGTTTGTCCTCCGACTCGGGCATGTCTGCGACGCCTGCTTGTTCCACGGCCATGCCGTCCACCGGATGGGCCGGGCCGGAAAGGATCACCGATTCACCGCCATTCAGGCCTTCGCCGATGTAGACGGTCTCACCCGACCTGAACACCGGCGTCACGGGCCGGATGGAAAGGCGGTCATTCTCGTAGATAAGGACCGTGTCGTTGTCCTGCAGGGCGGATCGGGGAAGGGCGCACACGCCGGTGAGGGTGCCTGCCTCGATGGAGACCGATACGTAATCGTCGATGAAAAGGCGGTGTGTCCCGTCGCCCAGGGGATTTTTTACGGAAAGGATCACGGTGGCCATGCGGCCGGTACCGCTGAGGTTTCCGGCCGTCCGGACCACTGCGGCCGGAAACTCGGCTGCCCCGGTCTGGGACCGGATGCGCGCCGGGGCGCCTTCGGCGGGTGTTGAGCCGAACCGGGCCAGGTCGTCTATGGGTACCGCGGCCTCGACCCAGAAGGTGTCGGCGTCGACCAGGGTGGCCAGGCTGTCCTGGGCATTGACATAGGATCCCAGGTTGACCTGGCGGTCCAGCACCAGGGCGTTGAAGGGGGCCGTGATCTGGGTTCGCGACAGGTTGAGTTCGGCCAGACGGAGTTCGGCTTCCGCAGCGGCAAGGGCGGCCCGGGCCTGGTCGAGCTGGGGTTTTCTCAGAATCAGCTCCGAGGGTTCGGCGGGCGCGGTGCCAAGGTCGGCCAGCAGGCGGAGCTCCTCCCGGGCCACGGCCTGGTTTCCTTCTTCGAGAGAAAGGGCTGCACGGGCGCTGTCCCGGGCGCTTTGCGCACGGGACACGGCGATCAGATGGTCGGTGTCGTCCAGGCGAAGAATCAGGCCGCCCCGGTCGATCCGTCCGCCGGGAACAAAGGCGCCTGAGACCTGTGCGACCTCGCCGGACACCCGGGATCTGACGGTCACCCGGCGGAAGGGAATCACCGTGCCCATGGCGGATATCGTGACGGTGACGTCGCCGGATTGCACCGTCATCGTCCGGACCCGGGGAATCTCCCGTTTGGGCGGGGTACGGACGATGGCTGGGGCAGACGCCTTGAAAACGACAAAGGCCAGAACCCCGGCGGCGATGAACAGGATCGGGATCAAAACACGGGCGGTCTTAACGGATCGGGTGCGGTGGTCGGGGTGCTCGGTCGTCATCATGTGCTCCACGGTGTGATCAGTCGGCATCGGGTGCTGATGCCGTTTCAGGGTGTGAATCGCCGCCGGTGTCCGCCGGGTTCTTGTCGGGATGCCGGACCAGGGTCCGGGCCCAGTCTCCGCCCAGGGCCTTGTACAGGGCCACGCGGTTGCGGATCAGTGAGGCGTTTTCGTCAATGAGCCGCATTTCCAGGTCCTGGACCCCGGACCAGGCCGTCAGGTAATCCGGATAGGTGTTTTGGCCGTTGAGATACCGGGATCGGGCCCCGGCCATGGTCAGGCGGGCGGCGTCGAGCTGGGCGGCCAGAAGGGTAAGGTATTCCTTTTGGCGTTGTTCGGCGGACAATCCGGCTTCAACCTCCCGGATGGCCCGGGCCACGGTTTTGGCATAGGCGGTAAGGGTCTCGTCGGCCAGGGCCCGCTGCCGGTCCACCTCGGCTTTTCGGGCGCCTCCGTCGAACAGCGGGCCGGTCAGACCGGCGGCCAGGCCGGCGATCCAGTTCTGGAACACCAGGTCGGTCGAGTCGGCGGCAAAGGTGATCCCGGCGGACAGGGTCAGCGACGGCAGGCGGTTTGCCCGGGCCGCCGCGATGCGGAAGTCGGCGCCCTGAAGCTTCAGTCCCGCCGCCCGCACATCGGGACGGGTCGAAAGGAGGTCGGCGGGCAGTCCGGTGGGGGGCAGGGGAATCAGGGCCGGAAGATCACCCGGGGAAAGGGAAAGGCTCCGGGGGTCGGACCGTCCCAGCAGAAAGGCCAGGGCCTGGAGACTCTGGGTTTCGACCAGTTGAAGCCGGGGCATGCGGGCCTTTGCCGCGGCCAGAACCTGACGCTGCTGGGCCACCTCAAGGGCCGAGGCCTTGCCCTGGGAAAACCGGAACACCTGGAGATCCGTAAGCTGACGGTTGATGGTGATCTGTTCGGCAAGAAGGGCGATTTGCCGTCGTGCCGACAAGATGTCGATCCAGGTGGTGACCACGGCCGAGGCCACGGTGAGGGCCGCCGTGTCCAGATCTTCCCGGGCCGCCTCGTAATTCGCGAACTCGGCCTTTCGCAAGGCGGAAAGGCGTCCCCAGACATCCAGCTCGTAGGCGGCGGTCAGGCCGGCGGAAAACGACCGGCTGTCGACGGTGCGGGCCGGGGTGCCGTCCGTTTCGGTCCGTGTCCGTCGGCGTGCGGCTCCGGCCTCGGCCATGACCGACGGGATCAGGTCGGCTCCGACCTTTCGCAGGGCGGCGTCGGCCTGATTGAGCCGGGTCCGGGCGGTCCGGATATCGAAGCTCGAGGAAAGGGCTTCGTCGATCAGCCTGTTGAGTTCCTCGCTGCCGAAGGCCGTCCAGAAGGGCCCGGGTCCGGGATCGCCGTCGGTGTAAAGGGAATAGGCCCCGGGCAGGGTGTCGGCGACCGGGGGCCGGGCCTTGGGCGTGAACATGGCCCCGCAGCCGGACAAAAGGACAACCGCGGTCAGGGCGGCAATTCGTCGGCACAGGGTCATTTCGTTTCCATCGACAGGATGTGACGCCATGCGGCGTCGGACACGTGCATTACCGACAGACGGTTGCCTTTGCGCACCAGGGGCAGGGCGGCAAGGGCCGGGTCGTCCTTGAGTTCGGACAGGGGAATGACCCGGTCCGTGTGGCGGACATACCGGACATCGACCATGAACCAGCGGGGCCGGGCCGGGTCGCTTTTTGCATCGAAATGGGGGTTTGACGGGTCGAAGGCCGTGGGGTCGGGGTAGCCCCCGCGCACGATCTCCATGATGCCGACGATGCCCGGAACCTTACAGTTGGAATGATAGAAAAAAGCCAGGTCGCCCGGTTCCATCTGATCCCGCATCATGTTGCGGGCCTGGTAGTTCCGAACCCCGTCCCAGGGCTCGGTTGCATCGGGCCGGGCCTTCAGGTCGTCGATGGAGAACGCG
Source organism: Desulfatiferula olefinivorans (assembly GCF_054657895.1). NCBI lineage: Bacteria > Pseudomonadati > Thermodesulfobacteriota > Desulfobacteria > Desulfobacterales > Desulfobacteraceae > Desulfatiferula > Desulfatiferula olefinivorans. Next base: position 17,467 of record NZ_BAAHXV010000024.1, on the reverse strand, counting down.
TCGGGTTCGCTTTTCATCAGCCAGTGGTTCATGATTACCTCCCAATCGCCGGATGCGGATGATTGTGTCGTTACGTCGTAACACAAGGTCGAAACAAACGCACTAAAAAATCAGAGGAATATCATACCCATCACGGGGCGTTTTCGACACGTTTTTTTATGAAGTCCATGATTTTTTTGAATGTTTACCAATGGTTCAGCATATGTTATGCATTCGGAAAACGGCGGCGGCCTTTCGTTTGACAAAACACCCGTTACCCGGCGGGGTGAACACCATGTGCGTCGGGGGCGCATCCGGTCGCCTGGAGGGGCTCTTACAAACGTTTTCACCCGGGACGTGTTATGGCGCGATGGATCACGGCGGTTATCGTGCCGGCCTGTCTGGCGGCGGCCTGTCTTCTCTTTGCGGTTCGGGCATCGGCGGTCGAACGGCCGGCCGTCACCAATGACCTGAACATGACCTTTGTCTACATCCCCCCGGGGACCTTTGCCATGGGCAGCCCGCCATCGGAGCCGGGGCGGGATGGGGACGAGGGGCGTCATACCGTGACCCTCACCCGCGGGTTTTACATGCAAACCACGGAAGTGACCCAGGGCCAGTGGAAACAGGTGACGGGGAAAAATCCGTCGCGCTTCACCGATCTGTTGCGGAGCCATGACGACTGGCCGGTGGAATGCGTGTCCTGGAACGATGTCCAGGAGTTTATCCGGAAACTCAATTGCATGGACGGCAGGGAGGCCTACCGTCTTCCCACGGAGGCGGAGTGGGAGTACGCCTGCCGGGCGGGAACCCTGACGGCTTTTGCCTTCGGCGCCTGCCTGTCCACGGATCAGGCCAATGTCAACGGGCAGAATGCCGTCTGCGACGGCGGTCTTTTCCGCAGGACGACGATGAGGGTGGGATCGTTTCCGCCCAATGCCTGGGGCCTTTATGACATGCACGGCAATGTCAACGAATGGTGCCGGGATGTCTACGACACCTATCCTCCCTTTTCGGTGACCGATCCCCGGGGCGGAACCTGCGGCTCCTACCGTATCCTGCGCGGCGGGGGCTGGTACGACGAAGCCCGGCACAGCCGGTCCGCCTATCGGGGGAGGCATTTCCCCGGTCTCAAAAGCCCCCATAACGGGTTTCGTCTCGTACTCGACGTGCAGCCCTGAGAGCCTTTTTCGTAAACGGCGGAATATCGTTGCAACGGTTTAGCCGGGTCGGTATAAGGGATGTTCCGGTCCACAGGCAGCCGGACAGCAAAGTGATACGCTTGTTTTGAAGGGGCGAAGGGCGCGTGTCATCAACCCGCAGAGGATGAAGCGGTCGTCATGAAATTTCTTCACACATCGGACTGGCATCTGGGCCGGTCGCTTTACGGACGGAAACGCTACGAGGAGTTTGAGGCTTTTCTCGACTGGCTGGCCGACCTTCTTTGCGCCGAAAAGATCGACGCGTTGCTGGTTTCAGGCGACGTGTTCGATACCGGTACACCGGGCAACAGGGCCCAGGAACTGTACTACCGGTTTTTGTGCCGGGTGTCGGGCGGATACTGCCGCCATGTGGTCATCATCGCCGGGAACCATGATTCCCCGACCTTTCTCGATGCGCCCAAGGAACTGCTCCGGGTGCTGAACGTCCATGTAATCGGGGCCATCACCGATTCGCCGGACGATCAGGTGATCGTGTTGTCGGACGAGGGGGGGGAAGCTCCCGGCGCCCTGGTCTGTGCCGTGCCCTTCCTTCGAGACCGGGATATCCGCCTGGTGGATCCGGGGGAGAGCGTCGATGAAAAAAACATCAAGATGACGGCGGGGATACGCCGGCACTATGCCGAGGTGGCGGCCGCCGCCGAACGAAAACGGCGGGATCTGTCCGAACAGGCGATTCCCATCATCGCCATGGGTCATCTGTTCACCGCCGGAGGGAAAACCGTGGACGGCGACGGGGTCCGGGATCTGTATGTCGGCTCCCTGGTCCATGTGGGGCCGGAGGTGTTCCCGGCGGCCATCGACTACCTGGCCCTGGGCCATCTGCACGTGCCCCAGGTCGTGGGCGGGGCGGAGCATATCCGTTACAGCGGGTCCCCCATTCCCATGGGCTTTGGAGAGGCCCGCCGGGAGAAAAGCGTGGTGATCGTCGAGACGGGCACAGCATCGCCCGGTCTGTCAATCCGCCTGGTCCCGGTGCCCTGTTTTCAGCCCCTGTTGCGTCTGTCGGGCAATCTGGACCACCTTCTTGAGGCCATAGGCCGGCTCAAGGAGGACGGCAGTCGGGCCTGGCTTGAAATCGACTACACCGGGCTGAGATCGGCGGGCGATGTGCGCGACGCCCTGGCGCAGGCCCTGTCAGGCAGCGACCTGGAGATCCGGAGAATCCGGAACCGGCGGGTCACGGACCGGGTGATGCAGACCCTGTCCGAGGACGAGCGGCTCGACGACCTCGATGTGAACGAGGTGTTCGACCGCTGCCTTGACGCCCACGGCATCGAGGGAGAGGACCGGGATCTCCTGGCCGAAACCTATGGGGAAATTTTAAGATCTCTGGACGACGACGACCGGAACGCCTCGTGAAAAAAACCTCCGTTTTAAACGGCATTGGGACGGATCATGCGGATTCTTGAACTCCGATTCAAAAACCTCAATTCCCTTCAGGGGGAGTGGTGCATCGACTTTACCGATCCGGCCTATACATCGGCCGGAATTTTTGCCCTGACCGGTCCCACCGGCGCGGGCAAATCCACCGTTCTCGACGCCCTTTGTCTGGCCCTCTACGGGGCCACCCCGCGACTCAGCCGTATCACCAAAGGCGGCAACGAGATCATGACCCGGCAGACCGGGGAATGCTTTGCCGAGGTGCTGTTTGAATCCCAGGCCGGTCGTTACCGCTGCCATTTTTACCAGCACCGGGCGCGGAAAAAGGCCGACGGCAACCTGGCCGACGCCCGCCATGAAATCAGCGACGGCCTGACCGGCAAACCCATCGAGACAATGAAAAGCCGGGTTCTCGATGTGATCGAAGAAAAAACCGGCATGGATTTCGATCGGTTCACCAGGTCCATGCTGCTGGCCCAGGGGGCCTTCGACACCTTTTTGAAAGCCGATGTGGAGCATAAATCGCGGATTCTCGAACAGATCACCGGTACCGACATCTATACCCGGATTTCCTGCCGGGTCCATGAACGCCTGAGGGAGGAAAAGGAGGCCCTTGCCCGGCTTCAGGCCGAAACGGCGGGGATCGTGATGCTGAGCCCCGAAGACGAGGACGCTCTGGGCAGGGAGGTTGACTCCGAAAGGGCCCGGGAAACAGCTTTGGCCGCCCGGCTGGCGGACATCGACGGTGCCCTCGCCTGGCTGACCCGCATCGAAACCCTGAAGCGCGAGCTTGGCGAATTGAACGCCGAAGCCGAGGCCCTGGATGCCGAAACGGCAGCCTTCCGGCCCGAACGGGAACGCCTGGTCAGGGCCGAGGGCGCGGCCGTCCTGGACGGTCTCTACGCCACACTGACGGCGCACCGGAAACAACAGGACGCCGACGGCGCGGAGCTCGAGTCGCTTCGACGGTCCCTGCCCGATCTGGAGGCGTCGGTTAAGCGTCATCTTTCGGCCTTGACCCGTTCCGGGGACGAGATTCGGACGGCCAGGGACGCCGTTAAAACCATGTCGCCGGTGATCCAGTCCGTTCGCGCCCTGGATCAGAGGCTGGCCGACAGGATCCGGATGGTCAACCAGGCCGACGCCGAATGCCGGGCCGATGAGGCGCGCATTGACAGGGAGCAGGCCCTGGTTCGGCAGGAAACCGACCGGCGGCGTAAGACAGAGAAGGAACTGACCGAACGTGACGGTTATCTGGATGAACACGGCGACGACGCCTGGCTGGCTTACGGGCTGGCCGGGATCGAGGAACAGCTTGGCCGTCTTCGGGACATGCGGCAGGAGATCTCGGAGGCTGTCGTCCGGCGCGATGCTGCCCGGGCGGCCTGTGATGTTGCCCTGAAACGGAAAGACGCCTGCGTGGCCGATCGACAGGCACGACGCGGGGAGGTTCTGGACATCGGACGCCGCCTGGTCGATCGGAAAAACGAACTGGCCGCGCTGCTCGACGGTCGACTGCTTCGGGAGTATCGAACGGAAAAGGACACCCTGATGCGGGAAATGGCCTTTCTGAGAACCATCGCCGACCTTGCGTCCGAAAGGGACCGTCTTTCGGACGGCAGCCCCTGTCCCCTGTGCGGGTCGACGGATCACCCTTTCGCCCGGGGAAATGTTCCTCCGCAAAACGAGACGGAGACGGCCATTGCCCGTCTGACCCGACTGATCGGTCAGGCCGAGGATCTGGAAGGGGTCGTCGCGTCCCTGGCCGCCGAGGAACAGGCGGCGGGCAAACGGCTTTCGGACAGTGAAAAACGCCAAGCCGATGCGGGCCATGCCGTCGCCGTCGCTGAAACGGCCCTGGCCGACCTTGACCGGATGATTGATGATCTCGGAAAACGCGAGGCCCATCTGACCGGGGTGATCCGGCAGAATCTGGCAAGCCGTAATGTGACGCCGGACACCATGGACCCCGATGCCCTTCAGAGTGACTTGAGAGCCCGTCTGACACGGTGGCGGGATCATCTGGCCCGGCGGGAGGCGCTGGAAAAGCAGCTGGTCGCTCTGGACCGCGATCTGGAAAAACGTGCCGCCGTGCTTGAGACCCTTTCCGCCGCCCTGGCCGACAAACGGGACCGTCTGGTCAGGTTAAGGTCCGAGGTCGACGGGCTTCGTCACGAGCGGACGCAGATGTTCGGTGAACGTGATCCGGATGCCGAGGCCCTTAGGCTTGATCAGGCCCTGACCCGGGCCGAACGGCTGGACGAGCGGGAAAGGGCCGCCCATGACGAGGAACGAATGCGCCTCGATTCCGTCCGGGTGTCCATGAAGGCGCTGGATGAGCGGATCGGCACGAGGCGTGGTGAGCTGGACGCCCTTGACACCGAATTTCAGACGGCGCTGCGACGCGCCGGTTTTTCCGATGAGACGGCCTTTACCGCCGCCCGACTTTCCCAAACGGAAAAAGACGCCCTTAGGGTTCATGCCCGGCGTCTGGATGAGCGGCGCACCGCTTTGTCGGCCCGTCGGACGGATCGGGAACAACGCCTGGCGACGGAAAACGCCCGGTGTCTCACCCCCCTGACCCTCGATCAGCTGAACCCCCTGCGTGTCGAGGTCGACAATGAGTTGAAACAGGTCAGAGAGGTGCTGGTCGGCCTCAGACACCGGCTGTCGGAAAATGCGTCGGCCCGGGAACGGATCCGCGAAAAGCAGGCCGCCGTCGAGGCCCGGCGGGAGGAATGTGGACGATTTGAACGGCTTCATGGCCTCATCGGATCGGCCGACGGGAAAAAATTCCGTAATTTTGCCCAGGGCCTGACCTTCGAACGGCTGGTGGCCCAGGCCAACCGAAGGCTGGAAAAGATGACGGACCGTTACCTCCTGATCCGCGATGAGGATCAGCCCCTTTCTCTGAACGTCATCGACAATTACCAGGCCGGCGACATCCGGTCGACCCGGAACCTGTCCGGCGGCGAAAGCTTCATTGTCAGCCTGGCCCTGGCCCTGGGGCTGTCGGCCATGGCCGGGCGGAATATCCGCGTGGATTCACTGTTTCTGGACGAGGGGTTCGGCAGTCTGGACGAGGATACCCTGGAAACGGCCCTCGACGCGCTTTCGGCCCTGCACGGCGACGGCAAGCTGATCGGGGTGATTTCCCATGTTCCTGCCCTGAACGAGCGCATTCCCGTGCGGATCACCGTCACCCCGGTTTCCGGAGGGAAAAGCGTGCTTTCCGGGCCGGGGTGCACGGGGGCCTGACGGGATAGGTCAGTCGATCAGGCCCAGTCGGGTCAACAGGGGGGTGGGATCCACCAGGTGACGGGGGAACCACCGTTTGTACTTGTTGGTTCCCATGGCCAGGGACAGGACCTCGGAAAAATGCAGGGTGGGGATCTGGTGCTTCAGGTCACAGCGGATCTCAAGGTTCAGCTGGCACATGGAACAGGCCGTGATCAGGCAGTCGGCCCCTGTGTTGATACCGTTCTGGATGATTTCATTGACGATGGGGGTGATGGCGTCGGGCTTGGCCACCGACAGAAAGGTGCCGCAGCACCGGGAGCCGCTGCCCCAGTCCAGGGGGGTGGCCCCCAGGGACGCCAGAATGGATTCCAGAAGGTTGTGGTAGTTTTTTTCGCGGCGCATTTCCGGGGGACGGGCCAGCATGCAGCCGTAGTATGGGACGAACTTGAGGCCGGTCAGGGGTTTTTTGATGTCCTTGTCCATGTTGACAAAGTCCATCTCTTCCAGCAGTTCAAAATAGTGGATGACCTTCAGATTGGGATTGAAGGGTTTGCCCCATTTTTTTCTGAAGCGGTCCTGGAGTTCGGGGTCGTGTTTGGTATGGAGATGGGCCTGCTTGAGACGAAGGGTACAGCTGGGGCAGGACACCAGAAGGGGCCTGTCCGGCGGCGCGATGGCCAGGTTCCGGGTGGCCAGATCCAGGGCAAGATCGGTGTTTACCGAATGGGCCGAGGTGCTGCCGCAGCAGCTCCAGTCGTTGAGTTCGACGAGTCTGACGCCGATGGTCTTGAAGAATTCCTTGAGCGACTCGTTGTTCTCTTTTGCGGACGTTTTCATGGAACATCCGGGGAAATAGGACACGTCTATGGGGTTGGCGATGCTCATCGAAACACTAACCTGCCTTGTTGAATAATTTTTTGACCTCGGGCAGTTCCTTGATTTTGGATGCCGTGAGGTCAAGCTTGCGTTTGGCCAGCATACGGAGGCCCAGGTCCACATCGCTGAACAGATCGCGCTGAACCAGTTTGTATCGCATCATGATTTCAAGTTTGTGGGTTCTTCCGTAACGCCTGATCGAATGGAGCACCGCGGAGTGAAAGTTCAGGATGTTGGGCTCGGGAATGGGGCGTTTTTCGGTGATGGAGGTCTGGCGCAGGGCGTCCATGACCGCGGGGATGTCAATGGCGTTGGGACAGTTGGTGCTGCACGTGTTGCATCCCACACACAGCCAGGGTCCCGAGGCGGAAAGGGCCTCGTCCCTGAACCCGGTCTGGACCATCCGGATGACGGCGTGGGGTTTGACGTCCATGATGTGCTGAAACTGACACCCGCTCGAACAGGTCATGCAACTGTAACAGCTCTTCACATTGGTCTTGGATTTCTCCATGATTTCCTGTGCGAAATTTGGATCACATGCTTTCATGATACCTTCTTTCCATGCTCACATTTATACCACCTGTAAAACAAGGAAGGTGGTCAAATTCAGGCTGAAGCCTGTTTGTCTACCCTGTTGGGAGATTTGGCACAATACATGAAAATCGAACAGACCACAACACAAAACATTGGTTCGCGCACGGGACGTCATGGTTGATACGATCATCCCCCTGGAAACAGGTGTTCAAAAAAAATGCAATAATTGTGCCTTGTACCTTTAACGGCCGGACGGCGTGGCGGTTGCCGTGGGCAATGATGCTGAAACAGGCGCCCCCCTCGGATCGGCCTGTGTCCTGCGAGACATATCTGTCTCTGGATGTTGGTGAGACAGGCGTTCGGGACGGAGGCCGGGTAACCCATGAAGCGCTTGTCCACGAAAACGACAGCCCCAGACTTCTTCGAGGACAGGTATCGGAGCGTTTCGACAGCGATGGCGATACCGATCGGGACGGATAAGAGCCCTGCAGATGTTCCATACGACTGCCCTGCGAGGCGGGATTATTGACAGGCCAAAGATGACGGCGTATGATGGGCGGACCGTGATGAACCGCCTGTCGGGCCGTTCGTTGACAGATCAAACGACAAGATGCCCAAAGGGAATGAGCGATGCAGATTTATGTGGCCAGGCAACCGATTTTCGACAGGAAACGCGCTGTGTTCGCTTACGAACTTTTGTTTCGGGACAGCATGGACAACTACATGCCCAAAATCGACGGGGACCATGCGACCTCCTCGGTCTTGTCCAGTTCTTTTCTCAATCTGGGGCTCGATACCCTGTCCGGCGGCCGGAACGTGTTTATCAATTTCACCCGCAAACTCCTGGTGGATCTGGTCCCTCTGATGTTTCCGGCCCAGGACACGGTGGTGGAGATCCTGGAAACCATCGAGCCGGACGACGAGGTGATGGCGGCCTGCACCGCCCTGAAAAAGAAAGGTTATCTGCTGGCGCTGGATGATTATGTGTTCGATCCTTCCATGAAGCGGTTTTTCGATGTGGTCGACATCGTCAAGGTCGATTTCATGGCCACCCCCATCGATGAGATCCGGAAAAAGATCGGAACGCTGCCCCGAAAGGTCCGTCTCATTGCGGAAAAAATTGAAACCTGGGACGATTTCCGGACGGCTCGGGATATGGGATTTTCGCTGTTTCAGGGTTATTTTTTCTGCAAACCCGAAATCGTCTCGGGCCGGGAAGTCCCCGCCGGGGCCGTGACGTTGCTTGAGATGATGAAGGAAGTGAACACCCCGGACATTGATTTTGACCGGGTGACCCGCCGGATTTCCATGGACGTGTCCATTTCCTACAAGCTGTTGCGCTATATCAATTCTGCTTTTTTCAAGCGGGTTCAGGAGATACGGTCCATCAAGAACGCCCTGGTCTATCTGGGGCAGCAGGAACTCCGGCGCTTCGTCTCCGTGATCATCATGGCGAATCTTTCTGCAAGCCGAACCCCGGAGCTGGCCATTGCTTCCTGCGTGCGGGGCCGGTTCTGCGAACGGTTGGGGGACCTTGGCGGAAAACCGGGAACCCATCAGGAGCTGTTCACCCTGGGCCTTTTTTCGCTGATCGATGCCATTTTGGACCAGCCCATGGAAAAGATCATGAATACCCTGCCATTATCCGAAACGATCAAGGAGGCCCTGATTTATCAGCGGGGGCCCCTGGCCGGACTCCTCCGGCTGTCGGTTCTGTTCGAGACGGGGGAGTGGGAGCAGGTGGAATCCCTGGCCGGGAAACTGGGCTTCGATATGACCGTTTTGCCGGATCTGTACAAGGACTCCGTCGCCTGGGCTGATGCCCTCAGAAACCTGTAACCCGGTTATTTGGTCGCGTAATCAACGAGGAATAACAATGAAAAAGATTCTGACCATAACGGCCGTTATCATACTTTGTGTTCTGTCCGGCCCCGCCCAGGCCTTTGATCATCATCACGGACTCTGGGACATTCTTCTGAAAAAGCATGTGACCCCGGCCGGCGGGCCGGGCGGTTTCCGGGTCAATTATGAGGGGATGAAAAACGACAGGGCCCTGATGGGTACGTTCATGGATCAGATGACATCGGTCAGCCGGGAAACCTTTGACGCCTGGAGCCTGAACCGAAGGCGCGCCTTTCTGATCAACGCCTACAACGTTTTTGTGATCCGTCTCGTTCTCGATCATTACCCGGTGGAATCCATCAAGGATATCGGGGGATGGTTTACCGACCCCTTTGATATTGAATTTATTCCTCTTCTGGACGGCACCCTGTCGTTGAACGGGGTCGAACACCGTCTTATGGCCCTTGACGGGGATGCGCCCGATCCCCGGCTCCGCCTTCTGCTGTTTCGAGCGTCCCGGGGCTGTCCGCATCTCGCGACGGATGCCGTCACCCATGAAAACATCGGCGACCTGCTTGAATCCTCGCTGGTCGGTTTCCTGGCCGATCGAGAGAAAAACCGGTTCAACCCGCAAAAAAAACGCGTTGAACTGTCCGCCCTGTTTCAATGGTACGCGTCTGATTTCAGCGCGAGATACGGTAGTCTGGACGCCTTTGTGCGAATCTATGCGGATGCGATCGCTTCCTTTCCCGGCGACTCACTGGATCTGCTCCATGATCCCGTCGGCATTTCGTTTCTTTCCTACGACTGGTCCCTGAACGGGCGCTGAGCCGCGCGGGGACCAAAAAATTCTTTTTACATCCGCTGTGATATTGTTTAAAGTCGTGGGCGCCGGTGTTGGCCGGAAGACGATGACAGATAGCCTTTGATCCGCACACCCCGCGGCGTGGACACCCCTTAAATGAGGAGAATCATGAGAGCCCTTAAGAAAAAACTGTACTATTCCCCGTTGATGCACGGTTTCCTGTATCGTTTCATCCGTCTTTATTCCCTTTTGTTCCGGCTGCGCGTCGAAAACGAGGCCCCCTGGCAGGCGTATTATCGCCAGGGCGGGCGGGTGATCCTGTGCGTCTACCACCAGCAGTTTTTTTCGGCGATCCGTTATTTCAGGACCTACCGACATTTTAAACCCGGCCTGATGATCAGCCAGAGCAGGGATGGGGAGATCATCGCCGCCGTGGCCAATCGAACCGGCTGGGTCACGGTCCGGGGCTCGTCCACCCGGGGCGGCAAGGAAGCGCTGGAGATGATGATCGATCATGTAAAGGAGAACCGCCTGGCCGCCCATATCGTCGACGGTCCCCAGGGTCCGGCCTTCAAGGTGAAACCGGGCATCATCCGCATGGCCCGGGAGGCGGACGCCGTCATCGTTCCTTTTTATATCGCATCGGATAACGCCTGGTACTTCAGAAGCTGGGACCGGTTCATGCTGCCCAAACCGTTTTCACGGGTGATTTTGAGATACGGCGATATGATCCGCTTCGACAAGGCCGGGTCCACCGAAGACTTCGAGGCCCAGCGTCAATCCCTGGACGCCGTTATGTACGTGGAGTCGGAAAAACTGAAATCACGGATGAGTTGAAAAAGGAGGGTGGGCGGTTTGATCGACCGCCCCGTCCGTTAATGGGCCGCGACTTCGGCGGTGCCGCTCAGGATAACCATGACGTTGGCTTCCCGTTTGACGCGGATGAATTTTTTACCGTCGTTGATGGCACCTTCCTTGGCCACGCCGACATCAAATTCCTCGAACGAGGTGTTGATCATCAGGGTGGGCAGGCCTGCCACAACGCCGGTGAAGGTCTGGCTCGGAATGGGGGCATTGGGATCCGTTACGGATTGAAAAGCCTTGACAAAGGTTGTGGCCTCATCCATCGCGTCTGCGGTGCCGGTGCTGACCAGAAGTTCGGCGGCGCTTTCCAGATCCGGAGACATGGTGACGGCGTCGATGATGGCGCTGCGCTCGGACAGGGTCAGGGTGGCCAGGTTGTTGTCGACGATGGCGGACAGGGTCGAACAGGTTCCCACATCGATCACCAGGGGCGAAAATTTGTCCCAGGCGGCCCAGGGTGCCACGCCGGTGGCGGCCTGGAACTTGGCGGCGTAATCGGCAGCTGAAATAATGCCGTCGTAGATTTTGATCATATGGGTATCGCTGATCTCCACCGTGCCGGGTTCACCGGTGGTGCCGTTGTCGTCGGTGTAGGCGATGGACCCCACGGTCTGCTCATAGTAGATGTGATCGAACTGGAGACTTACCCCGGCCTGGCCGACGGCGGACTGCAGTTCCGAATCGGTCATCAGGAACATGGCCGACAGGGACGGGCAGAAACCGAGTGATGACAGCAGGACCAGGGTCACGATTCTCTTTTTCATTGTTTCCTCCGCAGCAGGGGATGAACCGAACCGTCACGGCATTGGCTCTCAAACGTCTGCCCGCCCATGGCTATCAGAACAATGATACCAGTCAACGGGCGGCAGGCCGGGCCGTGAAACCGTGATGTTTCGTCTGGTTTTTGATCGTGTCTCGTAAGATGACGGCCGTGTGGGCCGGGCACTGCTTGTTTTGTTCATTAGACGCGCTTTCAAACGCTTCCATCTTAGCAGACTTCATGGTGTTGTCCACCCAAAATTGACCCGTCCGGGTATTTTTTTCTTCAGGGCCGGTTTTTCCCGAAGAGAAGGGCGGTCAGCCCCATCAGAACCAGGACGATGCCCGATGAGGGTGTCGCGACGGACCGATGAAGCACCCCGGTGATGAAACAGGTGGAATCGTCATCCCCCTCCTCGGCGGCCATGACGCTGCGGGCCGCCCGGCTGCCCAGGTATTCGTGGGCCCGGGTCATCGGGTGAATGGCGTCCCAGAACAGGTAATCCGCTTCGGGGCCGTTAGTGGCTCCGGTGGGCATATAGGTACCGTCCAGGGTCAACCAGCTGTCTTCGCTGTTTGCGAAATAGCTTCCCGCGATCATGTCGTTGACGAAGGCGTAGGTGTCGAAATAATGAATGGTCGCCCCGGACAGATTGTTTCGAAGGTTGCCGACCAGGGTGACGAGGGCCGTGTTGAAATTGAGGGTCAGCGCCCGGACGCTGGTGATATCGTCGGGGGGCAGCGCGTTGAACCGGGGCGTGGCGGCAAGATCCGGCAGGTTGAGAATCAGAAAATGCGTCGCGCCGTCGTCGTAAAGATCGGTGACGGCCGTCTGGATATTGGACATGGCGTCGGTCAGCAGGGCGATGGGGTTGTCGGTCCAGGATTCGCCCCGGAGAAATTCCAGAAGATCGTTGCCGCCGATCAGGATGGTGAAAAGGGTCCGGGACGGCACGTAGGCGGGCCCCCCGGCGATGTAGGTGTCCACCTGTCCTGTCAGACCGAGGTTCGGATTCTGAGCCTGGATGCCGGCGTCTTCGTGGCCTTCGGTCATGGCCCCGCCGATGGCGTTGTTATCGAGTGCGGCGTTAAGTTCATCGGCGAAATACTCGACCCAGGTGTCGCCGTTGGACCAGACCTCGGGGGCGCTTGGCACAAGGGCGTTCAATCCCCCGTGGTCCGTCAGGCTGTCGCCGAAGGCGATCACGGTATCGTAATCGGCTGTGGCGACAGACGCCAGAAGGACGATCAAGGTGCTCAGAATGCTGATACGGACGGTCGCGGTCGATGTGCGCATGGTTCCCCCAAACGATTGAATGTGTGACATAAAGCCCTTGCCGGGCCGCAATATGCTGTGATTTATACACGATCTTTGTCGTAACGCAACAGGAATTATTGTCGCGGGCAGACCGGGCCGTTTTTGGGGCCGACATACCGTTCCGATTGAGCGAAAAAGGCAACGGCATCGAAATCACGGTCCGTCGGCCCGTTTCCTGTTTTTTCATCGTAACGATCTAAACTGTTTACGACCCTGTCCAGGGGTGTTAAAATGCGAATTATTTTTCTTTTCTGTTCAAAAAAACGATCCTCTCACCGTACATCGCCGTTTTGTCTTTCGCCGCCATGACGCACCGCTGCCCAGGGCGGCAAAAGGCTGTGCCCGTCCCCGTCTTTCGGGGCGCGTGCCGGACAGACTGACGGAGGTGCGGCAGGTGGTGAGATCGCCTCGACCCTTAACCATGATCATGAAAAGGTGCCTATGTTCAAACAACTGTCGCTCAAGCAAAAAATGCTGTTTTCCGTGTGCGGTGCCGTCGTTCTGGCCTTTGTCGTCACCATTTTCTACATCACCCGTGCGTCCACGGCCAATGCGGAAAAGGACGCCCGGACCCTGGCCGTGGAAATCGGTTATCGCTACGGCAATCTGATCAAGTCCGAGCTGGATCTGGCCAGCGGGGTGGCCCGGTCTCTGGCCCATACCCTTGAAGGCATCAAGGCCGGGGACGCCGTGCCGGACCGGGCGACGGCCAATGCCGTGATGAAACGTCTGATGGAAGAGAACCCCGCATTTTACGGGGTATGGGCCGCCTTTGAACCCAACGCCTTTGACGGACGGGATGCCGAATTCAAAAATGAGCCGGGCAGTGACGGCGACGGTCTTTACCAGCCTTACTGGCACAAATCCGGCAGCAGCATCAAGCTGGACGTCACCGGGATGCAGGACGAATCGGATCCTGTGGGCGCCTGGTACTGGGTTCCCTTTCGCACGGGCAGGGATTTTCTCAATGAACCCACGGTGTTCAATTATGACGGGAAAGACATCACCCTGGTGGGGGTCTGCGTGCCGATCCGGGTCAAGGGCAGGATCGTGGGGGTTGCGGGAATCGATTTTTCCATGGACAAGTTTTATGAGGTGGTCGGCGCCGTCAAACCCTACGGGTCGGGGTACGGGTTTTTCATCTCCAATGGCGGGTTTTTCGTTTCCCATCCCGATGCCGGGCGCATGGGAAAAAACATCAAAGACCTTCCGGAGAAACCTTACGGCAGCGGCGTGATCGAGGCCGTTAAAAACGGAACACTTTATACCGAAGTCCGTCCCTCACGCGTGAACGGCGAGAAGTCCATCTTCGTCTACACGCCCTTTACCGTGGGTCGGACCGTAACGCCCTGGAGTTTCGGCGTCAGCATCCCCCTGAACGAGGTGCTCAAGGGGGTTCACCGGATCAGAAACATAAGCATTGTGATCGGGGCCCTTGCGCTTGCCCTGGTGTTTGCCATCGTCTACAGCATTGCCGCCACGGTGATTTTGAAACCCATCCATCGGGTCGTGGACGGGTTGAAGGACATCGCCCAGGGCGAAGGGGACCTGACCAAACGTCTGAGGGTGACCGCGCAGGATGAGATCGGCGATCTGGCCCGATGGTTCAACACCTTCATGGAAAAACTCCAGGACCTGATCAAAGACACGAAAACCACGTCCGGGTCGGTGGGGGATTCATCGACCGAGCTTCTTGCCGTCGCCGGCAAAATGGTCGAAAGCACCCGGCTGACCACCAGCCGGACCGAGAAGGTCGCCGCCGCCGCCGGAAGCATGAGTGATAACATCGGTCACGTGGCCCAGGCCATGGAGGAAGCCTCGTCCAATATCAACATGGTTGCGGCCGCCACCGAGGAAATGACATCGACCATCAACGAAATTGCCGGGAATTCGGAAAAAGCAAGGGAGGTGTCCCGCAAGGCGGTCACGCGGTCGGCGGAAGCCTCTGAAAAAATGAACCGGCTCGGGGCGGCGGCCATCGACATCGGCAAGGTCACCGAGGCGATCAACGACATTTCGAGCCAGACCAATCTGCTGGCCCTGAACGCCACCATCGAGGCCGCCCGGGCCGGTGAGGCGGGCAAGGGCTTTGCCGTGGTCGCCGGTGAAATCAAGGAACTGTCCCGGCAGACCGCCGATGCCACCCAGGAAATCAAAAAGAAAATCGACGGCATTCAGGCGGTGACCCGGGAATCTGTCGATGAGATCGGCACGGTTTCTGAGATCATCAACGAGATCAACGATATCATTGCCACCATTGCCACGGCGGTGGAAGAGCAGTCCGCCGCCACCCGTGAAATCGCCCTGAACATCGGGCATGCCTCCAAGGGAATTCAGGACGTGAATGAAACGATCAGCCGGAGTGCCGATGCCGCGTCGGATATTTCAAATGAAATCAGCGATGTGGACAGAGCTTCGGGGGAGATTCTCACGCACAGCGACACGATCAATCAGTGCGCCCGGACCTTGACCGGGCTTGCCCGACAGTTGTCCGGCAAGGTCGGTGCGTTCACGGTTTGACAGGTGCCGATGCATCGGAGTGGTGTGTTTTTTCCATGACATGAATTGCCAAGCGGCCCGGAATAGAGTAGGATAGCGTCCATGCACGTAACAATAACGGGGGGGGCTTCGGTCAGCCCCTCCTTTTGACCGGACGGCTCCTGGCCGTCCCATGGACGATCGGATGCGAGGCGCTGTGGAAGAGGAAAAAACATTTCAGAAATTCAGGGAAAACGAACGGGCACTCAGAAAGAAGATCATTCTGGATTCGGCCCTGAGTCTGTTCGAAAAGAAAACCTTTACCAAAACCTCCATGGCGGACATCGCCAGGGAAGTGGGGGTCTCCACCTCCACGCTGTACGGCTATTTCCCCAGTCAGGAGGAATTGTTTCTCGAAGCCTTTCTCCACGATCTGTCCCATCTCGACCAGATCCTCGAAGAAAATGTGATTGCAGCCGGCGGCAATACCGACCAGCAGGCCCTGGAGGCCCTGGCGGATCGGATGCTCAGTCATCTGATGAACAGCGAGGCCACGTTTCAGATGATCAGTCTTTTGATCACCGAGGCCAACATGCCCGAGCACCTGCTGACCAAGTTCAACGATTTCCGAAACGAATTGTACGACCGGGTAACCCGTGTGCTTCGGATGTCCGGCGTCAACGAGCCGGATCTGACCACCTCCCGGGCCTTTTTTGCCTCGGTGCTCGGGGCCATCATGTTTTTCAGGAACCATCCCCAGGAAGAGAACGAAAACCGAAATGAAACGGTCCGCAAGCTGGTGCGTTACATTGTCGACGTGTTCAAGGCGGGAATCCCTCTGGTCGGGGGAACGGCCGCCCGGTGAACAGGAGACCGGCACAGCCGGGCGTTCAGGGCGTTGGATCGCCCGAACGGGATCCGGCCTCCGTGACTGAACCCGGTATGTCTTCTACGTAGGACCGGCCTTTTTTGGCATACTCCTCGTTGTAATCCGCGATTCTCACCTCAGTGGTCAGAGGCGTGCCTTCCTTAAGATTTTGGATTACCGCCCGGTGCACCTGGGCCGGTTCGTAATCCGGATTGATGGAAAGGGCCTGGTCGATGGCATTCAGGGCTTCCGCGTGTCTGCCCTGAACCGCCAGACAAACCCCCAGATTGCCCAGGGCCTGAACAGATCGGGGGTGGACCGCCAGCGATTGGACAAAGGCCTCCCGGGCCTTGTCACAATCTCCGGCGCTCATGAGATCGAGACCCCGATGAAAATGGTCGTGCCCTTCAAGGAATTCGGCCAGGCCCACCCCTTCCTTTTCCCGAAGCGTGCGCTCAAATCGGCTGAGGGTTTCCGCCGCTTTGATGACCATCACACTGTCGGGCTCTCCGTGGTCGAACACGTGCCGGTAGGCGAGGACCATGCCCGGCAGGTTGTGGGTGCCCTGGTAAGCCACGGCCAGGTTGAAATGGGCTTCCATGCAATCCGGATCACCCTCGACGGCCTCTTCGAACCGTTCCACCGCCACAGCAAACTGATCGCGGCACAAGGCCAGAACCCCCAGTCCGTAAGCCACGACGGGATGACGGGGATGTTTTCGCCGGAGTCGGGTTAATATCTCACCGGCCGGTTTCAGATGCCCTTCCTCGATCATGGCAAGGGCCAGGTCCACGTCCTCATCAATGCTTTTGACCCTCTCGGCCGGACGCGGCCGGGACTGTTTTTTAAGGGTTTCCCGGCGTTTTTTCTGCTTTTTCGCCTTCTTGACGTTCTGTTTGTGGTTTGTCGCCATCAGGACCTCGCTTGAAAAGAATCTGATTTATCACCCCGTCTTTCGAGCGAGGAGCGTTTTCGATTGATGCCATGGCATATGACATCAATCGGCTTTTTTTGCAAGTCTTGACGGCTTCGTAAAATGTCCGATATCTGCGTTACGCCTCATTCCTCGGGCTTCGCAAGCCTTGATCTCGAACATGTTACGAAGCCGTCTGAAATTCGACTTTCTGGTTATGCACTTGGTTCCAGTTCCAGAGACTCTTCAACCGCGTAATCAATGCCATTAACTTAAAAATATTATCGTTGTCCAGTTGATGGGCAAAGCAAAGCGTGCCCATCATGGTCTTAAAAAAATGACATTGGGTTGGTTATGGCTTTGTCGATGTGTCTATAAGGTGAGGGGC
>NZ_BAAHXV010000023.1:0-76308 GCF_054657895.1 Desulfatiferula olefinivorans | reverse complement strand
ACGCGGTGTCTTTCTTGCCGGCACGGATGACGTGTTCAAGTCGACAGGATTGATCTGAGATCAATCCACTGAGATTATCACGAAGGCCGTTTTTTGCTTTTCTTGAAGGATATGAAACATGCGTTTGCCCTGAGTCGACAGCCCGCACCGCTTTACAATTCGTCGTCTTCCTGATAGTCAGAAAAAGCTTTGAAGGCGGGATTTTTTTGCAGATAGCCAAAGGTGCGCGGCAGGAGGATGTTATTTCAATTTTCGGAACCATACTGACCCTTGCGGTCACCGTGATGCACCTGTACGTTTTTTTCAGGGTCAATTCAGTGATGACGGGGTTCGGCGTGATGCCCAGACTGGCCGTCTTTGCCGGCGGCGGGGTGTTTTTTCTTCTGTTTGTCGCCGGGCGGTTTCATCTGTTCGCGTCGTGTCCGTCTGTGGCCGGATTGGCTGATTTGATCGGCATGCACTGGATGGGCATCCTTTTTATCGTGGCGTTCTGCCTGCTCATCGGCGACCTGTCCTGCGGGTTTGGCTTCCTTTTTTTGGAACGGGTAACCGTGATCAGGTGCTTGGCTCTGATGTGCGGGGTGATTCTTTCAGGCATCGCCCATGTCCAGGGGCTGCGTCCACCGATTATCGAATCGTATGAGGTGCCGGTTCGACATCTGCCGGACCATCGTGACGGCTTTCGCATGGCGGTGCTTTCGGACCTTCATGTGGGCGAGGCGGGCATCGGAGCCGGGTGGCTTTCGGCCCGGATCGATCAGGTCATGGCCGTCAAGCCCGATGCCGTTGTTCTGGTCGGAGACCTGTTCGAACGGGAAGCCGTTCCCGAAACGATGATTCCGGTGATGAAACGGCTGGGGGCGCCTTACGGCGTCTGGGCGGTGCGGGGGAACCATGACAGCCCGCGTCCTGGCCGTCCGGATGTTACCTTGGCGATTTTGTCCGGCGCGGGGATTCCCCTTCTTGAGAACCGGGCGGTCCTGGCGGCAGACGGATGGGTGATGGCCGGCGTGGATGATCTGACCACGGCGCGCCGTCGAACGCCGGGCCGGGAAACGTCGCTGCTTGACACGGCTCTGAACGGACGCCCACCGGGAACAACGGTGTTTTTATCGCATACCCCGTGGCTGGTCGACCGTGCCGCCGAGTCGGGGGTGGATCTGATGATTTCCGGCCACACCCATCAGGGCCAGATCTGGCCCTTCACCTGTCTGGTGCGCATGGTCTACCCCTATGTGGGAGGCCGTTACACCATCGGCGATATGACGCTCATTGTCTGCCGGGGCACGGGAACCTGGGGGCCCCGCATGCGACTCTCCCGTCCGGGGGAAATCTCGCTGATCCGATTGAACCGAGTCGCGAATTGATTCTTCTCGCTTTCCGGTGAATCTGGTATGAACGGATAAACACCAAAAAAAACGGACAACCCATAATCAAAGGAGACGTAAGCCATGCAATGTCATGAGGTGGACTATCGAATCATCGGTGATGATATGCAGATCGTGGAAGTGGAACTCGATCCGGGAGAAACCGTGGTGGCCGAAGCCGGGGCCATGAACTACATGGAGGACGGCATCGGGTTCGAGGCCCGCATGGGTGACGGCTCCGAGGCCGGGGGCGGGTTGTTCGGCAAGCTGATGAACGTGGGCAAACGGGTTTTGACCGGTGAGTCGATTTTCATGACCCACTTCACCAACAACGGCATGGGCAAAAAATCCGTGGCCTTTGCCGCCCCCTATCCCGGGAAGATCATTCCCGTGAACATGGCCGAGCTGGACGGGGAACTGCTCTGCCAGAAAGACGCCTTTCTGTGCGCGGCCTACGGCACGAAAATCGGCATCGCCTTTACCAAACGGCTCGGCGCGGGGTTTTTCGGCGGTGAGGGATTTATCCTCCAGAAGCTTGCCGGTGACGGCATGGCCTTTATCCATGTGGGCGGCACCGTGGTCGAAAAACACCTGAACAACGAAATCCTGCGGGTGGACACGGGCTGCATCGCGGCGTTCACCTCGGGCATCGATTACGATATCCAGCGGGCCGGAAACCTGAAATCGATGTTTTTCGGCGGGGAAGGACTGTTCCTGGCCACCCTCCGGGGCACGGGCACCGTCTACCTCCAGAGCCTGCCCTTTTCACGGATGGCCGACCGCATTCTCCAGCACGCCCCCTCGGCGGGCGGCAGCAGCCGGGGCGAAGGCTCGGTACTGGGCGGCCTGGGACGCCTGATCGATGGGGATTGATCGGATTGTCCGGTTTTATTGCGGCGGCCCTTCCGGGGGACCGGATTTTGAAAATCCGGACAAATGGGTTTTGGCGTTTGAAAAGAACAGACGTTTTGCTTTGATGCCTTTTTGATGTCTTGACGAAGCGGCGGCTGTGTTTTAGGATGCGCTTTTTTTGATTCTAAATGACGGGACATGATTATGACAACCAATCGCGTGGAACATATTGATGATCGGGTGAAAATAAAGACCGTGCTGATCAGCGTGTCGGACAAGACCGGCCTCGAAACGCTGGTGCCGGGACTGATCCGGGTAAATCCCGAGGTTCGGATTCTGTCGACGGGCGGGACCTTCGGGAAAATCAGGGAGATCCTCGGGGATCAGGCGGACCGCCTTCTGACCCAGGTGTCCGATTATACCGGCCAGCCCGAAACCCAGGGCGGTCTGGTCAAAACCCTGGATTTCAAGATCTATCTGGGCCTTCTGACCGAGACCTACAACGCCGACCACCAGGACGACCTCAAACGCACGGGGGCTCTGCCCATCGACATGGTGGTGGTGAACCTCTATCCATTCAAGGACACGGTGGCGAGCCCCGATGTGACCCCGGAAGCGGCCCGGAGCAACATCGACATCGGCGGGCCCACCATGGTGCGGGCATCGGCCAAGAATTTCATCCGGGTGGCCTCGGTGGTCGATCCCTCGGATTATCCGGCGGTTTTGGCCGCCCTCGAAGCCCAAGAGGGATGCACCACTCTTGCCCTGCGTTTCGAGCTGGCCCGAAAAGCCTTCGCCCATACGGCCGATTACGACCGGGCCATTTCCGACTATCTGGCCGAACGGCAGATTGACGACATCGCCGCCTGCTACAGGAGTTCTTTATGACCGACCATCTCAAAGACATGTACAAAACCATCATGGACGACCATTTCACCCCGGCTATGGAACTGTCCTTCGTGGACGGCGACAAACGCCAGACCCTGTACTATGAAAAGGTGGCCTGGACCATCGATCAGGTCAGAAAGGGTCTGCGTTACGGGGAAAACCCCGGCCAGGAAGCGGCCCTTTACAAACTGGTCAACGGGAATTTGGTCATCGGAGATGTAAAAACCATTCAGCCGGGCCGGTATCTGGCCTCGGATGTGGAACTATTGCAGTCGGGCAAGCATCCGGGCAAGACCAACCTGACCGATACGGACAACGCCCTCAATATTCTGCGTTATTTTACCGACCGGCCCACGGCGGTGATCGTCAAGCACAACAATCCCTGCGGTGTGGCCCGCCGGGATTCCCTTGCGGCGGCCTATGAGGCGGCCTACATGGCAGACCGGGTGGCGGCCTTCGGCGGATGCATCGCCCTTAACCGCGCCATTGATCTTGCCACGGCCGAAGCGATTTCCAACCAGTACGCCGAGGTGGTGGTGGCACCGGATTTTGAAGAAGGGGTCATGGACCTGTTCGCCAAAAAGAAAAACCTCCGGGTGATCCGTATCGGAAACATCCACAAGCTCCAGAGCTTCGTGGGCGAGCGGGTGGTGGATCTGAAGAGCCTCATCGATGGTGGCATCGTGGCCCAGCTTTCCTTCGTGCCCGAAGCCCGGACCCGAAATGATCTGATT
This sequence comes from Desulfatiferula olefinivorans, assembly GCF_054657895.1. NCBI lineage: Bacteria > Pseudomonadati > Thermodesulfobacteriota > Desulfobacteria > Desulfobacterales > Desulfobacteraceae > Desulfatiferula > Desulfatiferula olefinivorans. Next base: position 72,467 of record NZ_BAAHXV010000023.1, on the reverse strand, counting down.
TTGGCCCATTGTGACTACAAGGGGAAAACGTACACCATCAACCGCAAACCCACCGACGCCGAATACGAGGACATGCTGTTCGGCTGGCTGGTGGAATCCGGCATCACGTCCAATTCGGTGATCTATGTGAAGGACCAGGTGACCGTGGGCATCGGAACCGGTGAGCAGGATCGGGTGGGCGTCGCGGAAATTGCCGTGGACAAGGCCTACCGCAAGCTGTCCGACCGGTATGCCTATGAATCGTATGACATGGCCTACCATGACCTGTCCGATCCCGAGAAAAAAGCCCTGATCGACGAGCGCGTGGCCCGGGAAAAGGGCGGGCTCATCGGTTCCTCCATGGTCAGCGACGCCTTTTTTCCCTTCCGGGACGGGGTCGATGTGGGCCTGCGCCAGGGCGTGTCCGCCGTGATCCATTCCGGCGGTTCCCTGAACGATTACCAGAGCATCGAGGCCTGCAACGAGGTGGGTGCCACCATGGTGTTTACCGGTCAGAGAAGTTTCAAGCACTGATCCGTCGGGCCGACGCTTTGGGGTGGACATGGTGGACAGCGTGGACGAAGTGGACGCGGTGGACGGGTGACGCAGAGGGCGGGGGCGGTGAAAATAAATGGGCGCACGGTGTGCGCCCATTTGCTTTCAAGCTCGCAGGGACTGCATCAGTAGGTGTATTTAAGGGAAATATAAAGGGCCCGCCCGGGCATGGGGTAACCCTGGACCGCCGCGTAGTTCTGGTTGAACAGGTTCTGGATGTCGCCCTTGATTGAGAGTTTGCCCCGGCTGCCCCAGTCCAGAAGATCCTTGGCGATGGACAGGTCGGCCACGGCGTAGCTGTCCAGGGTCGTGTCGCCGGTGCCGTTGTAGTCGTTGATGTCCTGCTCGCTGAAATAGGACACGTTGAGGCGGCTCGAAAAGTCCGATTCAGGATGGATGTACTCGATACCCCCGGCCAGGGTCCATTCGGAAGTGTACTGAAGATCCCGGTCGTTCTGCTCGTCGGTGTAGTCGGTCAGAAAGGTGAGGGACATAAACGGGCGTAAGGCGGATTCGAGAGCGAAGGTTTCCCCCAGGTCCCAGGACAGGTTGGCTTCCAGGCCCGAGAGGGTGGCTCCCTCCAGGTTGGCATAGGTGTACTGACCGGGCAGACTCTCCTCGTAGGTGATGTAGTCGTCGAAGGTCGAATAGAAATAGGTGGCACCGGCGGACACGGGGCCGCGTTTCACGTCGAAACCCGCTTCCCAGGTCCGGCTTTTTTCCGGCGACAGATCCGGGTTGCCGGACCAGATGCCCCAGGCTCCGTAATCCCTGTACATGTAAAGTTCTTCGGTGGTGGGCATGCGGAAGGATTCGGCTACGTTGAATCGAGTCACCAGGGTCTTCCCGATTTTGTACGAAGCGCCCGCGCTGGAGGACCAGTTGGTGTCGTCAACGCTTTGACCCCCATCGTCTTCGACCTCGTATTGGTCGTAACGCCCGCCCACAGACAGAATCAGCCGGTCGTCAAGGAGGCTTTTCTTGGCCATCACAAAGGCGGCGGGGTTGTCGTAGGTGTTGTCGCCTGTGTCGTAAATCGACCGGACCTCGTAATTGACCCAGTCAATCCCCAGGGTCAGGTGATCGTTCGCCCGGCTCGCCGTCACCTGGGCCTGGGCCCCTTTCTGATCGGATCTGAGATAATAGTCGGGAACGCTGCCGCTGACGTTGGGATCGTAATCCGTCCGCCGGGTTTTTCCCTCAAACAGGCGGACCTGCCAGGACAGGGCCTCGCTTGCAAGACGTCCCTGGTAGTTCAGATCCATCGTGGTGTGCTCCGAATCCTTGTAATTGTTCGGGTCGTTGTTTACGAAGTCATCGGGCAGTCCGATGCCTTCGCCGTCAAATCCGGTGTAGGTAAACGATACCCGGTGACCGGGCAGAAAGGTCCAGCCCAGTCCGGCTGAGATCCGGTCCTCCCGGTCGACGCCGGTGTTGTTGTACAGGATGTTTTTGGAGGTGGTGTAGGCTTCCTGGCTTTCCCGGGAGGCGGAAAAGGAAAGATCCACCGGACCCATGCTGCCCGATCCGCCAAAGCCGGTCTTCTGATACTCAAAACTGCCCAGGGTTTCCTCAACAAAGAGGGTGGGACGGCCGCTGCCTTTTTTCGTGATCACGTTGATCACCCCGCCCATGGCCGAGGACCCGTACTGCACCGATCCGGGGCCCCGGATGATCTCGATGCGCTCCACATTGTCGATCAGGAGCTGGGACACATTGCCGTTCCCGGCCCGTCTGCCGTCAATGAGAATCAGCACATGACCGGCCAGGTCGTTGCCGTGGGTTTCGGTTCGAAACCCGCGAACCGAAACGGCCGTCAGGCTACCGGGATATTTCCGGATGGGAAATCCCTGCTCGCTGAGCAGCTGCCCCAGATCACGGGCTGCGGTTTTTTTGATGTCTTCCCCGGTGATCACCGTGATGTTGGTGGTCACATCGGCTTTTTTTTCCTCGATCCGGCCTGCCGTGACCACGACCTGATCCATTTCGTGAACGGCATCGTCTCCGAAGGCGGGAGTCCCTGTGGCGATCAGCACAAGCCCCACCAGCAACCATTTTCTGTTCATCTTTTTTCTCTCTCCTGTAGTGATAATGAAACAATAGTGCGACAGATTGAGGACACCACGGACGAGGCAAAAAAAAAGGCCGATATGAAAACATATCGACCCGGGAATCCCTTTTTTACCCTGAGATCACATGGAACCTTCCTCTTGCCGCGAGGTTAAGGTTCGTCGTCCAGGCAGGTCTTCTGACTTCCGGTTCATCCTACTTGCAGCGCCTTCCCGACCTTTAACGATCAGTGGCATCGTGCTGCGTTCGTCCCGGTCACAGCGGCGGGCCCGTTCCCGTTTTTCACGGAATTCCCTGTTCGGCTTCGATGGAAGCACCTGGACAACAATGCCTATGGTGTTAAACCGGATCTCTGCTTTTTGTCAATGAGAATCTCAGATCAATCACTTTCATCAACCACCCGTTCGCTTCACGCATGACACCCCAGGGCAAACGCAAGTATGATCTATTTCCTGCGGGACGGCTTCATGCCGTTCACGTTTACGGTCACGAGCACGAGCACGTGCACGATGGTGGCCGGCGACACGTTGACCGCCGCCGTCAGATGATTCAACTGGCGTGGGACGAGCCGGTCGAGCCGGTCTCGCCCTGTCGTGCTCGTGCTCGTGAACGTGAACATGCACGTGAACGAATGTTACATGCGATTGCCCTGGCACGCATGACACCCGGGCTTGCCACAACGGGCATGGCGTGGTAGGTTAAGTAACCTGTGTATTCAGTCATTCATTACAAAATATCATTAACTTAGGGTTTGATGGGCACGCGTTGCTTCGCCCATCCTACATCGTGTCGCCCATAGGATGGGCAAAGCAACGCGTGCCCGTCAGCGAGACAACGAGAATGTTTTTTAAGTTAACGGCATCGAAGCTTCTTCCGGCAATGTAAAGACGCATTGCCCGCCGTCCTGTGACCCGATAGGGGATCGTTTGATGATACGCCGATGTGTTTTTTCAGCGCTGTTGATCGTTATGCTCCTTTGCCGCGTTGCCGTGACGGCAGCGGTCGATCCCGTTTCCGAAGAGCCTTCGGGCCGGACCGAAATCTCGGTTGTGGATGCCGGTGCGAGTGCCGACGCGGAGACCGTCCCATCGGAGTCCGCCGCCAAATCGGGGCTTCCCGAGGCCCTTGCGCAAACCAAGCCGAAGGTGGAATGGTCCCTGAGCGCCGCCAAGCTGCTCTGGTCCGTGGTGGTGATTGTTCTGGCTTACTACGTCATCGCCTTTGTTTCGCGCATTCTGGAGCGTATCGCGGAACGATGGGTCAATCTCCGGCTTGCGGTCATGCGCCTTATTCCCTTTATCCGGGTACTGGGTTGGACCGGGGTGATGTACGTGATCGTGGCCGGTATCCTTGCTCCGCCCATCGAGACCCTGCTGGCCCTGACCGCCTCGGCCGGTATCGCCCTCGGGTTCTCGTCCCAGGATATTCTCAAAAACATGTTCGGCGGCATGATGATTCTGATGGACCGACCCTTTCAGGCCGGCGATAAAATCCAGATCGGGGATCATTACGGCGAGGTGATTCAGATCGGACTCCGTTCGGTGCGCATCGTGACCCCGGACGATTCGGTGGTGTCCATTCCCAACAGCGACATCGTCAATCAGCCGGTATCCAACGCCAATAACGGCGAGTCCAACTGCCAGGTGGTGGCCGAACTCTACCTGCCCCTCGGCCTTGATTTTTCTGTTCTGAAAACCATCGCCCGGCGGGCTGCCGTTGTGTCCCGCTATATCTATCTGAACAAGCCGATTGTCGTGGTGTTCAAAAATGAAATCCACGAAGGACGGTCCCTGCTGAAAATGAGGGTCAAGGCCTACGTTCTGGATATTCGGTATGAATTCCCCTTTGCCGGTGACATGACCGAGCTGATTGTGGAAACCCTGATCCGTAAAAACCTGCTGGACGACGCGAATCCCTTGACGGCTCCGGCCTGTCTTCCCACTATAATGGACACGCCCCATGAGTGAAACACCCAACGATGCCAAGGATCCTGTGGTCTCGGCCTGTCTTACGGAAGGTCGACAGTTTCTCGATGAGGCCTTCGATCGGTTTCTCACCCCCTGTGCCGAGCATCTGGAGGCCTTTTCCCGGCTCCTCGGGCAATCCGTCCAGTCGGACGAGGGTGACGATACTCTGTCGGCCGAAGACCTTTTATGCCGCATATGGACACGCATCGACGATTTTCTCGATCACGTGAAAGAGATATCCGATTTCAAGCCCCTTGCGGAGATCAGAGTCGAACTGGACAAGGAAGGGCAGGACCGTTTTCACCGTTTGATCGGAACCTTTCCCCGCAGCTATGAACTGGTCTGGAACGATGATTTTTTCAAGCCCGGTCCAAAGGACTCCCAATGGATCAGGACGTATAAATCGTTCAGGCGGCTCCGTCGATCACTGAGCCATGCCGGCCGGGTTACCGCCAATGTGTTCCGATCCACAAAAAAACCGCCGTCGCCTCAGACCCATGTGCTGAACCTTCAGCATTTTCTGAGGCTTCATTTTCTGATTCCTTACAGCGATCTGATTTCCGGGTGCATGGATCTTTTTCTGGCCCGGATCTCCGACCGGCTGTTGGCCCTTCACGCGGTCATGAGCGATCACACACTGGGCTTTCTGGGCCTGGGCGAAGAAAAAAGCAACTGGATTCGGGACGTGCATGACCGTGTTCAGGCCCGGATGGCCGGGCCTGGACCCGACGTCTTCGATCCGGCGGCGCTTTCAGCGTCCCTTGAATCCGTCAAAGCAGAATGGCTGGAGCGGTTCGACGCCTTTGCAGCCGCCTTTGAAACCGAGTGGGCCCATGCCGCCCAATTTTCAGGAACGCCGGTTCTGCCCCATGGCCGGTATGGACGCCGCCGCTTTCTCAAGGCCCAGGCCCGACAGCGACGGACATTCAACCACGCCCAGGATCTTTGGGTCCGTCATTTTGAAGGGGAGGGACGGGACTGGACCCATGATGTCGCCCTGAGCCGCATTCAGGTCCAGGTGGCGAAAAAAACCCTCGAAATTCTGGCGTCGGTGTCGAGCAAGATCACCGGCCGGATTCTTCCCCAGTGTGAACACGCCGTGGAAACCCTGATGAAAACCCGTCAGCGCTTAGGCGGCATGGAGCAGGCCGGGGAATGGCATCTCAAGAAAACCATGATTCAGGAAAGCCGGACCCTGGTCCGGGATTTCCGCCGGGAACTGCTTCCGGCCATCGCCAACCGGGTTCTCGGTTCGGGAATCGGCCAGGACCTGTCTGCCCTTAGCCGTCTGGCCCGGGACAAGGCGAATAATCTGGCTGAAAACCACGTGGTGTTCAAAAAACGGGACGACCATATCCCGCCCCAGTCCGAGACGGCCGAGATTCCAATCCGTGAGCTGTTCACCGAAGAATTTCTGATCGCCTTTCAAGCCCGGCTTGACACGTTTCAGCAGGGCCTTCGCATTCGGCTGGACGATACCGTAAACGGCATGAACGATATTCGGGAGGTCGTCGAGTTTAACCTCGAATCCTCCTTTGCCCTGCTGGATAAGGAAGATTATACGGAGGAAGCCTATCAGATGGTCGTCGAAGGCATCGACCGCAGCATCCGGCAGCTGAACGAACTGATGGACCAGGTTCGGGGCCTGCCGGACAGCATCGGGGCAGACTTGGGTGAAATTGCCTACGGCTGGATTGTGCAGATCCAGAAACTTCTCGACAATGAGAAACTCATTGCCTTGAAATTGAAACTGGCCAAGGCCAAGGCTGCGGGCCGTCTGAAACGGATGGTCCATGATCTGGCCGCATGGGTCGGCCGGAAGATGAAAGCCCTCCGGGCCCAAGGGCGTAAAGCATGGGAAAAGGGCAGGGAATGGTATCAGGACGTAAGGATCAATCTCGGATTTTCACCTCCCGACGAAGACAGTACCATCCAGTTCACCCAGTTTCTGATTGAGACCGCCGAGAAACTAAAAGCCCTGCCCTTTGTGTATCAGCAGCTCTTTCAGATCGAACCCCTGACCGATGACCGACTGTTTTACGGCCGTGAGGCCGAGCGCAAAACCCTGACGGATGACATGGCCGCCCTGGACACGTCCGGAGGGATGGCCTGCGCCCTGGTGGGCGAGCGGGGAAGCGGCAAAACAACCCTGATCAACATGCTCACCCCCGAATGGTCCAAGCATCGAACCGTTCACGTGCTGAACCTCAAAGAAACGCTGCATGACACGGCCGATCTGCCTGCAATCTTTCATCCGCTTCGACCGGACAAGCCCTTTGACACCCTGGACGATCTTTGTGAATTTCTGATGTCCGACGGCAAGCCTCCGGCCCTTGTCGTCGAAAACCTTCAGAAGCTGTTTTTGAAAACCATGGACGGATTTGATCTTCTCGATCAGTTCGCGGCCCTGATCAATCATACCCGCAGCCGGGTGGCCTGGGTGTGTTCCTGCACCCTCTACGGCTGGGAATACCTGGACAAGGCCGCCGACCTGTCACGGGCCTTTGATCGGGTCGTGACCCTCAAGCCCTTTTCCGGCGAGGACATCGAATCCATGATTTTAAGCCGTCACCGGATGACCGGCTATCAGTTGAAGTTTCTCATTTCCCGTGTCGTCAGGATGAGCCGTCCGTTTCGGAAACTGTCATCCGAAACGGACCGTCAGGCCTACTTAAGAAAAAAATTCTTCGATCAGATCCAGTCGGTGGCATCGGGCAATATTTCCGTGGCCATTTTGTTCTGGCTGCGTTCCATCCAGAGTATCGAGGAGCATGAATTGCGTCTGGCCTCCCAGGTGCAGTTCAACGTCACCTTTCTGTCGCATCTGAATACCGAAGACCGCTTCACCCTGGGGGCCATTGTTCAGCATGACACCCTTACCATCGACGACCACGCCGCCGTTTTTCGCCAGTCCGCGGATAAAAGCAGGCTCGCGCTTCAGAATCTGACCCGCATGGGCATCCTTCAGCAGGAGGAGGGCCTGTTCCGCGTCCATCCGTTTTTATACCGCCACGTGATTCGATTTCTGAAGCTTCAGAATATTCTGCACTAGCCGGATGGCGGCTTCGTAAAACGTCCGATATCTGCGTTACGCGTCATCCCTCGTCACTGCGGCGTACCCTAAGTACGCCTCATTCCTCGGTCTTCGCAAGCCTTGATCTCGAACATTTTACGAAGCCGTCCAAAAACTTTTTTTTACGAGATCATCAATGATGACATTTTTTCCGTTCTTGACGATGCCGCGGCCTTGGGGTATGTATTTCGCATTGTTTCATCCAAACGCTTTTTTGCAAACGGAACACGGTGAAAATCCGTGACGGACCCGCCGCTGTAACCGGGTGACAAACCGTTCAGGCTCAGGATCTCATGGGCAGCCACTGATACCCACGGGTATCGGGAAGGTGCAACGGGGAAGACCGGAAGTCAGAAGACGTGCAGAAAAGCCGATGTTGGGGCTCGATGGTAAAGGGTTCCGAGAAGGTATCATGCCTTCCGGAGCCTTTTTTGTTTCCGGGGGGCGGAAAACAAAAGGAGCTGTGTGATGAAAACCCAACTTGAGCGTGCCCGCGAGGGCATCATCACCCCCCAGATGCACCAGGTGGCCATGGATGAAAACGTGGATGCGGAGATCATTCGCGATCATGTGGCCCGGGGTGAAATCGTTATTCTGAGCCATGCCGCTCGTCCCCACCAGAAAGCGGTGGGGATCGGAACCGGCCTTCGCACCAAGGTCAACGCCTCCATCGGCACCTCGTCGGATATCTGCGACGTTGAGGCGGAAATCCGAAAAGCCCGGGCCGCCGAGGAAGAGGGGGCCGACAGTTTGATGGAGCTGTCTGCGGGCGGGGATCTGGACCTGATCCGGCGGTCCGTGCTGGCCAACTGCTCGCTGCCCGTGGGGAACGTTCCCCTGTATCAGGCGTTCAGCGAGGCGGCCCGCACCTACCGGAATCCCTCCCGGCTGGACCCGGAGTATCTGTTCGACCTGATCGAGCGCCAGCTCGACGACGGCCTGAGCTTCATGGCCATTCACTGCGGCATCAACCGCTACACCATCGAGCGCCTTAGAAAGCAGGGGTACAGGTACGGCGGTCTGGTGTCCAAGGGCGGCACCTTCATGGTGGCGTGGATGGATCAGAACAACCGGGAAAATCCGCTGTACGAACAGTTTGACCGGGTCTGCGCCCTGATGAAGAAGTATGACGCCGTCCTGTCTCTGGGCAACGGCATTCGGGCCGGGGCCATCCACGACAGCCATGACCGTGCCCAGATGGCCGAGATGATCATCAACTGCGAACTGGCCGAACTGGGCCGGGACATGGGCTGTCAGATGATGGTCGAAGGGCCGGGCCATGTGCCTCTGGATGAAATCGAGGCAAACATTCTTCTTGAAAAAAAGATGAGCGGCAATGCGCCGTATTATGTGCTGGGACCGCTTCCCCTGGATACCGGGGCAGGGTACGATCATGTGGTATCCGCCATCGGTGCGGCCCATTCGGCTCGTTACGGGGCGGATCTGGTCTGTTACATCACTCCGGCCGAGCATCTCGCTCTGCCGAACGAGGCCGATGTGCGGGAAGGGGTGAGGACCACCCGTCTGGCCGTGCGTATCGGTGATGTGGCCCGGGACCCTCAGCGTCGGGAGCGGGAAAAACAGGCGGCCATGGCCCGGCGGGACATGCGCTGGGATGATCTGGAGACTCTTCTGATGTTTCCAGACACGGCCCGGGCCATCCGGCAGAGCCGCCTGCCCGGGCAGAAGGAAACCTGCACCATGTGCGGCGATTTCTGCGCCATGAAAAAGGGCATGCAGGTGTTCGGCGGAGACATTTCAGCCGCCAAGACCGATGCCTGTCAGACGGACCCGCCGTCAGCGGCGGCATCGGCCTGATCTTAAACCCTTCAACCACAGCGGGGCGTGAGCCCCGCGTTTTTTCAACATGACGAGGTGACCATGACGTTTTTAAACAGAACCATCGATGCGATTATCCCCCCGGACCGGACCTTTCTCGAGACGGCCCTCGATCGTCTGGCCAACCAGGCCCGGCCCGCGGGCAGTCTGGGACGGCTTGAACCCCTTTCGGCCCGTCTGGCCGCGATTCATAAAACCCTGGATGTGCGCCTGACGCGGAAAGTCCTGGTGACCTGTGCCGGCGACCACGGGGTTGTGGCCGAAGGGGTCAGTCTTTTCCCCCAGGAAGTGACGGCTCAGATGGTTTACAATTTTGTCGGCGGCGGGGCCTCGATCAGCGTACTGGCCCGCCATGCCGGGGCCGAGGTCCGGGTGGCCGACCTGGGGGTTTGCGCGGATTTCGATCCGTCCCTGCCGATTTTTCATAAAAAAGTGGCCAAAGGCACCCAAAACTTTGCGGTGGAACCCGCCATGACCCGGGATCAGGCCATCAGCTCCATCGAAGCGGGGATTGAGATCGTGGACAGCCTCATGGCCGAAGGGAAGGTGGATATGCTGGGCACCGGGGACATGGGCATCGGCAACACCACGCCCTCGTCGGCCATCATCGCGGCCTTTTCCGGCATCGCCGTGGACCGGCTCACCGGTCGGGGCACCGGCATTGACGATGCGGCGCTTTCCAATAAAATCAGGGTCATCGAACAGGCCCTTGCGCGTCATCAGCCTGACCCTGCAGACGCCCTGGACGTGCTGGCCAAGGTCGGCGGGTTCGAGATCGGCGGCCTGGCCGGCCTGGTGATCGGCGCGGCCCGTCACGGCATTCCCGTGGTCTGCGACGGCCTGATTTCCACAGCCGGAGCCCTGGTGGCCTGTGAACTGGCGCCAGCGGCCAAAGATTACCTGTTCCCCAGCCACCGCTCCGTGGAGGTGGGGCATCGGTTCATGCATGAGCGGCTCGGATTCGATCCCTTGCTGGATCTGGGTTTCCGACTGGGTGAGGGCACCGGCGCCGCCATCGCCATGGAACTTCTGGATGCGGCCACACGGATTCTTGCGGAGATCAAGACCTTCGAGGAAGTGGGCATTGTGAACAACAATACGCCGTCATAATTTTAAAGAATATTATCGTCACCTCCCTCAAGATGGAGGTGATCATCCTATTGTTAAACCACCCGTTCGCGTTGCTCACTGAAGGGCACGAAGAAGCTTGTAAATAGTGGGTTTTTCTTCGTGGCCCTTCATGTTCTTAAGTGAGCGCAGCGAACGGGTGGTTAATAAACCTGAGGCTTTTCTCAAGGGAAAAACCCTCACCTTATAGACACATCGACAAAGCCAAAGCCATAACCAACCCAATGCCATTATTTTAAGATCATGATGGGTTGCCTATAAATTTTCGTTGTTCGTGTGATGGGCACGCTTTCGCTATGCTTGGAGTTCAGCTGAAAGCAATCCCCTGAACCCATTCGTTCGGCGATGAAACAGCCTCTAAATATTCTTAACAATTTTACTGACGACGTGTTTATTGGTTGAGTCTTCTATCCAAACATCAAGAACCCATGCATTTTCCCCTTCAACACGTTTTATAACTTTGAATTTTACATAATATAGCGTGTTCTTTTTAAAATCTGCATCAAGGAAAAATACAGCGCCCTCTCTGAAATATTCTACGTCGACAACCACTTTATGATGACCTGGATTGATTGAAACACTGGAATACTTTGGTTTACCTATTCCCAATGCCATGTAACCATCAGGTATAATATTTAATCGTGTGTCGTCAATTTTAAGAATTCTGATCCCATCAGTAGGTTTAATAAAGGCAACATCATTACCGATATTTAATAAATAAATACGATGTTTTGATGTACATCCAGTGCCAGAATTCAAGAGAATCAGCATTGTAGCGCAAAGATAAAATAATTTCATTAAATCAATATTTTTCATTATATCAATATATTAAATGTCCATCAGAGTTTTAAGCCTGCCCCGCACTGGGGCAGTCGTGCTCGCCGGTGATCCAGGGCTTGATGTCGAGGATGGGGGTGTTATCGATCATGTCGATGCCCCGGACCGTAAGGGTTCCCCCGCTTTTGGCCAGCACCGTCAGAACGCTCATGCCGATGGCGTTGGGGCGGATGGGCGAGCAGATGCTGAACACGCCCCGGGGGGCCTTTCGGTTCGGTGGGGTCTGAAAGAGATTGTCCGGCCTGAACCCAGGGCTTTTGTGAAAATGAAACAGTACCACGATGCGATCGCCCACGGCGATGTCGTCAAGTCCCGGTGCGAAGGCCGGGTCGATTTCGAGGCGGCCTTCCACCTCGGACACCGACCAGTGCCGCGGCACAGTCGTCGCGTCGGTTCGGGCATGGCCGATGGGCGTGAATGTGATGGTCATGCTGCCTCCTCAGGGTATGGTGTCCATGGCGGCGAAAGCCGGTTCGTGCAGGGGAATCAGGATGTCGGCCATGTCCTTTACCTTGAGCATGATATCGTAGGCCTCGTAGACGTTGACATGGGTCCCCGGCGGGATCACCGCCATTTCCATGGCCCGGATTTCCGTTGGGGGATTGAAATTTTCGTTGATTACACAGAATCCCGTGATGGCGGCTTTGCCCGAAGGGGTATCGACGAGGACGGTCAGGCCGCCGTCGGTGTGGACCGGCGTGTGGATCACCCGGATGCCCGGCACGATGTCCATGTCCTCCCGGACAAGGCGGATCTGTCCGTTTTCCTCCACCTCATCGATGTAGTCCTCCAGATAACGGTAATCCAGAGGGTGGGGGTTGTGGATGCGTTCGAGTTCCTTTTCGTGAACGAAGAATTCGGCGTTCACACATTTGTAGTCGTTTTCGCAGTGATCGTTGTGAAGATGGGTGTGAATGACGATGTCGATGTCTTCGGGCGTGAGCCCCCACCGGGCAAGCCCCTCTTCAAAGGTGTAGATCTTCCCGCCGATGGCCTCTTCCCGGTCCCGGGATATGATGGGGCTCATTTCACCCGTGTCCACGAGAATGGTTTTATCTCCTCCCTCCAGGTACCAGCAGTAGATGGGAATGGTAAACGGAATGCCGTTGTTGTACTGATAGGTCATCATGCTTTTGTCGAACACCTTGGTCCCCATGACCAGGGGATGGATTGTGTAGGTATTCATCGGTCGCCTCCGTCTTTGGTCTGTGAAGAATGTGCCCTGTTATGAGCCGTTTCTTTGGACGTTACGCCATATGGCCGAAATGGTAAACCCTATTTATCCTTACGGCTTTTGCGACGATTCCGTACTATCCCTTGAAATGCACTGATGACAGACCCCTTCGGCCTGTGTTAAAAACACAGGACACCACTGTGGCGACACGGGTTTCGTTAAAAGGAAAAGGGATATGGCCGCAAACAACAAAGGGGAAGCCGATCAGACAATTCATGCACTGGAGAAGGAGATTCGCGAACTGAAGGCGCAGAACGCCGCGTTGCTCGAATCCAGGGAAAAATACCGGACGATTTTTGAAACCACCGGAACGGCCACCATCGTGATCGACGACGATAAAACCATTTCCATGGTCAACACCGAATTCGAGAAGCTGTCGGGGTTTTCCAAGGCGGAGATCGAGGGCAAACGGGTCTGGACCGAATTTATCGAGGACGTGGATGTCCAGATGATGAAACAGTACCACGAAAAACGCAGGGAGATGCCGGACAAGGTGCCCCGGAATTACGAATGCCGCCTGAGGAACAAGTGGCGGGACAACAAGATCGCCATGATGACCGTGGCCCTGATCCCGGGTTCCCGTCAGAGTGTGGCCTCGGTGAGGGACATCACCGAGAGGCGGCGGGCCGAGGATGAAATCCTTCGGATCAGCGAGGCCGAACGCCGCAAGATCGGGTCCGATCTCCATGATGATCTGGGCCAGCACCTGGTGGGCATCGAAGCCCTGTCGTCCCTGTTGCGCCAACGGCTTTCCGCCGAAAACCATCCCGAAACCCACCGGGCCGATGAAATCGTGGGCCTGATCCGCCAGGCCACGGCCAAAACCCGAAGCCTGGCCAAGGGGCTGTGTCCGGTCAACATGGAACAGGGAGGGCTTTCATCCTCCCTGAACGAGTTCGCCGATCACGTGGAGAAGGTGTTCGGCGTCACCTGCCGGTTCAACTGCCTGACCTCCCTTGCCGTCAAAAACAACGCCGTGGCCACGAATCTTTATCATATCGTCCAGGAGGCCGTGAACAACGCCCTGCGCCACGGCCGGGCCGGCCGGGTGAAAATCACCCTTCTTTCCGTCAATGACGCCCTTTGCCTGGTGGTGGCCGACAACGGCTGCGGCATGTCGGACAGTCGGCCCGCAGGCGGTCTTGGGTTGTCGATCATGGGATACCGGGCGAAAAACATCAAAGCGGATCTTACGATTCGAAGCGCTTTGAACAAAGGAACGCGGGTCATATGCCGAATCAATCGCGAATATTTATCGTAGACGACCATCCGGTCTTCCGCAAAGGTCTGTCCCAGCTGATCAACGAGGAGGCGGACATGACGGTCTGCGGAGAAGCCGAAGACGTGAACGAGGCCAAACGGGCCATCGAAAAGGCCCGGCCCGACATGGTCATCGTGGACATCACCCTCAAGGACAAGAGCGGGCTGGAACTGATTCGGGATCTCCACGAAAAAGACGAGACGCTGCCGATTCTGGTGGTGTCCATGCACGACGAATCCCTTTACGCCGAGAGGGCCCTCAAGGCAGGCGCCCGGGGCTACATTATGAAAGAGGAGATGACCGCCAACGTCACCGGTGCCATCCGTCATGTGCTGGCCGGGAAAATCTATGCGAGCCACGATGTGATCAGCGCCCTTATCGGCCTGGCCGGGAAAAAATCCGAGGCGTCCGGTGACCCGGTGACTACCCTGTCCGACCGGGAGCTGGAAGTGTTCCAGCTGATCGGCAAGGGGTACGGACGCAAGGACATCGCAGATATTTTGGGTGTCAGCGTAAAAACCGTGGGCAGCTATCGGGAATACATCAAGCGCAAACTGCATGTGAAGAATTCACCGGATTTGATGAAACGGGCCATCGAATGGAGCCGGAGTCCAAAGGGGTAGGTCGATATGAAGGATTTGAAGAAAACCGTCGAGCAGATTATTTTCGAATCGGACACCTTTGCCGGCAAGCTGTTCGATATCCTTCTGATCATCAGCATTCTGGCCAGTGTGCTGGTGGTCATGCTGGACAGCATCGAAAGCTATGCCGCGGCCTACAGGCCTTTTTTTGTAGCCGCCGAGTGGTTTTTCACGGGGCTGTTCACGGTGGAGTATATCGTCCGTCTGATCACGGTGGCAAAGCCCCTTCGGTATGCGCTGAGCTTTTTCGGCATCATCGATTTTCTGGCCACCATTCCCACCTACATCGGCTTGTTCTTTCCCGGCGGCCAATATCTTCTGGTTATTCGTGTCCTGAGGGTCCTGAGGGTGTTCCGGGTGCTGAAGCTGGCCCAGTACATCGGTGAAGCCGAACTGCTCATCAAAGCCCTTTCCGCCAGCCGGCGCAAGATCATCGTCTTTATCTTCAGCGTTCTGACCATTGTCACCATCATCGGTGCTTTGATGTACATTATCGAGGGGAAGGCCAACGGGTTTACCAGCATTCCCATCAGCGTCTACTGGGCCGTGGTGACCCTGACCACCGTGGGCTACGGCGATATTTCCCCCCAGACCGGACTGGGTCAGGCCCTGGCCACCGTGGTGATGATTCTGGGCTTTGGCATCATCGCCATCCCCACCGGCATCGTCACCGCCGAACTGACCCGGGCCATCGGGGATCAGGCCAAACCCTTCCGGGTCTGCCCCGGCTGCGGCAGCACCCTCCACGACCCCGACGCCCGCTTCTGTAAACTTTGCGGCCACAGAATTAATTAAAATGAGGACCTTGCGCAGCCCGTAAGACCTTTGTCAACAGCAACGGTCCATCAGAGGCGTTTTTTTTTTCCAATCCTGCATCGACTTGACAATGTCCAGAATGGCTTCGTGAATACCCTCGGCGCTGGAATGAGTTTTTTTTATTTTTTTTCGTGCATTTCTGATTTGATTCTTTCCAATTGAAGACAGTGAATGTCAAATTGCAGGCGGCTGTTTTCATCTATTTCCTTTATCACATCGGAATGGATCTGTTGAATGAGTTTGTCGGCATCAGAAAGCAACTGTTCCATACTATCTGTTTTTATTTGATTTTTCATAATTTTTTTGTGCCTTTTATTTTTTTCTCCGTTATTTCCTTGGGGTATTTGGCATCTTGTCAAGCCACGTATGGAATTCATCCCATTATTCTTATTCCTGATTTTTCGTCAGATTAAATTCGGGATACAATGCTTCAATACATTTGGGACACAGGCTATGCGTGAACGTAGCTTCGGAATGATCCCTTATGTAGCTTTCGATTTGATGCCAGTAACCCTCATCGTCTCTGATCTCTTTGCAATTAGCGCAGATAGGCAGTAACCCCTTCAGTGTCTTCAATTCTTTTTCTTGTATAATCAATTGGGTTTTAATCCGGGTTATGTCCCTCTCTGTTGTGGCAATGGAATCAATGTTGCCATAATCGTCTTTCAAATATGTGGTCACAATCCATATATCTATAATGTCACCGCTTTTTGTTAGCCTTTGGCATTCAAATGAATCGGCATGCCCTTTGGGGTCAGATGGATCGATGTAGGCCAGGCCATTTGGTTGACTGCCTTCAGGAATCAGTTGTGAGATATTCATCGTGAGTGCTTCTGATTCAGTATATCCGTACAAGCGCTCGGCGCTTTTGTTCCATGCCAGAAGCCTTCCGTTTAGATCCTGAATGGTGATGATGTCATTCAAGTGCTTCAACACGGCGGCCAGGCGGCGGACATCGATGCTCCTCCTGTTGATTTTCATGTTCGCTCCTCCTTGATAAACGACACGCTTCTGATCATACTGCGATGGTATCGTTTCAGGATAGACGGTTTTTGCCTTTTTCTCGATCTGTTTATTGATATTGAATAATTTCATACCGTTATCCTTGTCTTAAAGCCATGCATCGGTTTTAAATTGAAATGCCGTTCACAGATCCTTCGGTAGTGGTAGCCATAGATGGACAAGGTGATGGCCACCGGCATCAGCTTGGGTTTGTGCAACAGCGCCCAGAACAGCAGTTTCCAATAATGGAATCGTTCTTTCCCCAAGACTCCGAGCCGAATTCCGGACCGGAACATCGACAGAAACCGCTGCACATTGAGTGGCTGGTTGATTTCGGGCGGTTTAAGCTCCTTGAGCAGGGTGATAACCCTCTGATAATAGTTTTTTGGGGAATAGATCTGTTTGAGAATCGCACGGTAGCCATTCGAAAGGCGTTCCATTCCCATCTTTGGGATAATGTTGGTAGAGCCGTCCACATTATCGCCGGAAAATGTTTGAGTCACCCGGCTTTCCCGCTGAAGACGATCAAACAGGCGTGTGCCCGGAGGGGCCTGGAGCATGCCCACCATGGCCGTCACAATACCGCTTTTCTGAATAAAATCGATCTGGCGCTGAAAAATCGAAGGCTTGTCATTGTCAAACCCTACGATGAACCCGCCCATCACCTGCAATCCCGAACGATGAATGACAGACACGCTTTCAAGGAGATTTCTGTTTTTATTCTGACTTTTATGGCATTCGGTCAGGCAGACCTCGTCGGGTGACTCGATTCCGATGAAAACCGTATCGAAACCGGCCTTCACCATCATCGACAGAAGTTCGGGGTCATCGGCCAGGTTGATCGAGGCTTCGGTGAAAAACACGCATCCTTTCTTGTCTTTGTGCCAGTCGATCAGGGCCGGCAGGAGACAGGCTTTGAGGTAAGCGGTGTTACCGATGAAGTTATCGTCGACAAAAAAAATGCTGTTGCGCCAGCCGGATCGATAAATCCCGTCAAGCTCTGCAATGATCTGCTCCGGAGTTTTGATACGGGGCCGGTGGCCGAACAGGGCGGTCACGTTGCAGAATTCACAGTTAAAGGGACAGCCCCGTGAAAACTGGAGACTCATAGCGGCATAGCGCTTCATTTTAACCAGCGACCACAGAGGAACCGGGGTCATTGACATATCGCAAAAGCCTTCGGACCGGTAGATTCGTTTTGGTTTTTTCCGTTCAAGATCGGCCAGAAAACGAGGAAGGGTCAACTCCGCCTCATCGAGAACCAGGTGGTCCACGTCGGGAAAGTCATCGGGCTCCGACGTGAACAGCGGTCCCCCGGCCACCACCGTGACAGACATGGCCTTGCAGCGGGCGATGACAGCACGGGCCGATGCGCGCTGTACGGCCATGCCGCCGATGAAGACCATGTCGGCCCAGGCCAGATCCTTGTCACTTAACGAGTTCACATTGAGATCCACCAGCCGTTTCGGCCAGTCTTCGGGCAACAGGGCCGCCACGGTGAGCAATCCCAGTGGGGGGAACGCTGCTTTTTTCCCGACGAAACTCAGGGCGTAGGTAAATGACCAGAAGGTTTCAGGGAATTTGGGATATATCATAAGGATCTTCATTATATTGTTCTCCATAAATTTTTGTATTTCTGATGTTTTTAACCGTTTCCAGACCTTCACTGTCGAGGACGGTCAGGATGGTCAGGCCAAGTGACTCCCTCAAAAGGGTCCGGGTTCCGAGAATCACGCTGAACCGGTCGGATTTCAGGAAATGAGTCAGGGTATCTCGATCCTGCCATTCCGAAATTAGGGTGAACCGATATTTGTTTCCGATATCGCAATAAACGCCAAAACTCAGGCCGCCGTAACCCCCTTCGGGTGATTCAACCATTGACATCAGGGTTTGATGCATTTCCTGATATTTTTCAGGAATGACGTTGATGGTTATTCTGAGGATGATCATATGAACGGCCTCTCATTGTTTTCAGCATGAAACATTGACCTGTGCATGGGGGGTGACAAGGGAAGGCACACGGACGATTCAAACTGACAGTATTTCAATCTTCATGCCAGGGTCGTATCATGGCCTTATGTGCTGGAATCCGGGGGATGGAAGGGGTCGGACTGGTGTTGGCCGGAGTCTTTTCTGGTCACATGTGTCCAATCGGTCACATATGACCGACGGCCAAGGCCCGTCGGAACCATCAGGGACGGTCGATGTGGAGCTTCCGCATACGAGCCCGAAGGGTGCTTCGGTTAAGACCCAGGATTTCCGATGCGCTGTTTTTTCCGCTCACTTTCCATCGGGTCTGTTCAAGAACCCGGAGAATGTGGTCACGCTCGATCGCTTCCAGGGTTTTGTGGTCATTTTTCAGGCTGCTGAAGGGGATATTCAGGTTATCGGCCAGGTGGAGCTTGGGTCCCGACGAGTTGATCACCGCACGCTCGAGGACGTTTTCGAGTTCACGGATGTTGCCCGGCCAGTGATAGGCCTTCAGATCCTGCATCACGCCGGCCGGAATGATGCCGATGGATTTGCCCAGGCGCTTGGCGATTCGCCTGACATAATAATCCACAAGGAGAGGGATGTCCTCGGTGCGGTCCCGGAGGGGCGGCATGGTGATGGGAAACACATTGATACGATACCAGAGATCGTCCCGAAATCGTCCCCTGTGGGTCTCTTCTTCCAGATTCCGGTTGGTGGCGGCGATGATTCGGGCATTGACGGTGATGGTTCGCGAGCCGCCCAGGCGTTCGAATTCACCGTCCTGAATCACCCGAAGCAGCTTGGGCTGGAGTTCCAGGGGCAGCTCGCCGATTTCATCGAGAAAAATCGTCGCTCCGTCGGCGATCTCAAATCGGCCCAGATGCCTTTCCATCGCCCCGGTGAACGCCCCTTTTTCATGGCCGAACAATTCACTTTCAATGAGGTTGGCGGGCAGGGTTGAGCAGTTAACTTTGACAAGTGCCCTGTTGTTCCGATGGCTGAGGGCGTGAATGGCCCGAGCCACCAGTTCCTTTCCGGTGCCCGTTTCACCGAGAACCAACACGTTGGTGTCAGTTCGTGCTATTTGTTCGATTTTATAAAGTACATATGTGATTGCGTCGCTCTGCCCGATGATGTTTTCATGGTTGTACTCCAGTTTGATTTCCTCCTGGAGGTAGGCTCTCTCGGCTTCAAGCTGGTTTTTCAGTTTTTTGATTTCGTGCAGGGCTTTTTCGGCGATGACTTTACCTTTTTCCGCATCTTCCCGTGCCGATACGAGTTCCATCGTTCGTTTTCTGACAAGCTCTTCGAGATTGCGTTTATGGTGTTCCCGTTCAGTTACATCTGCGATGGACAACAGGATCATTCGAACCCCGTCCGGTTTGTCGTAAAAACGCCGTGCATTTAAATGCATGATTCTGTGACCGATGGTTTCGAAGTTGTGTTCCACTTCATAGTCATTGAACTGGGTATTCAAGGGAAGTATTTCTTCAAGCAGTTTCCGCAAGGCGGGAATGTCCCACTGACGGTTTCCCAAATCGTAGATCATAACACCCGCCGTTTGTTCAGGCTTGACGTCAAAGGCCTGGTAGAAGGCCTGGTTGGCCTTGATGATCTTAAGTTCGTGATCAAGGAGAAGCAGAGGCTCTCTCAGTGAATTAAGTATGACGTCCAAGACGGTCAGAAAGGGTTGGAGTATGTCGTCATTCCCCTTCGATGGCCTGGCGGCTTTTTTGATTTTCGGAGTCTTAATGGAGGTCATCAATTCGCCTCCCGCTGACCATAGATGTTTATTAATGACTGTGAGACTGAAAGAATGAAAACATGCCTGGATAATTATTAAGGGTTATTTAACCTATCCTGTCGTAACGAAAAAATCAACCACATCGAAACCGCCTAGGCGTTTGACCTATCCAACCCTCGGCGTCCGACCGACGGCCAATACGGTCATCACCGGATTTTTTCCTTTTTTGAAACAGGGTAAGTATCTGAACAGCGTTACGCTTCGGAACACCCGTTACCGGAGCGGCCATTCAACCGTTCAGACGAAAGGATCAGGAACGATGGATCAATCGAAACCCTTGTATTACAACGATGTCACAGCCTGCGTGGATGAGATGATCCGCCGTGTGGGAAAAACCATTGTGTTCGGGATGCCCCTGGCATTGGGCAAATCCCATCCGGTGATCAACGAACTGTACCGGCGGGCCAAACAGGACCCCTCCGTCAACCTGACCATCATCACCGCCCTGGCCCTTGAAAAGCCGGGCTGGAAAAGCGATCTCGAACGGAGGATGATGGAGCCCCTGGTGGGCCGCATCTGGAACGGGATTCCCGATTTCGATTACATGGTGGATCTTCGTCGAAACGCCCTGCCGGCAAATGTCTCGGTCCGGGAATTCTTCTGCAAGGCCGGAAGTTTCGTCAATGTGCCCAGGGCCCAGCAGGAATACGTCAGTTCGAACTACACCCACGTGGTCCGCGATCTGATTCGAAACGGCATCAACGTATACTGCCACCAGGTCGCCAAGCGGGAAGAGGGCGGGCAGGTGTTTTACAGTGACAGCTGCAATGCCGACATCGGGGAACTGACCGACTACATGATGGAACAGAGCCGGGCGGGGAAGCCCGCGGTTCATATCGGTCATGTGAACCGGAACCTGCCCTTCATGTACGGCGACGCCGTGACCGGGCCCGAACGGTTTCACATGATCCTCGAAGACGAGGCCTACCATCTGCCCCTGTTCAGTGTGCCCCGGGCGTCGGTAAGTGTTCAGGATCATATGATCGGCATGCATGTGAGCAGCCTCGTCAAGGACGGAGGAACCCTTCAGATCGGGATCGGCACCCTGGGCGATGCCATCGCAAATGCCCTGATCCTGCGCCACAGCCGTCCTGCGGTTTACCGGCGTTTTCTTTCCTCCTCGGGCATCGATGAAAAATTCGGGTCCGTCATCGACCAGGTGGGCGGCAGGGATGCCTTTGACCAGGGCCTCTACGGCGCCACGGAAATGCTGGTGGAGGTCTTTATCAACCTTTACAAGGCAGGCATCATCAAGCGGCGGGTCTACGACGATGCCTCCATCCAGAAACTGATCAACGAGGGCGGACTCGATGAAACACTCACGCCGGAGGCCGTGGACATTCTTCTTCAGCAGAAGCCCTACAGTCCGGTCCTGACCGAAGACGGCTTCCGGACCCTGAAACGCTTCGGCATTTTTCGTGAGGATCTTGATTACAGGGATTATCGGATCGTCAACGGCAAGGCCTCCTGGTCTGCCGATTTCAGGGATGAGGAGAACAGGCGGAAGGTGGCCGAACAATGCCGGGGGGACCGTCTGAAAAACGGGGTCCTGATCCATGGCGGGTTCTTCATCGGCTCCAAGGGCTTTTATGAGGAATTAAGGGCCATGAACGAGGATGAACGCAGGCAGTTCGAGATGACCGGGGTGGCCAAGGTCAACCAGCTTTACGGCGATGAACGTCTTCGGGCCCTTCAGCGCAAAAACGCACGGTTTGTGAACGCCGGGATGATTCTGAGTATCCTGGGAAATGTCTGCTCCGACGGCCTTGAAAACGGCACCGTGATCTCCGGGGTCGGCGGTCAGTACAATTTCGTGTCCATGGCCCACGCTCTGCCCGACGCCCGTCTGATCATGATGATCCGCAGTACCCGTCAGAAAGGGGCCAAAACCCTGTCGAATATCGTGTTCAACTACGGCCATACCACCGTGCCCCGGCATCTTCGCGACATCGTGGTCACCGAATACGGCATCGCCGATCTGTTGGGAAAATCTGATCGGGAAGTGATCGCCGCCATCCTGAACGTCACGGACTCGCGGTTTCAGGAAGATCTGCTGGCCCAAGCCAAAAAGGCGGGGAAGATCCCGGAATCCTATCAGATTCCCGAGCAGTTCAGGCACAACACCCCGGAACGGCTCGCATCCATGATGGGGCCGTTCAAGGCGGACAACTGTTTCAAACCCTTTCCCTTCGGGACCGATTTGACCGATCAGGAACTGGTGATCGGCAAAGCCCTCAAGCAGTTCAAGGCGTCCCTCACCCGAAGCAGGTTTTCCACCCTGGGCGGGTTGATGAAATCCATGGTCAGAAAACCGTCTCCAACGGCCCTCCCGTATCTTGAACGACTGGACCTCCATGTCCCCACATCCCTCAGCGAAAAAATGATGCGTCAGGTTGTCGTTTTCGCACTGGATTCATCCGGCGCCCTCTGATGTCCCGGTGAGTCTCCCCCGTCGTTCAGGATCGCTTGCGGTCCGGCCGCGCATACGGTCGGGCCGCATTTTTTTAAGGTCCGGAGGCAACCCCCGATACCTTTGCGGCATCGAACGATAGGGTTGCATCAATGCAACGTTTTGTCGTGATTCCGTCTTTCCTTTGCAACGCTTTGTCGGTTGAATTATTTCCTTTGATTCATTAGGTTTGTTAATACAAAACTTTGAATTTTATGCTAATACATATATAACTTCTCGAGTGCGCCCCCATGGTACGCTACTTGCTGTCTTCTTTGGTACCGGGCAGGTTCTGCCTGATTGTTATTTCTTCAACCGGAAAAGGGGTTTGAATGATGAAGATTGTCGTAAGTTCAACAGGAAAGAATCTGGATGCGGGGATCGATCCCCGTTTTGGCCGCTGTGCGTATTTTGTAATGGTGGACACGGACACCCTGGACACCGAGGCCTTTGCCAATGACTTCGCGGAACTCAGTGGCGGTGCAGGAATCCAGGCGGCGAGTTTTGTCGCTTCCAAGGGTGCGAAGGCGGTACTGACCGGAAACTGCGGACCCAATGCCGCGAAGGCCTTCGATGCCGCCGGCATCGCGGTCTATGCCGGTCAGGACGGGACGGTGCGTGACGCGGTCGAGCGGTTCAAGGCGCAAACCCTCACGCCGGCAACCGGGGCCACGGTCGGTGAGAAGGCCGGCCTCTCCTCCGGCCCTGCCGCAACAAACGTCCCGGGCATGGGTACGGGCGGAGGCCGCGGCATGGGCGGCGGAAGAGGATGCGGCGGCGGTCGGGGTATGGGGGGCGGAAGAGGTTGCGGAGGCGGTGGCGGTCGCGGCATGGGCGGCGGCCGGGGCATGGGCGGTAAATCCGGTCGAAACGCTTGATTTCGCAGTCTTTGTAAGATGGATCATAACCCTCCGGCTCATAAACCGGGGGGTTTTTCAGTCTAACGACAACAGGAAAGAATGCGTACCATGGGACATTTGGATGATTTTTTGGACAAATTGCAGGAAGAGATTTTCGATGAAGCCAAAGCGTCATTGGGCGAACAGGGCTTTGACAGGTGGCGCAACCCCCGGTTCAACGGCCGGATGAATGATGCGGACGGCAAGTCACGGGTTCGTGGGGATTGCGGAGACACCATGGAAATTTACTTGAAATTCGAAAACAACCGGGTGGCCCGGGCCTCTTACTTCACCGACGGCTGCGCCTCCAGTCAGATCTGCGGCTCCTTCGCCGCCGAACTCACGTTGGGCCGTGAACCGGAAGATATTGCCGAAATCAACGCCGAGGCGGTGCTGGGCAAGATCGGCACCCTGCCCAAAGAGGATCTGCATTGCACGACCCTTGCGGCCGGCGCGGTTCAGGAAGCCTTGAACGATTACATGAAAAAACAGATCGGCCGGGCATAAAAAAGCAACCCCCTTCCGGTCATGCCTGATCGGAAGGGGGTGCCTGGCTTCGACTATGACGAAGGAGCCTTGGGTTTTTCAGTACTTAGTTGGATGCATTTTCCTCGGCTTTTTTGTCCCAGTCACACAGGGGAATATACTCCTTGCCGTATTTCATGGTGATCTGGTGAACGAAAATTGTTCCGTTGTCCTTCATGTCCCCGTAAACCCGAACCTCGTTGTTGACGGCCTTGGTTTTCATGCTCCGGGGCACATTCGGCAGGAAATAAGCCTTGCCGTCGGCGGCCTGGAGTACGAAATCGCGCTCGAGAACCACCTTGGGATCATTGGCGCCGGTGGGCTGGACGGTTTTGTTGAACACGTAGCTCGCCCCCTGAATCGTTCCGGCGATATAGTCGGCGGCAAAGGCTGCCGTGGGCAGGGTGATCATAACGGCGATGATAAGAGCGATTTTTTTCATGGTAAACCTCCTGATGTTTTGATTGATGGTTTTTTGTTTAATCGTTTGTTTTAATAAAATTTATTTTTTATTTTTCCGGCGAAGCGACGCGGCTTTTCTCCCACCGTTTCAGCTGCTCGTAAAGCAGCGCTTTCAACCGGTCCGGGGGCCGGGAAGAGGCCTGCATGGGAACCCCCATCCAGTCGCAGTATTCCAGGAAATCCTCCGGATGCTCCTCCATGTAACGATCCAGATAACCCAGGGTATCCAGGACGATGACGCCTCCGGTATGCCGGGGAAAGTTTTCGTTGGCCAGGCCTTTGTCCCAGCCTTTGAACACGAGCGGTCGGTAACGAACCCAGCCGGGCGTCATCCAGAACACCTTTTCTCCGCCGACCATGTCTTGCGCGATGGTTTCGCGTTCGGTTTCATCGGCGATCATGTCCATGCAATGGGTGGCCTCGATGCGGAACACGTCGGGCCCCAACTCGTCGATGACGGTTTGCATGGTCCGTAGAGGCTCGTTGACATTCACGTAGCAGAACTTTCCCCCATAGACGACGATAACGGCCTTAGCCTGCTCCTTTCCTTTCCTTACCAGGGCCGTCAACTGACGTTCGAGTTCAGTCGGATCCTGGTGCAGGCCGGGCGTGGTGAAAAGAAGGTGCTCCGTGTCCAGAAATCCCTGATCCTTGAGGGCGGTGAGCTCCATACGAAGGGTCCCGCAGGCGACGACGGCGATATCTTTGAATGATGGCGTGTTCATGGAAAACCCCCTGAAGCATTGGTTGTGCGGCTCATTGTGGCGCCGCGTTGACCTACTGGAATATCAATTCGCGTGCCAGGGTTTGAAACATGAACATTTTTTTTAAATATGGAATGTATGTTGCTGTATTCATTGTCATAAGCGCGGCTGTTTTCGATGAATGGCCTGCGCGTTGGTCAACATGATCGTTGACACGGCACAGTTGGTGGCGCTACAAATACGCATGGGTTGCGAAAGGTGGCGCTATGGTGGCGCACGTGAACCATCCATCACAGGAAAGGACAATGATAATGGAATATGCCCGTATCGCCCATTTGTTACTGGACGCCATGGCCGGCGGAGTGTTTACCGTCGATGAACACGGCAGCATCACATCGTGGAATCCGTCCATGGAGCGGATCACCGGGTACAGTCCCGACGAGGTGATCGGCAAACCGTGCAGCATCATCGGGTTTGACCTCTGTTTTGGAAAATCCTGCCCCAGCGGGATCGGTGAATGCAATATTTTCAACAAGGGCAACCTGGACGGGAAAGAATGCTTTCTGCGTCACAAGGACGGCCACGAGATTCCGGTGGTGAAAAGCGCACGGGTGTACCGCGATGACACCCGGAGCGAGCGGGCCGTGGTCGAAACCATCACGGATATGACCGAACTGTACCGGGCCCGGCGGGAAGCCGAGGAGGCCAACCGCAAGCTCGGAGAGGTCCATCAGTTCGATCGGATCATCGGGAAAAGCGCGGCCATGATAAAAATGTTCATCTCCATTCAGGCCGCCGCCGCAAGCGATGCCACCACATTGCTTCAGGGGGAAAGCGGGACCGGCAAGGAGCTGGTGGCCGGTGCCATCCATTACAACAGCAGACGAAAAGACAATCCCTTTGTGACGGTGAATTGCAGCGCCCTGTCCGAATCCCTGCTTGAAAGCGAATTGTTCGGCCATGTGAAGGGGGCCTTCACCGGAGCGTTGAGGGATCGGATCGGTCGGTTTGAGGAAGCCGAAGGCGGAACGATCTTTCTCGATGAAATCGGGGAAATCAGTCCCTTCATTCAGGTCAAGCTACTTCGGGTGCTTCAGGAACGGGAAGTGGAGCGGGTGGGGGACTCCAAAAAGCGAAAGGTCGATATCCGTATTATTACCGCCACCAACAAGGACCTTTTATCTCTGGTCAATGCAGGGCTTTTTCGGGAGGACCTGTATTACCGTCTCAAGGTTTTTCCCATCCACTTGCCCCCCTTGCGGGATCGGAAGACGGATATTCCGCTTCTGGTTCAGCATTTCATGGATGCTCAGAATGAAAAAACGGGAAAGACCATGAATTCCGTGAGCCCGTCGGCCATGCGGGTGCTTTTGGACTACAACTGGCCGGGCAATGTGCGTGAACTGGAAAACGCCATCGAGCATGCCTTTGTTCTTTCCACCGGTGACCATATCGACCTGATCGACCTGCCCGTGGAAATCAGAAGAAGCGACGGGGCGCCAGGCCTGCCGGTTCTCGACGAGCCCTTCCATGCCCCCCAGGCCAGGGCCGATCGAAAAACCCTGACACGGGACCGCCTGATCGATATCCTCGAGGCCGGCGACTGGAACAAGGCAGAAGCCGGACGACAGCTCGGTCTCAGCCGAGCCGCCATCTGGAAATACATGAAGAAATGGGATATTCCCATGCAGAAGGACGTCTAGCAAGGGTGCCGTCGTCTTTATTCGTAGGGACGGCGCAGCACCAGTTGAAGGTTTTCAAGACCGCGAACCCGGAAGACGGCTTCGCAGGAGGTCAGGTAATATTCCCATTTTCGCATGAAACGGTCGTCGAACCCCAGGGCCGCGATGCGGTCCCGGTTTTCCGTGAACCTGCGGTGCCAGTGCTTGAGGGTGACGGCGTAATGGGGACCGATATTTTCCAGGTGATCCACGATCAGGGAGCTGCGCCGGGTCATGGCCCGGCACAGGGCCGTCAGCGAGGGCAGGTGGCCGCCGGGGAAAATGTGCTTCTGGATCCAGTCCACGCGCATGCGGTAGGCGGCATATTCCTGGTCCGGCAGGGTGATCACCTGGACAACCACACGTCCTCCGGGTTTCAACAGGGCGTCGCAGCGGGAAAAAAAGGTCCCCAGATATCGGTGCCCCACGGCTTCGAGCATTTCAATGGATACGATCTTGTCGAAACGGCCGGTCATGGTCCTGTAATCCTTTAAAAGAACCTCGATCCGGTTTTCGAGACCCAGTTCCTTCACCTTTTGTGACACCCACTCATGCTGCTCGTTGGAAAGGGTGAGGGTGGTCACGCGGCAGCCGGTGTCCCGGACCGCCGTGAAGGCGAAAGCCCCCCAGCCCGACCCGATTTCAAGGACATGGTCGCTTTCCCGGATGTCGGCCTTGGCGATGATGTTCCGGATTTTCCGGAGCTGGGCCTCTTCCAGCGAGTCCTCGTCCGAATCGAAGATCCCGGACGAATAGACCATGTACTCATCGAGGAACAAACGGTAAAAGGGGTTGCTGATATCGTAATGGGCCTTAATGTTCCGGGGACTTTCACGCAGGGAATTGGCGGGCACGCGGGAGATGACCCGTTCAAGGGTACCCCGCAGAAAAGCCGACACCCGGCCGGAAATCCTGCCGCCGCTGAAGGCCAGGACCAGGGCGCCCACCAGGGCTGCCGGATCT
This sequence comes from Desulfatiferula olefinivorans, assembly GCF_054657895.1. Taxonomy (NCBI): domain Bacteria; kingdom Pseudomonadati; phylum Thermodesulfobacteriota; class Desulfobacteria; order Desulfobacterales; family Desulfobacteraceae; genus Desulfatiferula; species Desulfatiferula olefinivorans. Next base: position 44,564 of record NZ_BAAHXV010000023.1, on the reverse strand, counting down.
GGGGTTTCGAACAGGCCGTCCATGTAGGCTTCACCAAAGCCGATATCCCCCCGGAATACCGCCTGGGGGAAAAAATCATCATCCAGAATGCGAAGCTCGCCCCGGTGCGGCGAATGCGAATCACCGAAGACCCGTTGGCTGCCGTCGGGAAAGGTGACGGAAATAAAGCCCCGGCGGATCCGGGAAAGACCCCGGATGAACAGGGTCCGGGCGATTTTCTGAAGAAGGTTCGAGGGTTCTTTGTGCACCGTGTTCGGGTGGACGGATACGGGCTTGGGAATGTAGGGCAGTTTCTTTTGGAAAAACAGCACGGCGGCCTCTTTAAGGATTCTCCCCATGGTCAGGTGGGGGGTAAACGGATGTCTCAGCCACATCATGGCGAGGTTTTTTCCGGTGAGGGGGATCATGTCGCCTGTCAGCGACGCCACAAATTTTTTTCGTCCGTCCACCGACAGCACGATACGGACGGCAAGCCCCTTGTCCAGAGGACCGAAACGGAAATCATAGGTGCCGGAAACGGTGTTGAACGGGGACACATGGAACACCTTTTCGGCGGAGGCCTCGTGGGCGCTCCCCTTTTTCTCCGGTTTCAGGGGGTAAAGGTGGCGCTCGCCGAAGGTGTTGTTGACCTCGGCCAGCGCAAAGATAAGGTCCCGGTGTTTGTCCAGACACAGGTAGAAGCTGACCGGGTTAAACACGGCGGAAAACCGTCGCAGCGAGGTGACCAGCATGATGCGGTCGATGGTCGACGGGGCGTTGCAGTGAACGAGCCGGGCGCGAATCCGGTCGTAAAGGGGGGTGACGGAACCGTCCAGGTAGTCCCGGTCGTAAAGTGAGGCGATCCCCATGCGGTTGTAGCCGAAGCCGGTCACACCCCGGTCCAGGGCCGTGAGTTCGGACAGGTCCAGGCAGTACAGGGATAGCGGGTAGGAAAATCCGTGCCGGGCCGGGAAAAACCGCTGGTGGAAGACCTTGGCCTTGATCAGGGTCGAATTCACAGGCTCACTCCAAAGTGTTTGCCCACGTTCACCCCTGACCGGACCCCGTCTTCATGGAAACCGTATCCGAAATAGGCGCCGCAGAACCAGGTGTTGTTCCGCCCGTTCAGCTGATCGAGCCGGCTCTGGGTGGCCGTGGCTGCGGCATCGAAAATCGGGTGGGTGTAGACCATGGCATCGATCACCTGGGCCTCGGGCACGGGCGTGCAGGGGTTCAGGGTCACACAGTAGGTCCTTAAGGTGTTGAGCTTCTGGAGCCGTGTCATATCATAGGTGACGGTGATGGGTGAGGCGTCGGTCTGGATGTCTTCGCGGATGGTGTTCCACGAAGCCCGGGCCTTGATGTTGGGCGGCAGAAACGAGGTGTCCGTATGCAGAATCACCTCGTTTTTCGAATAGCGCCAGGGCGAGAGCAGCTCTTTTTCCAAATCCGAGGGGTCTTCGAGCAGGGAAAGGGCCTCATCCGCGTGGGCGGCGATGATCACGCCGTCGAAATCCCGGCTGCTGCCGTCTGAAAGGCGCACCGTCACGCCTTTTTCATTGCGGCAGAGGGACCGAACCGGGGACGAGGTTTCCACCGTTCCGGGGAACTGGGCCAGGAAGGCGTCGATGTATGAGCGACTTCCCCCGGAAACATAGTACCACTGGGGATGGTCGTTCACAGACAACAGCCCGTGGTTTTCATAGAACCGGGCAAACGCTTCCATGGGAAACTCGGCCATGTCGTTGTAGGAGGCCGACCAGATGGCCGCGGACATGGGCAGGAGGTAGTTGTCCCGGAACAGGTCCGAAAACCCTTTGGATCTGAGGAAGTCTTCCAGGGAAAGCCCCTTGAACGCCCCGGTTTCAAGCCCTTTCCGGGCTTCTTTGAAGAAACGGAGGATGTCTTTCAGGAACATCCAGAACCTGGGGCTGACCAGATGGGACCGTTGGGCGAAGACGCTGTCAAGGCTGGACGATCCGTACTGGAACCCGGTTTTGCGGCAGTAGTAACTGAAGGACATGTCCGTTTTCTCCGTTTTTACCTGGAGGGCATCGAGAAAACGGGTCAGCAGGGGATAGGTTTTGTCGTTCATCACGATAAATCCCGTGTCCACCCGAAGGCCCCGGTCCGGTCCCGAGGGCAGAGTCACGGTGTGGGTATGCCCGCCCACGTAATCGTTTTTTTCAAACAGGGTGATGCGGTGCCTGTCCTGAAGCAGATAAGCGGCCGTCACACCCGACACGCCGCCTCCGATGACGGCTATGGTCATCTTCTCGTTCATGGTGTCTCCCGTGACTTGATGTGTGATATTCATGCGGCTCTCAATCCGGCCAAAGGGCGATCGGTGATGTCCGGATCGTCTGAGCGATTTGGAATGCGGGGAATTTTATCATGCCGATCGTAAAATACAAACAAAAACCGGAGAAAAGAAAAGTTTTCGGTCCTTCGTTGCATTTCGAAATTTGATGATCATGTTCTTCAATACCTAACCTTTCAACCCCACGGGTGAACGGCATTCCCAGCCATTCACGCGAAAGGAGCCGACATGACCCTGACCCTCAAACGAGTCGTCATCGCCGACAGGCCCATCGATGAGGTGTTTGATTACCTCAGTGATTTCAAAACCATCGAAGAGTGGGACCCCGGTGTTGTCCGGGCACGGAAGATCACGCCGGGGAAAACGGCGGTGGGCACGCGCTATGAACTCGATCTGGCCTACGGACCCTTTTCCGTTTCCATGACCTATACCCTTACAGTCCTCGAAAAACCGTCGAAAATCGTCCTTGAGGGCCGAGGGCAGTCCTTTTCCGCCGTGGATACCCTGAATTTCGAGGCTGTGGGACCCCAAAAGACCCGGATCAAGTATCGGGCCGACCTGAGCTTTAAGGGGGGGCGTGCTCACCTGGCCAGGGTGCTCCGGCCCCTTCTTGAACGCATCGGCACGGCGGCGGTCAGCGGTCTTGCAGACGCCTTCAACCGCAAACCAACGGTTCCTGAAGTCGGCGGGCTTTCCGCTTTGCTCGATCGCACGGTGGTGGGCGGCCTGCCTTCGTTTACACGGTTCGGTTACGCCTGGGCCCGGCGGCGCTGGGCTCCTGTTGTTTCGTCCCTCTCGGGCAAGACCGTTGTGATCACCGGGGCCACCTCGGGCATCGGCCTTGCCGCGGCCCGCATGATCGCCCACCGGGGTGCGCGGCTGATTCTGGTTGCGCGAAATCCGGAAAAGGCGGAGGCGGTCCGTCGCCGCATGGTCCATGAAACCGGCAACGAATCCATCCGTTTGTTCACGGCGGACATGAGCCTGCTCCGGGATATCGATGGCCTGGCCGATGCATTGATGACCGAGGAACCGGTGATTGACGTCCTGATCAACAATGCCGGGGCCCTTTATCCGGACCGACAGGAAACGGTCGAAGGATTTGAACGATGTTTCGCCGTGAACCTGCTCGGCCCCTATGCCCTGACCCGCCGCCTGATTCCCGCCCTTGAGGCTTCGGGGGCCGGCCGGATCATCAACGTATCTTCCGGGGGCATGTACACCCAGGGCATTGTGACAAACGACCTTCAGTTCCGAAACGAACCCTACGACGGGGCAAAGGCTTATGCCCGTGCCAAACGGGGTCTGGTCATTCTGACGGAACTCTGGGCCCGTGAGCTTTCGCCCAAAAACATCACGGTTCACGCCATGCATCCGGGCTGGGTGAGGACCCCCGGTATCAAAGAAGCCCTGCCTGAGTTTTACCGGCTCACCGATCCGGTGTTGCGAACGCCGGAACAGGGGGCCGACACCCTGGTCTGGCTGGCCCAGGCCCCGGAGGCCGGTCTGTCGAGCGGCCTCTTCTGGCTGGACCGAACGCCGCGGATCACCCATGTGTTAAGGCGCACCCGCGAAACGGAGACGGATCGCCATGCGCTTGTCGAGGCCCTGGAAACCATGGGCAGGGAGAAACGACCATGAACCGATACCGCCTCCCACATATCCTGTGCCTTTTTTTGCTGTTGTGCCTGATTCCCGTAAAGGGCCTGTGTGACACCGTGCGTGTGGACGGCAGTACCTTCCCTCGAAGCGTCACCCTGGACGGGACCCGGCTTTTTCTCACAGGGGCCGCCCTTCAGAGGTATCTGGTTATTGTCAAGGGCTATGCCGGGGCCTTTTACCTGCCGGCGAACACTCCGGCGGCCGAGGCGCTGGGGCCGGTGCCCAAATACCTGGTTCTCGAGTACAAGGTGTCCATTTCGGCCGGTGATTTTGCAGAGGCCACCACCCGAAGCATTCAGGATGCCGTTGACGCAAAAACCTTTGCATCCATCGAAGACCGGCTGAATGCTCTGAACGCTTTGTATGCCGATGTGAAACCCAACGACCGTTACTCCCTTTATTACCATCCCGACCGGGGGACGCAGCTTGCCCTGAACGGAACGGTGGCGGGAACGCTTCCAGGGCTGGATTTCGCCCGCGCCCTGTTCGGCGTGTGGCTGGGTGAAAAACCCATCGATCCCGACTTCCGGGACCGGCTTCTCGGAGTAAAACCATGACGGCCGCCAAGGGAACGGTTCCCTGGTCCGTCCGTCTTTTCTATGCCTTTCCGGCCTTTACCTTGGCGGTCATCGGGATTCCCATCTACGTATTCCTGCCCAAATTCTATACGGATACGGTGGGCATGGATATCGCCGTCGTGGGGGTTCTTCTGATGGCGGTCCGTCTGTTCGATGCGGTCACGGACCCTCTGATCGGTCATTTTTCCGATGAGATCCGGACTCCCTGGGGACGGAGGCGTCCCCTGATCGCCCTGGGGGCGGTGGGGCTATCGTTTTCGCTGTACTTTCTGTTTACGCCGACGGAGTCTCCGGGCAGCGAGCAGGTCATTCGCTTTGCCGGGTGGCTGTTTTCCCTGTTCCTTTTCTGGACGCTTTTCATCGTGCCCTATGAAGCCCTTGGCCCGGAATTGACCAGCGACTATCATGAACGGACCACCCTTTTCGGATTGAGGGACGGCTTTCTGATTGTCGGCACCCTGTTTGCCGCCGCCTCTCCGGCTCTGTCGACGCTGGTCCTTGGCCTTCTGGGGCTGCCGGTCCATGAGCGCGCACGGTTCACGGCCCTGGCCCTGGTGTACGGGCCCCTGGTCCTTGCCGCCGCGGCCCTCTGCGTGTGGCGGGTCCGGGAAAAAGATCGCGCGGCAGCCTCACGGAAAGACCCCTTCTGGTCCGGCTTTGCCGGGGTGTTCCGGAACCGTCCTTTTGTGATTCTGCTTACGGCGTTTACCGTCAGCTCCCTGGGCAGCAACCTGCCGGCGACGCTGATCCTTTATTACGTCGAATACGTGCTGCATTCAGACCGGGCGGAACTGTTTCTGGCTTTGTATTTCGTGGTAGGCGTCGCCTTTATTCCTTTCTGGGTGGGGCTGTCCCGCAAAACGGGGAAGAAGGCGGCCTGGATCGGCGCCATGGTGATCAATACCCTGGCCTTCCTGGGGGTGTTTTTCCTCGGGCCGGGCGATGAAGCGATTTACGGGGTGCTGGTGGCCGTTTCGGGCATCGGGTTCGGCGCAGGGCTGGTCCTGCCGTCGTCCATCCAGGCCGACGTGATCGACTACGACGAACTGATGACCGGAAAGCGGCGGGAAGGCCGCTACATCGGCCTGTGGTCCGTATCCAAAAAACTGGCCGCCGCCCTGGGTGTTGGCCTTGGCCTGTGGCTGCTTGGCCGCACCGGCTACGCCCCCGATACCGCCCAGAACGACATGACGATTTTTGCACTCAAAATTCTCTATGCCCTGGTGCCCTGCCTCTGCCAGATCATCGCCATCCTCATCATCTGTTTCTACCCTATTACCGAATCCCGGTTTCACCGGATCCAGTCCCGGCTTCAGTCCCTGAATTCTGATTCACCATAATAAAAACAAAAATATCTGATCGACAGATCATTCCAATGATCAGAGAGTGAATCGATCTTCATGATGAAGTCGCGTGGCGCCACAAAACACTTCATAGCGCCACCCTGTGGCGCTATGAAGCAGGGTGGGGTGCCGCGTGACGCCCTTTACCATCACATCGACGAAACGTCTATTGACCATGATTACAATGAATTGATGTTCATTGCCCTCCGGATTCCGGTTCAGCCGGACCCTGGCACGGTCCATGAAATGGGAACCGGGAAACGACACGGTGGCGGAAGGCGGACCACGACGCCCTAAGCCCGCGTCCGAAGACAGGTGCCGCGTGGAATCATGGAGGGAGGATGTATGAAGGTGGATCGTCGACAGTTCTTCGCAATTTCCGGTGGGGCAGGGGCTCTCCTTTTCGGAAGCAAACGGCGGGCAAATGCCTGGGAGTCCAAGGCCCCGCCCGATCCTTTCGGCTGCCTGGTGGACCTCAATCGCTGTCTGGGCTGCCGCAAATGCGAAGAGGCCTGCAACGAGGTCAACCATCTGCCGGAACCGGTCATCCCTTTTGACAACCTGACGGTCCTCGACACCAAACGGCGGCCCGACGAAAAGGCCTTTACCGTGGTCAACCGCTATTATTCCGGAAAAATCGATGCACGCAATCAGCTCGCCCCCACCTTTGTCAAGATTCAGTGCATGCACTGCCAGGATCCGGCCTGCGCCTCGGCCTGCATTGTCGGGGCCCTGACCAAGAAAGAGAACGGGGCGGTTCATTACGATGTGACCAAATGCATCGGCTGCCGCTACTGCATGGTGGCCTGTCCCTTCGAGATTCCCGCCTACGAGTACCATGATCCCATCACCCCGAAGGTGATGAAGTGCACCTTCTGTTTCGAACGCATCAGCACGGAGGGGGGAGTGCCCGGTTGCGCCGCCGTCTGCCCCGTGGAGGCCATCACTTTCGGCAGACGAAGCACACTTCTCGATCTGGCCCGGAAACGGATCGCCGGGCATCCGGCTGATTACATCGACCATATCTATGGTGAACACGAGGTGGGTGGGACGTCCTGGCTGTATATTTCCGGGGTTCCCTTCCGCAAAACGGGGTTTATCGATCTTCCGGACAAACCCATGCCGAAATTGTCGGAGACCGTCCAGCATTCGCTGTTCTCCTATCTGTGGTCGCCCATCGCCCTGTACGGCATCCTTTCGGCCCTGATGCTGAAATTCAGAAACAAGACTCCCCACACGCCTGAGGATGACAAAGGAGGTCGCCCATGAGCCACACCCCATATGCGCTTCGAAAACCGTTCTGGACCCCCGGAGTCCTGGTATTGTCTGCCTTGATGCTCAGTGGCGCCGTGGTGATCATTGCCCGGTTTGTGGGCGGCATCGGCTATGTGTCCAACCTGTCCACGGCAAGGCCATGGGGCCTCTGGATCGGGGTGGACGTGGCCTCCGGCGTGGCTCTTGCCGCCGGTGGGTTCACGACCGCTTTTCTCGCCCACATTCTGGGACGCCATGCCTATGAACCGGTGGTACGCCCCGCCCTTTTGACCGCCATGCTCGGCTATACCTTTGTGGTGCTTGGCCTGATGGTGGACATCGGACGTTCCTGGGCCATCTGGAAGCCCATGCTCCACTGGAACCCCAATTCGGTGCTGTTCGAAGTGGCCATGTGCGTGATGTTCTACCTCACGGTGCTGTACATCGAGTTTCTGCCCGCCGTGATCGAACAATTCAAGGGCAGGGTGAATCTGCCCGGCGTTTTCGGTATTCTCAACAAGCCCATCGATGCGTTTCTTCACGGAGCCGACGCGGTGCTCGGCAAAATCATGTGGATGTTCATCATCGCAGGGGTGGTGCTTTCGTGCATGCATCAGTCCAGCCTGGGGTCTTTGATGCTGATCGCTCCCACCAAGGTGCATCCTCTCTGGTATACGCCGATTCTGCCCCTTATGTTTTTGACCTCCGCCATTACCGTAGGCTACCCCATGGTGGTGGTCGAGGCCACCATCGCCACCAGTTCGATGGATCTCGATCCGGAAATGGAGGTGCTCTCCCCGCTGTCCCGCTTCACGGTCTTCCTCCTGGGTTTTTATATGATCCTCAAGATCGGAGACATGATGGTCCGGGGAACCTTTGTCTATCTGCTTGACGGAACCTATCAGACCAACGCCTTTCTGGTGGAGATGGGTCTCGGGGTCATTGTGCCGTTTGTCCTTCTTTCTTTTCGGCGGGTCAGAGCCTCCCGGCGGGGGTTGTTCACGGCCTGCGCCCTTGTTGTGTTCGGGGTGCTCCTGAACCGGATCAATGTCTTTGTGGTGGGCTACCGTCCGCCCATCAGTGACGGTCTTTACTATCCGTCCATCGGTGAGGTGATGGTGACCGTCGGGCTGATCGCCACCCTGATGTTTCTGTACCGGGTTATCATCACATTCCTGCCGGTGTTCAGTCGTCCGGATACGGAGGTGACCCGATGAAAAAAATACATAAAATCATGGTTCTTATGGTGATCACGGTGGTGTTCTCAGCGCTTTTTTTCCTGGCGCCGGACAGGGAGCGCCAAACGGCCCTGGCTGATGTTCCCCACGATATCAATGATGTGGGACGGGAACTCAAGGCCGACGGAACCCTTGGTCGCTGGTATGCCCCTGATCAGCGAACGGCCCGGGAACGGGCTCGTGAAACGGTGCCCTTTGTCTCCGAATTTGTCGAGGAATGCCTGATCTGCCGTCGTCAGAATCTGATCGATGCGGGGCTTTCCATCGCGGATATGTCCGAAACCTATTTTCTGCTGGACAGCCCCGTCATCAAAAGACAGGAAGATGATTACGGACCCGTGCGGTTCATGCACGCCAAGCATGCGGCGGTCACAAAGGACTGTTCGGCCTGCCACCATTACAGGCCGACCGATCCCGCGGCCCTCGAGACCACCCGCTGCTCGGCCTGCCACCAGGAGTCTTTCCGTCCGGACCATCCGGAACGGGTGGGGCTCAAGGCCGCCTACCACGGCCAGTGCATGGGCTGCCATGAAAAAATGGACAAAGGCCCCGTGACCTGTACGGGCTGTCATCAGAAAAACGTGCCCGATCACGCCCGGCATGTGAATCTTCCCGAAAATCCCAAGCCCGAACAGGTGACCGCCGAATGCCTTCGCTGCCACAGTCAGGCCGGGGAGGACATGCTGAAAACGGCCCACTGGCTCTGGAAAGGGCCGTCGCCCAAAACCGTGGACCACCGGAACGATATCCAGCACGGCAAAGCCACCACGGTGTTCAACAACTACTGCGTGAGCTTCGCAAGCAACGAACCGCGATGCACCTCCTGCCACGCGGGTTATGGATGGAAGGACGACACCTTTGATTTCAGGGATATGACGAAAATCGACTGCCTGGTCTGTCACGATACCACCGGCACCTACAAAAAAGCACCGCCGGCGGCCGGCATGCCTGATCCCTCGGTGGATCTGGTCCATGTGGCGAACCATGTGGGTCATACCAGCCGGAAAAGCTGCGGAGCCTGCCATTTCAGCGGCGGGGGAGGGGACGGCGTCAAGCACGCGGATCTGTCGGAGTTTCTGCTTGAACCCTCCCGGAATTGCGATGTCCACATGGGCGGTTACGACATGACCTGCACGGAATGCCATGAAACCCGGAATCACAAGATCGCCGGAAGCAGTTCCTCGGTGCCGGTGGTCGAAGGTGGCGTGGCCTGTCAATCCTGTCATACCGAACGGCCCCATCACAGCAACGCGATGCTCGACCATCACCTGAACAAACACGGTGAAACCCTGGCCTGCAACACCTGCCATTCGCCGGTGTATGCCAAATGCAAACCCACCAAAATCTGGTGGGACTGGTCCAAAGCCGGTGATAAAAACCGTCCTGTCACCAAGGACAAATACGGCATGCCGGAATACAATTACATGAAAGGCGAATTCGTCTGGGCCGAGTCACCCAGGCCCGACTACGCCTGGCACAACGGGTTTTATGAACGGACCCTTTTGGGTGATGCGGTCAATCTCGATGACCCGGTGATCTACATCACAAAACCCCTTGGATCCAAAAACGACCCCACGGCCAAGATCAGTCCCTTCAAGATCATGAAGGGCATCCAGGCCTTTGATGCGGTCAACCGCTATGCCCTTGCGCCCCATTTGTTTCCCCGGGACAAGAACGACACCACGGCCTTCTGGGCCAACCTGGACTGGCTTAAGGCCTTTACCGAGGGAATGAAGGCGGCGAACCTGCCGTTCAGCGGCGAGTACGCCTGGAAGGAAACCTGGATGTACTGGGGCGTGGAACACGAGGTCATGCCCGCCTCCATGGCCCTGTCCTGCGTTCAGTGCCACGACAGCCTGAAGGGTGAACAGACCTGCAACCGCTGCCACCAGGACAATCGCAACGTGGATTTTACGGCCCTGGCCCACAAAGGCACGGATTTCAGCTACCTCGAATCCCGGGGCAGGGATGTGCGCCATCTGATCGATGCCACGGACTACATCGATTTCAAGAAACTGGGATACAAGGGCGACCCCATCGTCCACGGCGGCCGGTTCAAAAAACTGCCGCTTGGCGAGTGAAATACGGAAAGGGGCGTTTCCAGACCGGTACGTCCCGCAATCGTCACTAAAAATTAAGGAGAAACATATGGTTGTGTGTAAGAGAAAAATCCTCGGGTCGATTCTGATGGCCGCCGTGCTGGCCGCAAACGTGATTCTGTTGTCGGGGCAGGCGGCGGTTGCGGACGATTCTTCTGATGTGAGGCAGCAGATCGAGGCCCTTCAGAAAAAAGTCGAAGCCCTTGAAAAACAGGCTTCCGGTTCTTCGGTCAGGACGTCCGGGGCCAAGGGGTATTTCGAGCTTCCCGGCGCTGACACCGAAATCCGGATCGGGGGTTATGCCAAGCTGGATCTTGTTTACAGCGACGTGAGCGCCGGGGATAAAAGCGCCTTTGATCAGTTTTACGGTCCGACGACCGTTCCTCTGCACAGTTCAGCGGTGCTGGAGGAAAACCAGACAGTCCTCCATGCAAGGCAGAGCCGCATCAACATTGCCACGGCATCGAATACGGATTATGGGAAGCTGACCACCTTTTTCGAAGGGGATTTTTTCGGGGCTGGTGGTGACCAGACCGTCAGCAATTCCTACGCCTTGAGGCTCCGTCATTTTTATGGACAACTGGGAAAGGTGCTGGCCGGTCAGACCTGGACAACCTTTCAGGTGGTCGAGTCCATTCCGGAGACCCTGGATTTCGGCGGGCCCGCCGCAGCGATTTTCATCCGTCAGGCCCAGGTGCGCTGGACCGAGCCCATGTCCTTTGGTTCCCTGCAGTTTTCTCTGGAAAATCCCGAAACCACATATTACGACAACCTGACGGCATCGAAGCAGGCCGTGGATGACGATACTCTGCCGGATATGATCGCCCGCGCCAATATAAGGGCCGGGAAGGGTATCTATTCGGTGGGCCTTATGATTCGAAATCTTCGGTGTGACGACGGCGTCGATGACGACGATGTCTGGGGCGGAGCCGTGATGGCCGGCGGGCGGATTCCGGTGATGGAAAAGGACGACATCCGGTTTCAGTTGATGTACGGCAATGCCCTGGGACGCTACATGAACACGGGATTTGCCGGGGCCATGATGGACGGCAGCGATCATCTTGACGCTTTGGACCAGTGGGGCGGGTTTGTCGCCTATCGTCACATGTGGAAAGACGGTCTGAGATCCAGCCTCATCTATTCCTTCGGACAGGCCGACAATAACCTGGACAGGGTTGCCGCCTCGGCGAACGAAACCATTCAGTCGGCCCATGCCAACCTGATCTGGAGCCCTGTTCCCACGGTCGATCTGGGGATTGAATACATTTATGGCGCAAGAGAGCAGGAAGACGGCCGCCACGGTGAATTGAACCGCTTCCAGATGAGTGCCCAGTACAATTTTTTTTAAAAACGTACACAGGTCTCACCCGGCCTGACGATATCCCCCCGATTTCAGCCATTGCAAATCGGGGGGATTTTTTTATCTCAGGGTTCATTCACGTCTTGAAGTCGCCGGCCGATGGGCGTATATCCCTTGACCATGTACCTGACGACCAACGTCCGTCCCGTCACACGCATCGGGGTAGGGAAAGGTTTTGATTTCTATGCAAAGCAGCCACGACTGCATTCCCTGTTTTGTCCGCCAGGCCCTGGAGGCCGCCCGATTCGCTACCGAGGAGGATGCCGTCATCGAACGGGTGCTCCGTGAGGTGCTCAAAGCGGTCAGTGAGATGGATCTTTCCGTGCCTCCGCCGGTCATGGCCCGGGACGTCCACCGGATCATCCGCCGTTGCTGCGGCTGTGACGATCCCTATCGTCCGGTCAAGGAGAGGTTCAACGCCTTTGCCCTGGGCCTTTACCCGTCACTGCGGAAGCGAATCCTCGATTCAAACGATCCCTTCGACACGGCGGTGCGCCTGGCCATTGCCGGCAACATCATCGATTTCGGCGTCAATGCCGCGATCGATGGCGATCTGATTCACACCACCATAGATCATGCCCTTTGCGGTCCCCTTGCCGGTGATGTGCGGGATTTTGAGAAGCGGGTCAACGGTGCCCGCCGGATTCTGTATCTGGGAGACAATGCGGGGGAAATTGTTTTTGATCGTCTGCTGATCGAAACCCTGCCCAACGGCCGGGTGACCTTCGTGGTCCGGGGCCGCCCCGTGATCAACGATATCACCATGGATGACGCCGAACAGACCGGCATGACCGCCTGCGTCCCGGTGATCGACAACGGCTCCGACGCGCCGGGAACCGTGCTTTCCGACTGCTCCGATGCGTTTAAGGCGGCCTTTGATGCGGCGGACCTGATCATCGCCAAGGGCCAGGGTAATTATGAAAGCCTCTCCGATCTGGATCGGCCCATCGTCTTTCTTCTCAAAGCCAAATGCCCTGTCATCGCAGGGCATTTGAACTGTCAGGTGGGCGACACGATCATCCGCAGCCGATAAACGGTCCGCCTGACCGTGCTCGTCAGTGAATGTCCGTGTGTCCGTGCCTGTCACTCACTCACGCAGGCAGTCGCACCACCAGAACCGGCCTGGTGCAGCGTTTGATCACCCCGCCGGCCACGCTTCCGGTCAGCACGTCGCTGAACACCCCGTGGCCGTGGGTTCCCATGACAACCATGTCGTAATCGCCGTTTTCGGCAAGGTTCGTAATGATGTCCACGGGGTTTCCAATCTCGACCCGGATGTCGCCTTCGGAGATCGGGCAGACCGGGATTTCCCGGGTGACGAGTTCGGCGGTTTTTTGAATGCGCCGGGTGATGATGTCTCTGGCCGTCGCAATCTCATGCTCGTTGAGTTCGGCCCATTTTTTCTCGCCGATGTGTTCCCTGATGTCAAAACCGGCATCCCTTGAATACTCGTCGATGATGTCGGACACCACATGGAGAACCGTCACATGGGACTGGTAACGGTGGCCGATGCTGCAGGCATAGCGCGCCGCATGCCGGGCCGATTCGGACAGGTCCGTGGCGTAGAGAATCCGTTTGATCTCGGGCACCATGGTGGTGATGCCGACGGTACCTTCCGCAACCGGGGCGGAGGGTTCCGTCGTTTCCGCCGGAGCCTGGTAAGGCCCGAACAACCGGTCGGTGAACCGGACATACCAGGCCGCCGACTGGACCTGGATGATGTAGGCGATGGCGATGACCAGGGCCGCGCTCGACCCTTCGCTTCCAAAGGCGTTGATGGAAATGGCCAGGGCGATGGACAGGTTCCGCATGACCGAGCCGTAGACCAGGGCGATGGCATCGTCACGGTCAAAGAACAGGCGGCCCAAAAGGGTACTCAGCAGGAAGTTGGCCAGGTAGATGAGCACCAGGGGAATGAGGATGTACGCCAGCATCTGGGGCGACGCGGCGATGCTTTGGGCCTTGAGGGCGATGGCCACGAACACGATGCCGATGACCCCAAGGGTGGACAGGGACGGAAAACGCGGGGCGATCTGCTGCTGAAATTCCTTCTGTCCGAATTTTCTGACCAGGGCCTGCTGGGTCAGAAACCCGGCGACCATGGGAATGAAGACGATAATGACGATCTGTTTGATGACCAGAGCCATATTCACCGTGATAACGGCTCCCATCAGGTACTTCACGTAAAAAGGCGTGGCCACAGAGCCCAGGGTCAGACCGATGACGGTCATTTTCACCGCCGCCTCCACGTTCCCCTTGGCAAAGCCGGTCCATGAAATCGTCATGCCGCTGGTGGGCACCAGGCCTGCAAGAAGAAGCCCCAATGCCATGTACGGCTGATTTTTGAAAAAAACGAGCCCCAGGCCCAGGGCGAGAAAGGGAATGATTCCGAAGTTGATCAGCTGCGTCACCACCTGGGCCTTGACATCGCCGCCCTCGAGTACCTTTTTGATTTTGAGGGTGACCATCATCGGATACACCATCAGAAAGGTCAGGGGGATAATCAGACTTTTCAGAAAATCCACCGGCATGAACAGGCCGTAGGCGAATCCAAGAACCATCATCAGGGGAATGGCGATGATCAGGTTTTTGTTGATTTTTCCGAGCAGGGTCCACATGGTGCGCGCCTCCTTGTTGGGTGTCATGGGGTAATACGGTTCTTTCGATTGTGTATCACGAATCGTGCCGTGGCGGCATGGGGATCACAAAAAGACAGATCTGCACGGCATTGTACATGATTTTGCCGGCAATCTCCAGCCGTCCGTGTAGAACCGATATGAACAACGCCCCCTTTCGTAGCGCTACGTTTATGATTTATGGCGCCACGGTTGCGCTACGTATCGCCACATGGTTGCGCCTGTACCGTCACAAACAGGGTGGATGCCGGGACGGGATAAAGGCCCTGTTGTCCCTCAAAATAATGATTGATTAAAGTTCCTACTTTTAGTAAGAGTGCCTTTAAATTGTTTAATAAACACCATATTTCATTATAGAGAAACGATCTGCCCGGATGACAGGAACCCATGATCAGACCGGGCAGTTTTATACATACCCACTTCAAATTCATGATGGAGGATTATTCATGAACATCATACCCCCGGAAGAGGCCTTTTCATTTGACGATGTCCTGGTTCTGCCGAATTATTCCGATGTTCTTCCCAGCGACGTGAACACCACCACGCGCCTGACCCGGAACATCTCCCTGAACATACCCATTGTCAGCGCCGCCATGGACACGGTCACCGAGGCCAGGACGGCGATCAGCATGGCCCGAGCCGGGGGAATCGGCTTCATCCACCGGAACCTTCCCATCGAAACCCAGGCCATGGAAGTCAACCGTGTGAAAAAATCAGAAAGCGGCATGATTATCGATCCGGTGACGGTGGCGCCGGACGCGGCCATCGGGGACGTTCAGAAGCTGATGAGCCATTACCGGATTTCCGGCGTGCCGGTCACCATCGGGGATAAGCTGATGGGCATCGTCACAAACCGTGATCTGCGTTTCGAAACCGACATGACCCGAAAGGTCAGCGACGTGATGACCAGTGAGAACCTGGTGACCGTTCCCGAAGGCATCAGTCTGGACGATTCAAAGAAACTCCTGCACCAGCACCGTATCGAAAAACTTCTGGTGGTCAACGCCGAAGGCAGGCTTTCCGGCATCATCACCACCAAGGATATCGAAAAAATCAAGAAATACCCCAACGCATGCAAGGATTCCATGGGCCGTCTCCGGGCCGGCGCCGCCATCGGCGTGGGGCCGGACATGATGGAGCGGGCCGAAGCCCTGCTCAAGGCCGGCGCCGATGTTCTGGTCATCGACACCTCCCACGGTCATTCCAAAAACGTCATCGACTCGGTGATCAAACTCAAAGCCGCCTTCAAGGATATCGAACTGGTGGCCGGTAACGTGGCCACGGCCAAAGGGGCCCAGGCCCTGGTCGACGCCGGTGTGGACGCGGTCAAGGTCGGCATCGGTCCGGGCTCCATCTGCACCACCCGTATTGTGGCCGGCGTCGGTGTTCCCCAGCTGACCGCCATCATGAACTGCCGGGCCGTGTCCAACAAGTCCGGTGTTCCCATTATCGCCGACGGCGGCATCAAGTTTTCCGGCGACCTGGTCAAGGCCATCGGTGCCGGGGCCCACAGTGTGATGCTGGGCGGCCTGTTCGCCGGAACCGACGAAAGTCCCGGTGAAACGATTATCTACCAGGGTCGCAGCTACAAAGTCTACCGCGGCATGGGATCACTCGAAGCCATGCAGGCCGGCAGCAAGGACCGCTACTACCTGGGCGACAAGGACGAAGAGGAAAAGAAACTCGTGCCCGAAGGAATCGTGGGCCGGGTGCCCTACAAGGGGCCCATCGGCGACAACGTGTATCAGCTTATCGGCGGCCTCAAGGCCGGCATGGGATATGTAGGCAGCCGCACCATCGAAGAACTTCGGGAAAAAGCCCGTTTCGTCCGCATCACCGGAGCCGGTCTCCGTGAAAGCCATGTCCATGACGTGATCATCACCGAAGAGGCGCCCAACTACCGTCTGGAATAAAGCCTGAGTCATCACCGTGATGGGCACGCTGCGCTTTGCCCATCCTACCTTGTTTTGACCGTAGGATGGACAAAACAAAGCGTGCCCATCAAGTATAATCACCTGATTTCATGTTTAATTACATGATCGTGTGCCGCAACCGCAGGGAAAGCCTGAACAAGGTTTTCCCTGTTGTGTTTTCAGGGGGTCTGTGGGATAAATGTCCTGCATGACGACCAACCCATTCAGGATACCGTGATATGACCGAGAATACACCCGACTTCGTTCATCTGCACCTCCATACCCAGTACAGCCTCCTTGACGGAGCCATCCGCCTGGGAGATCTGTTTCAGCGCGCCAAACAATACAACATGAGTTCGGTGGCCGTCACCGACCACGGCACCATGTTCGGGGTTCTGGAGTTTTACGAATATGCCGTGAAAGCGGGCATCCGGCCCATCATCGGCTGTGAAGCCTACATGGCCCCCCGGAAAATGTCGGACAAATCCCGGCCGGAGGACGGCACCGGGCTCTACCATCTGGTGCTTCTGGCCGAGAACAACACCGGTTATAAAAATCTCTGCCGATTGGCCACCATCTCCCAGACCGAAGGGTTTTACTACAAACCCCGCCTGGACAAGGACATCCTCAAGGATCACAGCGAGGGCATCATCGCCCTGTCCGCCTGTCTGGCCGGAGAAATTCCCCGCCTGATCGGACGGGGTCGGCTGGAGGAGGCCGACGAGGTTGCCCGGTTTTACCAGAAAACCTTCGGGGAAAACAATTTCTTCCTGGAGGTCCAGGACAACGGAATTCCCGAGCAGACCTTCGCCAACGAAGTGCTCTACGACATGAGCAAGCGCCTGTCCATTCCCCTTGTGGCCACCAATGACTGCCATTACCTGGACAAGGATCATGTGCGGGCCCACGAGATCCTGCTGTGCGTCCAGACCGGCAACACGATCAACGATCCCAAACGGTTCAAATTCGGCACCGATCAGCTTTATTTCAAGTCCCGGGAGGAGATGGCCTCAGCCTTCGCCCGGCACCCCGAGGCTCTGTCCAACACCGTTGACATCGCCAACCGCTGCCATGTGGATTTTGATTTCAAGACTTACCACTTTCCCCGTTTCGACGACGGCTCGGGCAAAAGCCCCGATGAGATTTTCGAGGAACAGGCCCGGGCCGGATTTAAAAAACGGATGGACTACCTTCTGGCCAAACATCCGGATCTGGATCGGACGGTCTACGACGAACGGCTGGACTACGAAATCAAGACCATCATCAAGATGGGGTTCCCCGGCTATTTCCTGATCGTGGCCGACTTCATCCGCTACGGCAAGGAAAACGGCATCCCCATCGGGCCGGGGCGCGGGTCCGCCGCCGGCAGCATGGTGGCCTACGCCATGAACATCACCGACCTCGACCCCATCGAGCACGGCCTGATCTTCGAGCGTTTCCTGAACCCCGCCCGTATCAGCATGCCGGATATCGACGTGGACTTCTGCATCAACGGCCGCGACAAAGTATTCAAATACGTGTCCGAACGTTACGGCGGCGGGGATTACGTGTCCCAGATCACCACCTTCGGGACCATGAAGGCCAAGGCCGTGCTCAAGGACGTGGCAAGGGCCCTGAACATCCCCCTTCCCGAATCGGAACGCATCGCCAAACTGGTGCCCGACACCCTGAACATCAAACTCGGGGATGCGATGAAGCAGGTTCCCGAGCTGGCCGACCTTTCCCAGAGCCAGGAATACAAGGAACTGTTCGACGTGAGCCTGGTGCTCGAAGGTCTGACCCGTCATGCCTCGGTTCACGCGGCGGGCGTGGTGGTGGGGGACACGAAGCTGGTCGAATACCTGCCCTTGTATAAAGGTAAAAACAACGAAATCGTCACCCAGTTCGACATGAAACGGGTGGAAAAAATCGGGCTGGTGAAATTCGATTTCCTGGGTCTGCGGAACCTCACGGTCATAGACGACGCCCTGCGTCTGATCAAGGAGCAGGGCAAGGAACCCCCGGACCTTCTCGAACAGGACTTCAACGATCCGGCAACCTACCGGCTGCTCAGCTCCGGCGACACCACCGGCGTGTTCCAGCTTGAAAGCTCGGGCATGAAGGAACTGCTGGTCCGCCTGAAACCCGAATGCTTCAACGACATTACCGCCCTTGTTGCCCTCTACCGTCCCGGCCCCCTGGACAGCGGCATGGTCGACGCCTACGTGAACCGCAAGCACGGCCGGGAACCCGTTGAATATCAGCTGCCACAACTGGAAGGCATTCTCAAGGAAACCTACGGCGTCATCCTGTATCAGGAACAGGTCATGAAAATCGCCAGCGTCCTGGCCAGCTACACCATGGCCGACGCCGACGGTCTTAGGAAGGCCATGGGCAAGAAGATTGCCGAGGACATGGCCAAGCACCGGGACCTGTTCATGAAAGGGGCCGTCGCCAACAAACACCCCGAGGACAAGGCCAAAGAGATCTTCGATCTGATGGAGAAATTCGGCGGCTACGGATTCAACAAGTCCCACAGCGCGGCCTATGCCCTGGTCTGTTTTCAGACGGCCTTTCTCAAGGCCCATTATCCCGTGGAGTTCATGGCGGCTCTCCTGACCTCGGAAATGAACTCGGTGGACGGGGTGGTGAAATTCATCGCCGAGTGCAAGAGCCATGATATCACGGTCCTTCCCCCGGACGTGAACGCGAGCCAGAAAGCCTTTGCCGTCATCAACGGCGAGATCCGGTTCGGTCTGGTGGCCGTTAAAAACGTCGGGGAAGGGGCCATCGACGCCATCATCGAAAACCGGGAAAAGCAGGGCGTATTTTCATCGATCTTCGAATTCTGCGAGCGCGTTGATCTTCGCAAAGTCAACAAGCGGGTGGTCGAAGCCCTGATCAAATGCGGGGCCTTTGATTCCACCGGCCACAAACGCAGCCAGATGGCGGCGGTGCTCGAGGACGCCCTGGAACACGGCCAAAGGGTGCAGCGCGAACGGAACGACAGGCAGATGAGCCTGTTCGGCGACAGCCAGGGCAACGAGCTGTCGCTGAACGCTCCCACGCTGCCCGACATGGATGAGTGGGACGACAAGTATCGCCTGACACTTGAAAAGGAGTCCCTGGGATTTTACATCTCCGGACATCCCCTGGATCGTTTTGCTTCGGTGCTTGAAAAATTTGCCACGGTGAACGGCGCGACCATTTATGAACTGGAAGCCGACCAGGCCGTCCGTTTCGGCGGTATCGTGACCGCCATCAAGACCATCTGGACCAAAAAAGGCGATCAGATGGCTTTCGTGACTTTGGAGGACATGTACGGGAGTGTGGAAGTGGTGGTATTTCCTTCCGTTTTCGAGACCACCTCTGATTTGTTCGTCACGGACAGCGCCCTGATTGTCGAAGGCCAGGCCCAGAAAAAAGAAAAGGGATTGAGTATCCTGGCCGACAAGGTGGTTCCCCTTGAACAGGCCTCCGAGGAATGGTCCGCCAATCTTCAGATCATCATCGGCACCGCCCCGGAGGATGTGGACAAACCCGCCCGGGTTCTGGAGATCCTCAAACGTCATCCCGGCGCCTGCAAGGTTTACGCACGCCTGACCCTGCCTGAAAAATCGGAAACCGTCATCGAACTGTCGGACGCCTTTAAGGTCAATGTGGGTCCCGACCTGCTCCGCGAACTTCGGGCCCTTCTGGGACGAAAAGCCGTGGACACCGTCTGCAAACCCGCCACGGTCGCTCCGAAAAACAACGGTCGCAAACCGTTTCTCAAGCGGGTGAAGTAGGGGAGTGTTTGAGAATTTGGAAAAAACAAATGAATAAATATCGCAATAATGCTATAGTATCCCCATGTTGAATCATTGGACCGTTGAATTTCTGAATGACACCGTTGTGGATGAGTTCATAGGACTCCCCAAAGATCTTCAGGCGCGTCTGGTTCACATTACGGAATTGATTGAATCCCATGGCCTTGAATTTCTTGGGATGCCGTATGTGCGGCATGTTCAGGAAAAACTATGGGAGATTAGAAGCAAGGGTAAATCAGGTATCGCTCGTGCTTTGTATGTTACCCGGGTAGGCAGGCGGGTTGTGATACTTCGTGTGTTTGTCAAAAAAAGTCAAAAAACACCTTCGAAGGAAATAGCCCTTGCGCTTTCCAGATTGAAGGAGGTCAAAAATGGGTAAAAAGATGTCGGATTTAAAAAATGAACTCCTTAAAGACAAAGACTTCGTGAGTGAATATGTTCGGCTTGAAGATGAGTTCTCTTTGGCCAGACAATTGATTCAGGCGCGGATGAAGGCCCGTATGACACAGGAACAGGTTGCAAAACGGATGGGAACGACACAGTCGGTCGTTGCGCGTCTTGAATCCGGTCACCCCTTGCCCAGTCTGCGGTCATTGAAACGATATGCCGAAGCGGTCAACAGTATCGTCGAAATTCGTGTGTCATAGCCCGAACCGTTCATGACTCAATATCAACCCATGGGTTTTATCACCCATATCCGTCACACCTTCCGTCTTTCCGTTCCCCTGATCGTCGGCCAGCTGGGTCATATGCTCATGGGGGTGACGGACAGTGTGATGGTCGGGCGGGTGGGCACCGTACCCCTGGCCGCTTCAGCCGTGGCCCAGGTGCTTTTTTTTCTGGTTCTGGTCTTCGGGCTGGGCGTCTCCATGGCCGTCACGCCCCTGGTGGCCCAGGCCTTCGGCGCCGGGGACAAGGCCCGCTGCGGGGTGGTGCTCAGGCAGGGCCTTCTGGTCAATCTTGTGACATCGATCGGTCTTTTCATGCTGACCTTTGTGCTGGCCGACAGCATCCGCTTTCTGAACCAGCCCCCTGAAATCGTCCAGCCCGCCGGGATCTACATGAAGATGCTGGGCCTGTCCATTGTCCCGGTCATGGTGTTCCAGACCTACAAACAGTTCGCCGAAGGCCTGAGCGTGATCACCTCGGCCATGGTCATCACGCTTCTGGCCAACCTCGTCAATGTGTTTGCCAACTGGGTGTTCATTTTCGGCAACCTCGGCTTCCCGGCCATGGGCCTCACCGGTGCGGGCCTGGGAACCTTCAGCTCCCGAACCTTCATGGCTGTGGCCATGGTTGTTGTCATTGCCCGAAGCCCGTCCCTCAGAGCCTTCGATCCCAGCCTCAGATACCGAACCATCGATACGGCCATGATCCGAAAACTGCTTTCCATCGGCGTACCCGCGGGTTTCCAGTATGTGTTTGAAGTCAGTTCCTTCGCCGGCGCCTCGCTGGTTATCGGCTGGATTGGAACCCTTGAGCTGGCGGCCCATCAGATCGCCCTGAACCTCGCCTCCATTTCCTACATGATTTCCCTGGGCGTGTCTTCGGCCGCCACCGTGCGCGTGGGGACGGCCCTGGGACGGCAGGATATCGGTGAGACAAGGATGGCCGGTTTTTCAGCCCTGGCCCTGGTGTCGTTGTTCATGGCCGTGTTCGCCCTGGCCTTTATCGGCCTTCGCACCGTCCTTCCCGGTTTCTACGTGACCGATCCCGAGGTGATCCGCATCACGGCGGGCATTCTTCTGATCGTGGCGGTCTTCCAGATTTCCGACGGGGCCCAGACCGTGGGCATCGGCATGCTTCGGGGCATCATGGACATGAAAATCCCCACCCTGATGACGTTTATCGCCTACTGGATCATCGGCATCCCCGCGGGATATGTGCTGGGCATCACCTCAGGTATGGGCGTCACCGGCGTCTGGCTGGGGCTCTTCGCCGGTCTGACGGCCTCGGCTCTGATGGTCTTGACCCGATTCCATCTGATCTGTCGCATGCCCCGTTCGCTGTGACCGTCATGGCGTATCCTGATCTGAACGGTTTTTAAGGCCATCGGCTGACAGGATATCAGGAAAATCTTTCACACCCGGTTTTTTTCTGATAAGCTTCCTGAACTGTTCGACGCTGAGGGAAAACATCATGGTCCATCCGGGTGACTCGCGGTGCCGACGTTTTACCGGGTTCCCCCCGACCATTCCTCCTTCCCCTTGCCGGTTGACCGACAACAGCCGGCCGGCGATCGATCCGCGTCATCCACTCCAGGCGGTCCGGCGCGGCGTCTTATGATAATAATCGTTCTTTATTTCCTATGCCGATCGTCGTTTCCCGCTACGTTCGGTAACGTTTTGTCAATGATCTGAACTCAAACCTGAAAGGAGTCGAAGATGAGCGACGCTAACAAATGCCCGGTTACGGGAAAAACATCCATGGCCTCTGCCGGTAAAGGCACCTCGAACAAGGACTGGTGGCCGAACCAGCTGAATCTCAACATGCTTCACCAACACTCCGCCAAGAGCAATCCCATGGGGGAGGATTATCGTTATGCCGAAGAATTCAAAAAACTGGATCTTCAAGCCGTCAAGAAAGACCTCTACGCCCTGATGACGGACTCCAAGGACTGGTGGCCTGCCGACTGGGGCCACTACGGCGGCCTCTTCATCCGGATGGCCTGGCACAGCGCAGGCACCTACCGTGCCAATGACGGCCGCGGGGGAGCCGAGTCCGGTTCCCAGCGCCTGGCGCCCCTGAACAGCTGGCCGGACAACGTGAACCTCGACAAGGCCCGACGGCTGCTCTGGCCGATCAAGAAAAAATACGGCCGCAAAATCTCCTGGGCCGATCTGATGATCCTCGCCGGGAACTGCGCTCTGGAGTCCATGGGGCTCAAGACATTCGGCTTCGGGGGCGGGCGGGTGGATGTCTGGGAACCGGAGCAGGATATTTACTGGGGAACGGAAACCGAATGGCTGGGGGACAAGCGCTACTCCGGCGACCGTGATCTTGAAAACCCCCTGGCCGCGGTCCAGATGGGGCTGATCTACGTGAATCCGGAAGGGCCGAACGGCAATCCGGATCCTGTGGCGTCGGGCCGGGATGTCCGCGATACCTTCACACGGATGGGCATGAACGACGAAGAAACCGTGGCCCTGGTGGCCGGGGGCCATACCTTCGGCAAATGCCATGGCGCCGGTCCCGCCAGCCATGTGGGTCCGGAACCCGAAGCCGCTCCCATCGAAGATCAGGGCCTCGGTTGGAAGAGCACATTTGGGAAGGGCAAGGCCGGCGATACGATCAGCAGCGGGATCGAGGGCGCCTGGAAACCGAATCCGACAAGGTGGGACATGGGGTATTTGAAGGTTCTGTTCAAATACGACTGGGAACTGCTCAAAAGTCCGGCCGGGGCTCATCAGTGGCTGGCCAAGGATGTCGCCGACGAGGACATGGTCGTCGATGCCCATGACCCTTCAAAAAAACACCGGCCCATGATGACCACGGCCGATATGTCGCTGAAGTTCGATCCAATCCTGGCGCCTATCGCCCGGCGGTTCCACGACAATCCCGAGGCCTTCACCGAGGCTTTTTCCCGGGCCTGGTTCAAACTGACCCACCGGGACATGGGGCCTCGTTCGCGCTATCTGGGTCCCGAGGTCCCGTCCGAGGAACTGATCTGGCAGGATCCCGTGCCTGCCGTGGATCATGCGCTCGTTAACGATCAGGATGTCGCAGCCCTCAAGGCCAAAATCCTGGCATCGGGCCTGACCGTTTCCCAGCTGGTGTCCACGGCCTGGGCCTCGGCGGTCACGTTCAGGGGGTCCGACATGCGCGGAGGGGCCAACGGCGCCCGCATCCGGCTCGCTCCCCAGAAAGACTGGGCCATCAACCAGGCGGCCGGCGTGGGAGCGGTCATCGAACGCCTTTCCGGCATTCAGAAAGAATTCAACGCGGCCCAGTCGGGCGGCAAAAAAGTGTCCCTTGCCGACCTGATCGTTCTGGGCGGCTGCGCCGCCGTGGAGGCGGCCGCGAAAAAAGCCGGTCATGCCGTGACGGTTCCCTTCACACCCGGCCGGACAGACGCCACCCAGGCCCAGACCGATGTGGAATCCTTCGCCGTGCTCGAACCGGTGGCCGATGGATTCCGCAACTACCTCAAGGCAAAATTCGCCGTCAGGTCCGAGGATCTGCTGCTCGACAAGGCCCAGCTTCTGACCCTGACCGCCCCTGAAATGACGGTGCTCGTCGGCGGTATGCGCGCCCTTGCCGCCAACGTGGGCAATTGCTTTGGCGTGTTCACCGACCGTCCGGAGACCCTGACCAACGATTTCTTCGTGAATCTGTTGGACATGAGAACGGAATGGAAACCGTCACCCGGTGACAGCGAGGTCTTCGAAGGTTTTGACCGCGCTACCGGTAAACCGACATGGACAGGCACCCGGGTCGATCTGGTCTTCGGGGCCAACTCCCAGCTCCGCGCCATCGCCGAAGTCTATGCCTGCGAAGACGCCAAAGACAAATTCGTCACCGACTTTGTCGCCGCCTGGACCAAAGTCATGAACCTCGACCGCTTCGATCTGGCCTGATCGGGTATAGAAAGCAACGCCCATCGCCATGACCGACCGGTGAAACACCCTGAAACCCAAAAGGCCCGGACCTCCTTTTTTTTGGATGTCCGGGCCTTTTTTTAAGCCGTTTTTTTATTGAAACAGAATGCCCGATTTTATGTCTTCATCAAAAAACAGTGGGAAAAGTTTAAAACCATCGAGGCGATCCTTATCGATTAGATAGTCATCGGCTTTGTCGAGATGGGTGTCGACGAAGTCGTGAATTTTTTTGATGGCACTGGTGACACAATCGATAAAATGGATGGGGTCCTGGATGTGTGAATACCATGAAATAATAGAAAAAATTCCTGTATTGGTCTCACAAAGCTGTCTTGCCTGATGTCGGGCCTTTTCCAGCCATTCCATCGTTGATTTTGCAATTCCAACCGTAATCAGAGGGCTGAAATCCCATAGAACGGTCGCAATGGAGTAGGATACGTTCGGCTTGTACATTCTAAGATGAACGGAACCGTCATAGGTTTGAATGGCTTGGCTCATACGTTTTATGAATGCTTCAAGATGGGAAATGATCTCTTGACTGTTCGTTATCTCCAATACCGCCGGCTCTATCCAGCCCAGAGATATGAAAAATTTTGTACTTTCGAATGAATAGATTGCCAGGGTGTCTTGAATGGCTGTGGTTGACTCCGTGATCGTTTCATCATGACGTATCAGTTCATGGAGGCTTTTCAGATGGACAATCCAAAATCCTGGACGGTTGACCGTCGGAGAAAAAATCATTCCATTTTGAAAGCAGTCTTCCGCCTCCTTGAAATCCGAAAGGAGGCGTTCTTTGAATGCAAGCCGTTCAGGCTGATTTTTTATGGCATGGGTTCGAAGTTGTCTGAGAATATAAATGGCACGAGTCCAATAAAGAAGACCGTATTCACACCAGATCTCTTCATCTTCAGGGCAGTACTTCAAAACAAAGTCACCTTCTTTTTTCGCATTTTCAAAATATAATTCAAACACAGACATGTCCTTCTGTTCCATGGCCATGTTCAAATAGATGAGCATGCGAAGAGATCGTGCCACCGGGTTAAAAGGGTTGTATGCGAAAACGCTTGAGAGGATGGTGTTCGACTCCTGGAACATCCGTTTTGCGAGGCAGACCTTTGCCGTTTCGATGATGAGCGTTTCATTTTGAGGAAATTTTCGTAATGCGAATAAAATGGCCGTTCCGTTTATCGAAGTGGGTTCAATGTTTGGAAAATGAATGGATTGTTGGAAATGTTCATAGGAAACGATGTCAACAGGAATCATATCCCGGTCAAGCATTTGAGGTATGAAATCGAAATATAGAAACCAGAAATGCTTGATGACCCATATTGATAAATCGCCATGGGGCGTTTTGTATGTCTCTGGTTTCGAGTGAAAGATAATTTTTGCGTCAGTCATACCGATGCATAGCTTTGCAAAATCGGTCAAGCGGATGGTGTGATTTTCAGGAAGATTTGCATCAATCACGTACTGAAGCTGAGAGGATAGTTTTGTAAATTTACCCGCCGCAATTCCCACAACCATTGGGATCTGTTTTCTATTAAACGGGGATATGGCCCATCGAGTGATAATTTGATGAGCGATCACAAGAGCATGGCGCATGGCTTGAGAATAAAGCCGGGGTTCGAGGGATGGGCCCCTTGCCTTTTTGATTTTAAGACTTGCAGTCGTTGTCGATTGAAATAAAACTTTTTTCCCAACAACAATGAAAAGATTCATGTCATGAATGATGTGATTTAATTCATTTTTAAGCCATTCTATCATTTGAAAATCAATGATCTCACCATGTTTTTGAAATGTCAGATCCAGACGGACGCCTTCATCCTCGTCGGCTTCTTCTTCAACAATTGCGTGAGTGTCGGTGGGTGTACCCGTTAATGTCTGATATGTATAGGGTAATTGAGGACGTTTCAATCCAACCCA
The DNA here is from genome assembly GCF_054657895.1 of Desulfatiferula olefinivorans. Taxonomy (NCBI): domain Bacteria; kingdom Pseudomonadati; phylum Thermodesulfobacteriota; class Desulfobacteria; order Desulfobacterales; family Desulfobacteraceae; genus Desulfatiferula; species Desulfatiferula olefinivorans. Next base: position 17,873 of record NZ_BAAHXV010000023.1, on the reverse strand, counting down.
AAACGCGATGAGCCGCATCAATAACTGCTGGCGGATTGTTCTGAATTGGCTGTTTTGTTTCAGTCGAGTAATCATCGAGGCTTGAACCTTAGGAAACCCAAGATCCTCTGCGACAACATTCAGCCAGTCAACCAGATTATTGACGGAAGCACCCTGTGCAATCGTCGCGATAGCATCTGAAAAAACAACATAATTCAAATGATCCGTATTGCGCGACATGGATAATGCTCTAATCCATTGAACCAGCTCGGCCTCCCGTCTTTCTTGAATGTAGTTGAACATATGGGCGTATGCGAGAAGTCGATCCATGATCTGTTCTGTTAATTCAGAATGATGGCTGTTTTTAAACGATTCATACGATTCAACGGTAGGAAACATCCGATTTATCGCCTCAGAGAACTGGCTTCTATACTTTTTCATTCTAAAATTCCTGATTCAAAATAGAATGTTCTAAAAAAATAATAGTAGAATGGTTTATTATTTTATGTATATACGAATGATTGACAATCTGCAATATCTTAATTAATAAATTCAAACAATGTTCATATATAAAATCAAATAATCAAAAAAGCGATTGATCTTGCTTCACTTGTTCCCTTAGATATCTTGGTGGACGTTGATTTATAATGGATACAATGCCTACCACGTTAATGTTTTCGTAATTTACAATCATGAAGTACTAAATTCAGTCTAAATTCAGTCAATGATATGGGGGTGGGGATGCTTAGGCCAATTTTTAGGGTCGGATTTCTGATTTTTTTTACACTTGGGGTGTTAATCAATGTTTCAGGATGCGGAAGCAGTGGCGGTGGAAATGATGACGGGGATCAAGGAACGATTCTTACACGAGACACGACCCCGAACCCATTTTCTTTTGTTGATCAAAGTGATGTGCCGATACAAAACGAAATCATATCCAATACGATTACTGTTTCTGGGATCAATGTCGCTGCATCGATCGTAATATCCGGAACAGGGGCTGCCTATTCAATCAATGGCGGGATCTACACCGATGACGATGGAACGGTGGCTAATGGTGATGTCGTTAGTGTGATGCTTGTTTCATCGTCAAGTTACAATGCGACCACTTCAGCAATTCTTTCAATTGGGGGCGTGTCAAACTCATTCAACGTGACAACACAGTCCAACGGAACCTCAAGCGATACGACACCCGACCCATTCAGCTTTGATGATCTGTATGATGTGGCCAGAAATACAATCATTACCTCAAATACGATTACCGTGACTGGTATTAACAGCGCTGCGTCCATCATCATTTCAGGTACAGGGGCAAGCTATTCGGTGAACGGGGGCATCTATACCGGTGCTTCAGGGACCGTGAAAAATGGAGATACCATTGCCGTAAGGCTTACGTCGTCCTCAAGCTATAACACCACGGTGGCCGCTATTCTGACGGTTGGTGGCGTTTCTGTTACGTTTAACGTGACCACGGGTTTCGAAGGGGGAGCGAGAGATGTCACCCCGGACTCATTTTCGTTTATAAGCCAGACGGATGTTGCGACGCTTACGGCCATAACGTCCAATCAGATCACCGTGAGAGGAATTGACACACCGACATCCATATCCATTTCGGGCGGGATCGGTTATTCAATCAATGAAGGACTCTATACACGTTCTCCGGGGACGGTCGCTCCCGGAGATACCGTGAGTGTCAGGGTGACGTCTGCATCGAGCAACAACATGTCGGCATCCGCCATCGTGACCATTGGAAATGTTTCGGCCTCATTTAACGTCATCACGGAGCTGGGATCAGCGGCCATGGATTATACCCCGGAGGCGTTTTCTTTTGTTTCCCAAAGCGGGGTGGCCCGAAGCAGTTTAATAACATCCAATCCGATCACTGTGAGTGGCATAAACCAGCCTACAGGCATTTCCATTACCGATACCGAAGGAGAAAATTCTACACATCTGACATATTCTATAAACGGCAATGCCTTTACAAGTACAACCGGAATCGTTCTTGCCGGAGACGTTGTCCGCTTAAGGGTGGTTTCGTCTTCGGATTATAACGCAGCCGTTTCGGCGGTACTGACAATCTGCGATGTGTCGGGTATATTTAATGTAACCACTGAAACGGGTGGGGATGTAGCGGATACAACACCCAACTCCTTTACGTTTACGCCTAAAGTCGATGTCTTTCGAGATGCGATCATTACATCCAACGAAGTAACCGTAAGCGGAATCAATGCCGCGACAGCCGTTTCCATCACAGGCAATGATGGGAAATATTCCATCAATGGCGGGGAGTACACCGACGCTACGCGTATCCTGACAAATGGTGATACCCTGCGCATACAAATGTCTTCATCGACCAGTCCTGAAACGACCGTATCGACAAGCATAACCGTTGGAACTTTAACATGCATTTTTACGGCTACGACCTGTTCCGAAGCTATGACGACCGATGGCACGTTGAGAGTCCGGGTGTTGGGTGATAATGACCAAGTTCGACCCGATGCGACCGTGGTTCTGGGTGCGCCCAATGGAGAAATGGTCAACTACGGCATAACCGATGAAAACGGAGAAGTGATGTTCAGCTATCCTCCAGTCAATGCAACGGTTACGGCCGCATTTGCCTACATTCCTGAATGGCAGACCGAGTATTCGTATTCTTTGAATGCGTATTATGATGTCAATGTTTCCGAAATCACGCTGAGTGTTGAGGATGGAACAAACTCATACGACTACACCGGCCTGGGCAATGGGACATTGACGATAACAAACTCGGTTGGTGCGGAATATTGGCATCTATACGGTGTGGAGGATGATTCAGGATACCCTTATAACTCATACGTCAAAAATTTTACGGTATATGAGGAGCATATTCAGAACGATGGAAACTTTTCTGTCGTGGTGATTGGGTATGATGCAGATTATAACCCCGTGGGATACGGTGTCCTTCTTGATCACGCTGTTTCCGATGATATGGATCTCGGAATATCGATCGACCATACAGACTTTGAATCAGTGACGTTTGATTTCAGTAATGTTCCTGATACTGCGTATTCCATCTCGTATGGGATTTCCCCGGTAAGAAAAGCAGAGAGCATCGGTGGGTTTAGTGATAGTTATCAAGTACCCATACCAGCAACTGTTGACGCAAACTACATTCCCGGTGTTGGCGACAGTTGGTTTTATTCCCTAAGGCTTTATTATAACGAGGGTGACTATGACAACGGTATCGTGTTCTTCAAAAAGTCAGATAATCTTGGTAATCTCCTGATCGATTTCAATCAATTACTCTCTATGCCTTCTGATCCGTTTATGGACGCTGTAGGCACCGAAAGCCCTAACATATCATGGGGCGGCGGAGCCAATACGTCATATGTCAGCATCTATATGTATTATTTTTCAAACGGGCATGAATATGACTATGGCCTATATTGCCCACCGACACGTAACAGTGTTGTCTTTCCACAGCTTCCAGATTCAATTCGTGAATTCAGACCATTGGCTGCAGACAGTGTAAATGTTCGTTTTGTTAAATCGTCAATTTTTTCGAGTTATAATGAACATTTAGAAATTATGGAAGACTATTACGAAGGAACGTTTACTGCTCCCGAATTTTATGAAATAACCCAAGCAGAGGCAACGTATGATTATATTAATGGTGATTGAATTTAGATAGTTATGTTTTTAACATGCTGTTTTGAAATTCTTTTATTGTCTATCCTGAATTTGAGATGCGGACTGTTTTTTAGCCATGAAATATTTATAAACAATTTTAAATTAGAGGATTGGAGGAAATATGGATAAGGATACCGCTGTTATATTGACACAATCAAAAAGTACGGGTGTGGCTGTTGTCTTGACTCTGTTATTTGGAGGACTGGGCCTGTTTTATGTGGGTGCAACATCAGCTATTTTCATGACGATAATTGAAGTCATTTTGATGTTCATTACATTCATTACGCTTGGATTTGGCATTGTTCTTCTGCTTCCGTTCCACATTGTGGCTCTTATCCTCGCCATTACCGGTGTGAACAGGCACAATGCCAAATTGATTTCATCGACGTGTGCCAGATAGAATAGTGCCGTTCGATACATAACGGTTGAATGGGAGCGTGTTCTGTAGGGCCATGTCCGCAAACAATAGCGGGCATGGCCTTTTAATTTTGAGTTTACAACAACGGTTGTCCGCTAACTATCTGCAATGACGATCTTTCGATAAGGTTCATGAAAAATGGGGGGGACGTGAAAACAAGACATTTACTGAATAACTCGTGTTTTATTTGGGGCTTGGTCTTTGGTTTGATGATCGCCTTATCAGGATGCGGGAGCAGTGGCGGTGGAGATAACGGCGGAGGGGGCGGTGAGATCCAGACCAGATCTCTTACCGTAAGGGTTGTGAATTCCGATTCTGACCAGGTTTCCCATGCCGTGGTTGTGTTGGGAAAGCCCGATGGTTCCCTGGTATCTTTCGGTGAAACAGATGATCACGGCGAATTCACATTTTCTAATCCTCCGGAAAACGCCACCGTGACAGCGACCTATCGTTATATCGGTTCCGATAATGTGACCCACTATTCATTGATGACATATTATGATGTCAACCTCGCTGAAGTGACTATTCGAGTCGATGACAAAGGTTCTACCCCGCCAACCTTTGTGGGTACAGTGACCATTCATATAACGGACCATGTTGGGGTGGATCATTGGGAATTGAGTGGTGTGTCTTACAGCTATCCGGACTACAATGACTCTTCGTCTGTTGTTATATCGGTATACCAGGATGATTTGCAGGATGACGGAACCCTGTCCTTTGTGGTTATCGGCTATGATTCAGATGACAACCCCCTGGGGTATGGCGTTCTTGTGGATCAATCTTATACCGATGGGATGGATTTGGATTTATCCATAGACAAAATAGATTTCGGTTTACTGAACTTTAATTTTGACAATATCCCTTTAAGTGCCTCATATTTTTATTATTCAATCAACCAGTCATTCGATGAATCAAGCCGATATGAAATTGATGAAAAAAAGATTTTTGGTCCTCTTCCTTCATCGGTTGAGTCTTATTATATACCGTCACTTGGGGATCGTTTAATCTATTCACTTACGTTGATGCTGGACCCGGATGATGATGGTGAAAATGAATCATGGATTGGACTCCACGGCCGATCGGAAACGCCTTCGGAATTTACGGTTGACTTTAGTCGGCCTGTCCCGACGGACTTGTCCATGGCAACGATGGGAACCGGAACCCCAACGATATCATGGAACGGGAATAACACGGATTCCGATGCCATAAATGTCACTCTGTCAAAGTCCGGGGATTCGAAGCGCTTTCATTATACTCTCTACAACCAGCCCTCACGTACGAGCCTTGTTTTCCCCGAACTTCCGGATTCTCTTTCGGCATTCCGGCCCACATGGGCCGACAGCTTTGATGTAATTTGCTCAGATTACACCTTTGCTTCAGGATACAATGACTTTCTTGAAATCATGGGGCAATCCCTCACAGGAGAATGGGTACCTCCGATAGATTATAAAACCATGAGTTCAAAAACCAATTATTCTTTGGATATTACGCCGGATTCATTCAGCTTTACATCGCCCGGTGACGTTTCGGCAAGCACGTTTGTTACATCGGATACAGTCACCGTGAGCGGATTGGATGGAGCGGCTCCCATTTCCATCTCCGGAGACAGCGCAGCTTATTCGATCAACGGCGGACCCTTTATCAATACTCCGGGAACAATTCAAAACGGGGATACAGTTTGTGTCCAGATCATATCTGCATCGACTGAAAACACCACTGTAACGGCTGTTTTGACTATTGGAAATTTCAACTGTTTGTTTTCTGTTACTACGGAATCAGATTCCTTGCCTGCAGACACGATTCCGGATGTCTTTACGTTTCAGTCTCAATCCGGTGTGGGGCTATTCACCATTATCAATTCCAATGAAATTACAATCTGCGGGATCAACACCCCATCGATAATTTCCATATCAGGCGCTGATGCTACCTATTCGATTAATGGTGGTGCTTATACAAATTCTGTCGGAACAGTCAATAATGGTGACAGGGTGACGGTGCGGCTCACATCATCTCCCGACTATGACTCAACAGTTTCAGCCAACGTTAATATTGGTGGCGTTAATGGCTCCTTTGACGTTACGACACAATCGGATACCGTTCCAGAGGATATGACACCGGATGCCTTTGTATTTTTCCCTCGAACAGAAGTGGCATTAAATACAATAATTACGTCAAATCCAATTGAAGTAAGAGGAATAAATGCAGCTACCGTTATTTCCATAACAGGGGAGGATGGAACTTATTCGATTAACGGTGAGAACTATACTGATTTGAACGGAACTGTGAACCCCGGTGATGTCGTAACAGTAAAAGTGACATCCTCATCCAATTATAATTCTATCTGCTCTGTATCGTTGACCATTGGAGATGTTGTGGGCTCCTTTAACGTTACATCCAAATCAAAATGGGCTGTTATTTCCGCTGGTGAGTCACATACGGTAGCCATAAAAACAGATGGTTCTCTTTATGCGTGGGGAAATAATTATTATGCTCAATTTGGAGACGGAACCTGGCATAATACATCAAATGTTCCGATACGTATTGGCACGGATACAGACTGGGAATCCGTGTCAGCAGGATATCATCACACAGTAGCTATTAAAACAGACGGTTCTCTTTATGCGTGGGGGGCAAATAATGTTGGGCAATTGGGTGACGGAACGGATCTTGAAAAACATGCTCCAATACAGATTGGTATGGATACAGATTGGGCTTCAGTTTCAGCGGGCAATGATTACACTATGGCCATCAAATCAGATGGAACGTTGTACGCTTGGGGCTTGAATAGTTACGGCCAGCTTGGAGACGGCACGACAATTAGTCGCTATAATCCGACACGTATTGGGAATGACTCTGACTGGTTTTTTGCGTCTATCCGCGACTCCGTTTCAATAGCTATCAAGAATGACGGTAGTTTATATGCCTGGGGTTACAATAAATATTGCCAACTTGGTGATGGGACGTCTGGTGATAAACATAGTCCGACACGTATCGGAACTGATACCGACTGGCGTATGGCATCTATCGGGAAAAATTTTGTTGCAGCCATAAAAATCGATGGTTCTCTTTATGCCTGGGGTGATAATCATCTGGGCCAATTGGGTGATGGAACCTTTCAATTCAAGTCTGTGCCAACTCAGATAGGCCAGGATAATGACTGGTCGTATATTTCATTAGGTTTTTATCATGCTGTAGGATTGAAATCAGACGGAACGGTATATTCATGGGGATATAATAGTTCTGGCCAGCTTGGAAATAACACGACAATTAATAGAAACACACCCGCTGAAATTGACTTGAATGCAAATTGGGTGTCTGTTTCAGCGGGGGCTTTTCATTCTGTCGGAATAACAAATGATGGTTCGATTTATTCCTGGGGTGGTAATGAATATGGGCAACTCGGAGATTCTAACACAGGCAATAAGGATGGCTTGACGCTTATAACAGCTGATAAAAAATGGATGTCTGTTTCTACAGGGTATGGTTACACACTTGCTGTCGACGAAAATGGCTGTCTCTATTCATGGGGACTAAATGAAAATAGTCAGTTGGGCGATGGTTCAACCATTGGTAAAAAAATTCCAACACGTATTGGTTCTGATTGTGACTGGGCTTTCATTTCTGCCGGGTGGTATCATGCTGTTGCAATTAAGGCAGATGGTTCAATGTATTCATGGGGAGACAATTCTTTTGGCCAACTTGGTGATGGAACCAGTATTGATAAAAATGTACCAACACTTATAGATCGTAATTCTCATTGGACTCATGTATCTGCAGGAAGCGACTTCACGTTGGCTGTAAAAAGCGATGGATCTCTTTATGCATGGGGACATAATTGTTTTGGTCAACTTGGTGATGGAACGACAGACGATAAGCTAACTCCAACGCAAATTGGATCGGAAACAGATTGGTTGTCCGTGTCGGGTGGCGGTACACATTCCATTGGAGTAAGAAGTGATGGTTCTATTTATGCGTGGGGTGGTAATGACAATGGACAACTTGGTAACGGGACAACAGAAAATTCCATCCTCCCAATACGTATTGGAACAGATAACGATTGGTCTTTTATATCATCCGGGTCTGACTTTACCGTAGCGATAAAATCGGAGAATTCCCTTTATGCATGGGGGAATAATTATTCCGGACAACTTGGAGGATTGATAGGAACAATTGTTGATATCCCTACCTGTCTTGGAGAAGATTCAAATTGGAGATCTCTTTCGACAGGATATTATCATACGGCAGCTATTAAAACAGATGGATCACTTTATGTTTGGGGGGATGATGGCTCATCGATTTATAAAAATGGTCCAAAACGACTTGGTGATGAGATTGATTGGAAATTATCGGCGGCCGGGTATGATCACACTGCCGCAATAAATTCTGACGGTTTACTTTATCTCTGGGGTGGGAATAAATATGGCCAACTCGGTGATGACACGGCTTGGAGAGCTTCTCCCTATAAAATTGGGTCAAAAAATGCTTTATCGGAATTTATCTTTACTGATCAAACAGATGTATTAAGGTCCTCAATTGTCACATCAAATGAAATTTCTATCAATGGTTTAATCAACGAAACAGAAATTTTAATATTGGGCGATAATGCTGATTATTCGATAAATGGTGGGGGATTTACCCATGTACCTGGAACGGTAGTTAACGGTGATATGGTCAGGGTACGAGTGGCCTCTTCTCCTGATTATAATACAACAGTATCCGCGTTTCTCACAATTGGGGGAAGCCTTGCAATATTTAGTGTTACGACTGAGTCGGGTAACACTCAAACTGATACAACACCGGATGCCTTTACTTTTAATGCCCAAAACGGAGTAGCAAGAAACACCGCTGTCACGTCTAATACGATCACCGTCAGCGGAATCAATGCTTCCACAGATATTTCGATAGCTGGGACAACTGGAACCTACTCGATCAACGGAGGCGATTACACAAGCGTTGCCGGATTTGTAAACAATGGCGATACCGTCAGCGTGAGACTGGTTTCATCATCAGAGTTTGAAACTGCGGTGACGGCAACACTTACGATCGGAGAGATATCCGATACATTTACTGTGACGACGGAACAACCGGATACCACCCCTGATGGATTTGCCTTTGTCAGCCAGGTTGGCGTTGGCTTGGATTCTATTTGTACCTCAAATGTCATTACAATCAGTGGCGTCAATGACGCCGCAACGATTACAATATCCGGTGCCGGCGGGACGTATTCGATCAATGGCGGGGGCTACACAAGTGCCGCCGGGACGGTAAACAATGGGGATACCGTCTCCGTGAGGGTGCTTTCAGCCTCGGAATATAATACGACGTCATCCGTTAATTTGGTAATTGGTGGCGTTTCCGGCTTTTTTACTGTGACAACCTTAGAGGATTATACACCTCCAGAGGACACGACACCCGATACCTTTTCCTTTGTGGATCAAACGGGTGTGGAAACAGATACACTTATTACATCCAATGAAATTACCGTCACCGGAATCAACTCAGAAACCCCCATTTCAATCTCCGGAGCCGATGGGATGTATTCCGTCAACGGAGGAAGTTATACCAGTGCCTCGGGGATTGTGAACAATGGAGATACGGTCTCGGTACAGCTGACGTCTTCAGCAAGCTACGATAGTTCCGTGAATGCTGCTTTAACGATCGGGGGCGTATCCGGTACATTTACCGTGACGACCGGTTTGGAAGGTATAACAACCGTTATATTGTTTCAGGATGATTTCAATGACAATCAACTGGATCCAAGCAAATGGGACCTTACTGCCGACTTGGGTGTTAGGGTGGCTGAAGAAGATGGGTTTTTAAAACTTGAACAAAACCAGACAGATAAAGGTGGTCGGATTAAATGCCTGCCGTTTGAAGTGTATAATTCCGGTCCAATCAGCATTAAACGAAAAGTTTTGATTCATTATGCAAACAACTATTATTTCTCCGTAATGAATATCGGAAATGACTCTATTGATTCTCCATTAAACTTTGGTGTCACATACCAAAATGATTATTACAGCTCATCAGGAACCGACTCTTGTACGCCAAGGCATGGATTTTGGGTGTTCAAAGAGGATGCACGGGGAGATTGTCCCAACGTCTATGAGAACTGGAGTGACAAAGTTGATCCTGTCTGGGATGCCTGGATTGATGAAGAGTTAATTTACGACCCGGATACCGGGATTGCACAATACTATATCAACAATGTCAAGCAAGTCGAATATGATATCGGTCCGTTTCTGCCTGAGATCAATTCATTGAGTATTTTTATGAATACCTATGGCTGGCATACAGGCCACTACATTTATGTTGATGATTTGATCGTTACACAAAACGTGTCAGATCCTTTTCAAGTCGATACGACCCCCGATGCTTTTACCTTTGTTTCACAAACCGGAGTGTCCATCAGCACGGAGACCACGTCGAATTCGATTGTCATCAGCGGGATCAACGATCTTGCTGTGATTTCAATTTCTGGAGATGGTGCGGCATATTCGATCAATGGGGAGGCCTTTACCTCTGGCGACGGCACAGTGTCCGATGGTGATACCGTAGCCGTAAGACTTACGTCATCATCCTTGTATAATACAACAGTGTCAGCGATTCTGAATGTTGGGGGAATCAATGGATATTTTAATGTAGCGACAGAGCAGGCTGGCACGCCGACAGATACCACACCCGACGCTTTCATTTTTATGTCTCAGTCCGGGGTTTCAACAGACACACCGATTACATCTAATCCGATTACCGTCAGCGGAATCAATGCAGACGCCTCAATTTCAATATCCGGAGCCGATGGGATGTATTCCGTGAACGGCGGAAGCTATACCAACTCCGAAGGTAGTGTATCGAACGGAGATATTGTCACGGTCAGACTTACCTCGTCACCAGAACAGAATGCATCTGTATCAACGGCATTGATTATTGGTGGAGTTTTAAGCTCATTTGTGGTTGATACCGGTTCGGCGTGGATGGCAATCTCCGCAGGTTATTATCATACAGTCGGGTTAAAAGCAGATGGTTCCTTATATTCCTGGGGCTCAAATCTTTGGAATCAGATTGGAGACGGGACCAAGAACGACAGATTATTCCCAGCAAGGATCGGTACAGATACAGATTGGAACCTCGTTTCTGCCGGTTATTCTCACACAGTTGCAATAAAAAATAACGGATCCCTTTATGCGTGGGGTGCAAATGATTCCGGACAGCTTGGTGATGGGACTACCGATGGCAGAGATACACCGACGCAAATAGGAACAGATACTGATTGGGCATATGTCTCCGCTGGCTATAACTACACATTGGCGTTAAAAACAGATGGGTCTTTATATGCATGGGGAAAGAATAATTCTGGAGAACTCGGTGACGGGACAACCGTCGGGAAAAATATTCCAACTCGCATCGGGAATGATTCAGACTGGTTGTTAGTATCTGCCGGTGAATACCATACTGCCGCAATCAAAAATAATGGAACTTTGTATACGTGGGGCCTGAATTATTTTGGTCAATTAGGTGACGCCACCAATGACGATAAATTGGTCCCAACACTCATTGGAACTGATATTGATTGGTCATCGGTTGCTGTCGGATATGGTCACACAGCGGCCATCAAAACAGACGGATCGCTATATGCTTGGGGGCATAATTCAAACGACCAATTAGGGGATGCAACGCTTGATAATAAGAATATACCTATTCGAATTGGTGTTGATACAGACTGGGCAACCGTTGTAGCGGGTGAAAAATATACAGTAGCGATCAAGACGGATAACTCACTTTATGGATGGGGAGACAATTCTTACGGCCAGCTTGGCGATGGGACAATCGTTGAAAAACATGTGCCGACCCGTATTGGTGAAGCTTCGAACTGGAAATTGGTCTCAGTTGGTAGCAGGCATACCATCGCATTAACCATGGACGGCTCACTCTATGGTTGGGGAAATAATTCTTACGGCCAGCTTGGTGATGGGTCAACCGTTGAAAAACATGTCCCAAGGCTTATTCTGAACGATACGTGGCAATCTGTTGCTGTTGGGGTACAACATATCGCCGCTATAAAAACAGACGGTTCAATCTATGCTTGGGGAGCAAACTATTATGGGCAGCTTGGGGATGCTACCGGAAATGATGAATTGATTCCGACACGTATCGGTACCGATACAGATTGGGCTTATGTTGGCGCAGGGATGTACCACACCGTTGCGTTAAAAAATGATGGTTCACTTTATTCCTGGGGTGGGAATGATTCCGGCCAACTTGGAGATGGGACCGAAATCAATAAACTTGTTCCCGTACGCATTGGAACAGACAATGACTGGCGAACTGTTTCTGTTGGAGCCTATCATACGGTGGCATTAAAAAATGACGGTTCACTTTATACCTGGGGCCAAAATACAGATGGACAGCTTGGTGATGGAACAACTGACGATAAAAATACACCAACACGTATTGGGTTGGAAACGGACTGGCTATCGGTTTCGGCGGGATCGTTCCACACATTGGCTGTAAAAATTGATGGTTCGCTATATGCTTGGGGATACAATACGAATGGCCAGCTTGGAGATGGGACCACAGTGTCCAAATATGAGCCGACTCAGATTGGGTCTTCAAACGATTGGAAATCAATTTTAGTGGCAGGTCAGCACAATGTAGCACTCAAAACAGATGGTTCGCTGTATGCCTGGGGTTATAATGCTTTTGGCCAGATTGGGGATGGGACAACAAGTGGTAAGCTCAATCCGATCCAGATCGGAACGGAAACAGACTGGGTCGCCGTGGCCGCCGGATACATGCATACGGCCGCTATCAAAACAGACGGCACGCTGTATACGTGGGGCTATAATGTTTCCGGACAGTTGGGCGATGGAACCTGGGATAATAAAACAGTCCCAACACGCATTGACGAAGATACAGACTGGGCGTTTGTATTTGCCGGTGGATCATCAACCGTCGCTTTAAAAAAAGATGGGACACTGTATTCCTGGGGTGGGAATGAGCACGGCCAGATTGGAGACGGTACAACCGATGGGAAAAATTTCCCGGTTCACATTGAAACTATTGACAATAAATCAGAAGATTATTTTTCTTTCACTGCTCAAACAGGAGTACCCATCAATTCCGTCATTACTTCAGATGAGATTACGGTCAGCGGATTGTATTCTACCTCCAATATTTCGATTGAAGGGGCCGGTGGCACATATTCGATCAATGGTGGAGACTATGTGAACTCTGTGGGAGTCGTTAATAACGGCGACATGGTCCGTGTGCGGGTGACATCGTCATCTTTTTATCTTACAACCGTTGCAACAATTTTGAATATTGCCGGGGCCACAGGTTCATTTTATGTCACCACTGAAAATGAACCGGATGCCTGTCCCGAGGGTGAAAAACTTGTTGGCACTGAATGTGTTCCCAAAACATGCCGGGATGATGGTTATGGTTGTCCGGATTGCCCGCTGACCCATTCATTGGTGTATAACCCGGACGGCAGCGGGTATTGTGAAAGCGCCAATACCGTTGTCATTCAACCTGGACCTGAAACGGGCAAGGATACCGTTTATGGGACCGTGTATTGCCAAAATGGATGCCCGGGCATGCAGGACATGTATGATGGAGGATGGGCCGATTATTATTACAATTTATTTGAGTTTGATCTTACCAGTGCACCGAGCGCCGACGAAACCATCAAGGCCACGGTCACTTTCTATTTTAGTGCGACAAGTAACGATCCGGGATTTCAGATTTTTCGGATTGTCGAACCTTGGGAAGCCGATGCTGTAACGTTGTGGAATAACCCCTCGTCCGAATTTTATAAGGACTTTGGTGAGCCGGTTGTGGCGACGGGTTTTCATACCGTTGACATTACAGATCTTTATCTCGGCTGGCAACGCGGTGACTTTCCAAATTATGGGATTAAGCTGGTTCCGACGCAAAACAATAACACCAACGGTAGCGTTTCATCCAGTAAGAACGATGACCCACAACGCCGACCAATGATTGTCATTACCAAAGAACCAGAGGGTCAAGCGCCATCACCACCATCAAATCTTCAAGCGACAGCCGAGACTGATGGGAACCATGTTTCCTGGGATGAGGTGTGGGGCAATTTCTCGGATGGTGCCATAACGTACAACATCTACTGGGGGAATGAGCCCGGTGTGACACCCCAGAACGGTAACCGGGTTGAAACAGAAGAAACCTCGTTTGTTCATTCCGGTCTTATCAGCGAATTCACCTACTATTACATCGTGACAGCTGAAAATGATTATGGTGAAAGCACACCCTCTCCAGAAGTCCAGGCAATGTCCAGCTGGGCATTCGTCTCAGCGGGGATTCATCATACGGCAGCCATAAAATCAGACGGGTCGCTTTATGCATGGGGGATGAATTATTCAGGTCAGCTTGGTGACGGTACACGTACAAATAGGTATATACCAACTCGAATCGGTACCGATACGAACTGGACCTCAGTCTCAACCTGCGGATACGGAACTGTCGCCTTAAAAAATGATGGAACTCTCTATGCTTGGGGGCAAACTGGTGATGGAGAAACCTATGAACAAAGGATTCCGACGCAGATTGGGACCGATAGTGACTGGGTCGCCATCGCAACGGGATGGAATTATATCATTGCCTTAAAATCAGATGGGTCCCTTTATGCCTGGGGAAATAATAATTTCGGTCAGCTTGGAGACGGTACCACCGTTTCGAAAGACGTCCCGGTTCGAATCGGAGGAGATTCGGACTGGCAGTCGATTTCAGCCGGCGAATATCATTCTGTTGCTTTGAAAACAGACGGATCTCTATATGTCTGGGGCTATAATAATGTCGGCCAGTTAGGGGATGGGACAACGATTTCAAAAAATGTTCCGACCCGCATTGGAGATGAAACGAATTGGCAATCTGTCACACCCGGTTGGGACCATACTGTGGCACTAAAAACAGATGGATCGTTGTATGCCTGGGGAAGCAACTCCTGGGGTCAGATTGGTGATGGGTCATATAGTCAAAAATATGTTCCAACGCAGATTGGAATCGCCACAGACTGGGTTTTTGCAACTGCTGGCCAGTCTCAGTCCGCCGCGATAAAATCTGACGGGACTCTTTTTGTATGGGGGTTTAAGAAGTCCGGTTTGTCTGGGGATAATGTTCCAACACAAATAGGACTGGATACTGACTGGCATTTTGTTTCAGTCTACATCAACCGAGCTCTGGCCATAAAAGACGATGGTTCTCTGTATGGGTGGGGGGATAACTGGTACGGCCAACTGGGAAATGGGCCGACCCTTGACCTGCATGTCCCCACGCGAATCGGAGAAGATAACGACTGGGAATCTGTCTCGGCTGATTATTGTTACTCTGGAGCCATCAAACAGAACGGGTCTTTTTATACATGGGGTGCAAACGGTTATGGACAGCTTGGTAACGGAACAACGGAGGACAAGCATGTACCGACGCTTATGGTTTCCGACATCAACTGGGCTTATCTTTCAGCCGCTTACCATCACATCAGCGCCATCAAAACCGATGGGTCTCTTTACGGATGGGGTGATAATGGATTGGGGCAAATCGGTGACGGCACGAGAGAGAGTCGGTACACTCCGGTCCGTATCGGAACGGATACGGACTGGAAAGCTGTATCCGCCGGGAGTGATCACACCGCAGCCATAAAATCGGACGGATCTATTTATTCTTGGGGATATAATTATTGCGGTCAGTTGGGTGATGGGACAACAACAAGTAAATATAGCCCCACTCGCATCGGTTCAGACAATGACTGGATGTCGGTCGCTGTCGTATCTGATTGCACCTTTGCCTTAAAAACGGATGGATCCCTTTATGCCTGGGGAAAAAATGATCACGGTCAGCTCGGAGATGGGACGACCGATGACAAACATTCCCCGACGAGAATTGGAACGGATACGAACTGGGCATCTGTCTCTGCTGGATATGCTTATACCATAGCGATTAAAACTGATGGTTCTCTTTATACGTGGGGATGTCAGATCGGTACATGGACCAATGAAAATTATGTCCCGATCCGCGTTGGCACAGATAATGACTGGGTTGATATTTCCGCTGGATTCGATCATGCCATAGCACAAAAATCAAATGGTTCAATTTATACCTGGGGAAGTAATACGTATGGGCAACTCGGTACCGCAACGAGTTTGAGGGCTCCGGCTCAAGTTGGGTCTGATACGGACTGGGAATCAATTTCTGCAGGTCAATATCACACCTTGGCAATAAAAAAAGATGGTTCAATATACGCCTGGGGATCGAACGGTTATGGGCAGCTTGGAAATGGAAATGCTTGGCCGATGATACCGGAAAAAATTTAGCTCTCATATTTTTCATAATGTATGAAGCACTTGTTGAGGAAGAATTATGTTATCACCCCTTCACCACCGCAAGCGGCTGGAGGCGGGTTAAGGGGCGGATCAGGTCGAGTTCGGCGGTGATGACGTCGTCGATGTTTTTGTAGGCCTGGGGGGCCTCGCCCAGGTCGAATTCGCCCTTGCCCCGGCCTTTTCGGGCCTTGCTCCAGCGGTCGAAGACCACCTTACCCATGGCCTTGTCGCAGTCCTGGATGGACAGGGTGCGGGAGGCCTGTTTGCGGCCCATGACCCGGCCGGCGCCGTGGGAGCAGGACATGAAGGATTCGGGGTTCCCCAGGCCCTGGACGATGTAGGACGGGGTGCCCATGGACCCGGGGATGATGCCGGTTTCGTTGATGCGGGCAGAGGTGGCGCCTTTGCGATGGACCCAGACGTTCCGGCCGAAATGGTTTTCAAGGGCCGCGTAGTTGTGGTGGATGTTGACGGGCGCATCGAAATCGGCCCGGGGGAACAGCGATGAAAAGGCATCCATAAAGCGGTCCATGATTTGCCGACGGTTTTCCCGGGCATAGGCCAGGGCGAAATTCATGTCATGGATGTAGTTTTTACCCTCGGGACTTTTGACCGGAAGAAAGGCCAGGTCGGGGGAGGGCAGGGCGATGCCGGATCTGTGGTTCAGCAAAAGGGCCGTCTGGTGATAATACTTGGCGATCACGTTGCCCAGATGGCGGGAGCCGGAATGGATCATCAGCCAGATCATCTCGTCGTCTCCGGCCTGGACCTCGATAAAATGGTTGCCCCCGCCCAGGGTGCCCAGGTTTTTTCCGGCCAGGTCTTTGACATGGCCGGAATACCACCCGCGTTTCTCGAAATCGTCAATCGTTTCATCGAGATTCTTCCAGCTCTGACTGCTCCGGTGGGACCGGCCTTCTCCGCAGGGAATCACCGAGCGGATGCGCGTGATCAGTTCCCTCAGTCTTAAACGGTCGGCCTCGGAAACATGAATCGAGGTCCTGACCGCCCCCATGCCGCAGCCGATATCCACGCCCACGGCGTTGGGGATGATGTCGTCCGTACAGGCGATCACCCCGCCGATGGGCATGCCGTAACCGGGATGGCAGTCGGGCATCAGGGCCACATGGCGAAAGACCGAGGGATGCCGGGCAAGATCTTCGGCCTGCTTCATGGCCTCGGTTTCCATGTCCTCACACCAGGATTTGAGCGGTACCCGATAATCGTTTTCTTTTCTGGTCCATTTCATAAAAAATGTCCTTTTGACTGTTTTTGTGTGAAACAAGGATTCATCTTCGCAGGCACATCGAGTGTCCGATGATATACCATACTGTCACGATTGATGCAAAAACAGCTCTCGTCGTTTTTCGTATCGGTTGCTTGGCAATTAGGCGTTTTGTCTGTTGTCATGAAGAACTGTCTTGACATGATCAAAACTATGTTGGTAAAGAGTT
>NZ_BAAHXV010000022.1:0-80261 GCF_054657895.1 Desulfatiferula olefinivorans | reverse complement strand
CTGTCCGAATTCGTGCGCGACGTGAAGCAGACCTTTTCCCGCTATTACAACAAGGTTAATGGTCGGAAAGGAACCCTGTGGGGTGAACGATTCAAGAGCGTGATCGTCGAAAAAGGAGAAACGCTGATCAACTGCCTGGCCTATATCGACCTGAACGCGATCCGCGCAGGCATTGTCAAGCGGCCTGAGGATTACCGCTGGTGCTCGCTGGGTTATCACAGCCGGACAGGCAATCGGGACGGCTTTCTTTCCACGGATTTCGGTCTGGTGGAATTCGGTGAGATAAACGAGGTGGAGCGTTTCCGACGCTATCGGCGGTTTGTCTATGAGGCCGGAGCGATGGGCCGATCCGACGGAAAAAGCAAAAACGTCATTGACAAGGACATTGTCGAAAAAGAACGTGAGCGAAATTTCGAATCCACCCGAACCGCCCGGTTCATGAACCGAACCCGGTATTTCACCGATGCCGGCATCATTGGAAGCCGGGCCTTTGTGGCTGAGCATTACCGGCAGTTCAAGCACGTCTTTCAGTCCAGGCACGAAAAAAAGCCAAGGCCCATCACGGGTCTGGATGGCCTGTATTCTCTCAAGCGGCTGTCTTCCTGATCGTTTTGTGATTTTGACCCTTCGGTGTTTTACATCCCATTGACGCAAATGGAACGGCCAAGCTGTTTCATGGGTCGGGCCTCTTTCACAAAATCGTCGTTTAACATCATCCTTTTGATCCATAAAAGCTGATTTCATCGCGGGCGGTAAGGGGTTTTCGTATCTAAACGGCCTTTGTGACGATACCACTGCGTGTGGAGATCGCCGTTTGTTATGGTCGGGTGTATAGTTTGTATGTCCCTTTTCAGCTCTTTCACGGCACAGGTCGTGCGGCTTGAAATGGACTTGTCAAACCCCGGTGAACCGGCTAAATAAAAAAAGCCTGCCCGGTCGGGGCGGGTGTCCGGCCAATGACAATCGAATCGCATGGAAGACGGGGATCGATCCCGGAACTGGAGGGTAAGATGATGTGGTGCAGGGGGGTTGTTTTTGTTGTGGTGGGGCTGATGACGGCGTCGCAGGTTCTGGCTGCCGACGGCATGGCTTTTTACAAAGCCTATCAGGCCGCAGAGAAAGACCATGAGGCGGCGGCCAAAACCATGACCGTAAAACAGACCATCGAGGCCCAGGGCATGACGGCCGAGGTGACGCTTTCCAAAAAGGGCGATAAAATGCGCATGGAATCGGTGGTCAAGGCCAGTCCCAGCCCGATGATGGGCAAGGTGGGGGACAAGACCATCGTGATCGACGATGGGAAGCATTCCTGGACCTTCTCTCCGATGATGGGCGTGATGAAGCTGGCCCATGAGGACGAGGAGGACGAGGCCGACCGGATGCCGGTTCAGGTGACGGATCTGGGGCGTGAAACGGTGTCGGGACGTGTCTGCCGTAAACTCGACGTGGATTTCGGAGAGGGAGAGATCGAGCGGCTCTGGATTTCGGAAAAGGAAAGGGTGCTGGTCAAGGAGGAAAGCGGCATGGATGACGACCGGACCACGGTGATCTACGAAGAGTTCAAGTCCGTGGGCGGCCGCCCTTTCGCCCACCGTATCACGACGTATGAAGCCGGTGAACGCTTGGATACGGTCCGTGTCGCCTCGGTGGTGTTCAACGCACCGGTCGATGACGCCCTCTTTGATCCGAACCGGGTCAAAGGTTACGACCGGAAGGGTGTCCCCGGCGGTGCGGGCTCCGGAGGAAAAGGAAAACAGCAGACCGCCGATCCCATGATGATGATGCAGATGTCCCTTGAAATCCAGCAGCTTTACCAGAGCGGCCAGGTGGAAAAGGCCAAGGCTCTTGAAAAGAAGATGCAGTCGATGATGGGGCAATAGGCCCCGCCCTCTCGTTCGCGTCGTTTGCTGCTGAGCACGACGGAACACGAAAAAAAATGGGTGTCATTTTTTCGTGTCCGTCGTGCCGGCCCCGGTTCATCCATGAACGGGGCCAAATCCTTACCCGGACAGGCACGATCACCGTGCCTGCCCGGCTTTATCCGCATTTGGAAAATCCGCAGGCGTGACAGATCATGCAGCTTTCCTCGAAGCTGAGGGTGCCCTTGCAGTCCGGGCAGACGTCGGCTTTGAGTGAATGGCTGGTTTTCATCGGACGCTTGGCGATGCGATCCTTATAGCGTTTTTCCAGGACCCGTCCGATGGCGTCGGGGATGGACAGGACCGGGCCGCCCTTCTGAAACACCGCGTGTTCCCCGCAAATCCCCTTGACCTGCTCGATGACATCGGCCACGTCCACCCCCGATCTGAGGGCCAGCGAGATCAGGCGACCGATGGCCTCGGTTTTGGCCGTGGTGGATTTCCCCGACTTGCCGATGGTGGCGAACACTTCGAAGGGTCGCCCGTCCAGCTCGGTGACGGTCACGTAGAGCTGTCCCATGCCCGTATTCATTTTCGTGGTGAACCCTTCGAGGGTTTCCGGGCGTTCCCGGATATCGATGACGGGGCCTCCGTTTTTCGACGGCGCGTTGAAGGAGAGGACCTGGTTGTCCTTGCTGCCGTCCCGGTAGATGGTAACGCCCTTACAGCCCAGTCGGAAGGCCAGATCGTAAATGGCCTGGACCTCGTCCACGCCGGCGCTCTGGGGCAGGTTGACGGTTTTGGACACGGCGTTGTCGGTGAACTGCTGAAAGGCCGCCTGCATGCGGATATGCCATTCCGGAGCCACGTCATGGGCCGTGACGAAGACCTTGCGGACGGCTTCGGGAATATCGTCGATTTCGGCGATGCTGCCCGTCCGGGCGATGAGATCCATCAGTTCGGGGCTGTAAAATTTTTTCTCCCTGGCCACGGCCTCGAACCAGGGGTTGACCTCGATCAGTTCGTTGTTGTCCATGACCCGCCGGACAAAGCTCAGGGCGAACAGGGGTTCGATGCCGCTCGAGCAGTTGGCCAATATCGACAGGGTGCCCGTGGGGGCGATGGTGGTGGTGGTGGCGTTCCTGAGGGTCAGATTCTTTTTGCCCTTGTAGACGCTTTTGTCGAAGTTCAGAAACACGCCCCGTTCCTGGCCGAGCTTGCAGGAGGCCTTGTGGGATTCTTTCTGGATGAACCCCATGATGTCCCGGGCCAGCTGAATGGCCGCTTCGGAATTGTAAGGCACGTTCAGGCGGAACAACAGATCGGCAAAGCCCATGACCCCCAGCCCGATTTTGCGGTTGCCCCGGACCATGTCGCTGATGGCCGGAAGGGGGTAGACCGACATGTCGATGGTGTTGTCCAGAAACCGGACCGAAAGATCCACCGTATCCTTGAGGGCCTTGTAATCCACCTGGGGTTTGTCGGTTTTCTCGTCGGTGACGACAAAGGCGGCCAGGTTGATGGAGCCCAGGTTGCAGGCCTCCATGGGCAGCAGGGGCTGTTCGCCGCAGGGGTTGGTGGATTCGATTTCCCCAAGCTCCGGCGTGGGGTTGTCCCGGTTGATCCGGTCAAGAAAGATAATGCCCGGATCACCGTTCTGCCAGGCCTGCCGGACAATGCTTTGATAGACGTCGGCCGCGTTCAGCTCGCCCGCGGGCTTGCCGTCCCGGGGATCGATGAGGGCGTAGGGCTTTCCGGCATGGGCCGCCTCGATGAAGGTGTCGGTGACCGCAACGGAAATGTTGAAGTTGTTCAAGTCCCGGTTGTTTTTCTTGCAGTGGATGAATTCCAGGATATCCGGATGATCCACCCGGAGGATGGCCATGTTGGCGCCCCGGCGGGTACCCCCCTGCTTGATCTGTTCGGTGGCGGTGTTGAAGATTTTCATAAAGGACACCGGACCCGAGGCCACGCCGCCGGTGGATCCCACCCGGCAGTCCTTGGCCCTCAGACGGGAGAAGGAAAAGCCGGTCCCCCCGCCGGATTTGTGAATCAGCGCGGCGTTTTTCACCGCTTCGAAAATATCCTCCAGGCTGTCGTCCACCGGCAGCACGAAGCAGGCCGCCAGCTGGCCCAGCTCGTTGCCCGCGTTCATCAGGGTCGGCGAATTGGGCAGAAAGCGGAATTCGGTCATCATGGCGTAAAACCGGTCTTCGAGGTCCTGCACGACCGAAGGCTCGTCCGTGTAGCGCCCTTCGGCCTGGGCGATGTGGTGGGCGACCCGTCGGAAAAGCTGCTCGGGGGTTTCGCACAGATTGCCGTCGAGATCTTTTTTCAGGTAACGTTTTTCAAGGACGGTCAGGGTGTTCGGGTGCAGTTTCAGGCGTTCGACGCCCGCGGTTTTTTTTATTTTGGCGTTCATCGGTGTCACTCCCGGTGTGTGTGCCTTGAGTTTAGGGTGAACCAACAATAAAAGGCCGCAGACGGAGGCAGGGTTAACCCGGCACGGATAGCGGCTGTTGGCGTTGACGGAGTTGAATCGGAATCGGCCCAAGGGTTTCCAGGGGCTTTTTTTGACACATTACATACATCATGTTGTGCTGTCAATATCAAACAATACTACATGTCGATCTTTGACCTGTTTCCATGGCGTGGAAAGCATTGACAGGCGGGGAGGACATGGCGTAAACAAACGGATTCGGATTGTATGGACACAAAGGAAGGTGCGTATGAAATTCAGACCCTGCATCGATTTGCATCAGGGCGTGGTCAAGCAGATTGTGGGCGGCACCCTGAGTGACGGCCCGGAGGGGCCGGAAACCAACTTCACGGCGGAAAAACCGGCCCGCTGGTTCGCGGAGCGCTATCGGGATGACGGACTTATCGGCGGTCACGTGATTCAGTTGGGACCGGGTAACGAGACGGCCGCCCGGGAAGCGCTGTCGGCCTTTCCCGGAGGATTGCAGATCGGCGGGGGCATTGACGGCGACAACGCCGCAGACTGGCTGGATTCGGGCGCCTCCCATGTGATCGTTACCTCCTGGGTCTTCCATGACGGGGTGGTGGATATGGAACGGCTGAACACCCTGGTCAAACGGATCGGAAAAGAGCGGCTGGTCCTCGATCTGAGCTGTCGGAAGCGCGGGAAGGACTATCTGATCGTCACCAACCGCTGGCAGACCTTCACCCGGGAAGCGGTCACCCCGGGCCTTTTGGAACGTCTGGCCTCGTATTGCGACGAATTTTTGGTTCATGCCGTGGATGTGGAAGGCATGTGCCGGGGCATCGAAGAGGATCTGGTCGGGCTTCTCGGCTCCTGGGCCGGTATTCCCATGACCTACGCCGGCGGCATCCGGTCCATGGCGGACATTGCGGCCATCGACCGCCTGGGCCGGGGGCGCATCGACTTCACCGTGGGCAGCGCCCTGGACCTCTTCGGCGGAACGCATCTGTCCTACACAGACATGGTCCGGTTTCGATAACGCCCACGGCGGCAGGGTCTATCGTTCGACGATGTATGAGGCGCAGGCGTCGTCCGATTCCCAGACGTTGACCCGGGAGACCCAGAACCGGGGCGTTGCGTCAAAGTGTTTCTGGACTTCCTCGGCGATATAGACGGCGATGGTTTCCGATGAAGGCGGGCGTCCGCCCAGATCTTCGAGCTCGTTCAGGTACGTGTGGTCCAGCCGGTCGATGATCTCCCGGACATGGTTCTTGATGATCCCGAAATCCATGAGCACCCCGCCCGCGTCCAGAGATTTTCCGGCCACGCACACTTCGACCTTCCAGTTGTGGCCGTGGAGGTTTTCACATTGTTGGGCCACCATGGTCAGTCGGTGGGCGGCGGCGAATCGTGTCAGCACTTTCAATTCGAACATTGTTTTCTCCGGGCTAGGGTTTCTTGGATCAGGCTGTCAGCCGTTGCTTTTGAGAAGGTTCTTCAGCCGGTTGGTGAATTTTCCGGCATCGAGCTCCTCGAATTCCCTGAGTAGCTTTTCCTGCTTTTTGGACAGGTTGCCGGGTGTCTTGATTTCAACCTGAATGATCTGATCCCCCCGCTGGCCGGTTCGAAGGGACGCGATGCCCTGCTGGGGCAGCCGGAAGGTGTCTCCGTACTGGGTGCCGGCGGGAATTTTAAGGGTTTCTTCGCCGGTCAGGGTCGGTACGGTGATCTTGGCCCCCAGGGCGGCCTGGACAAAGGAAATCTCGGCCAGGCAGATGATGTCGGTGTTGCTGCGCTGAAAGAATTTGTGGGGTTTGACCTGGAGAAAGACGTAAAGATCGCCCGGAGGGCCGCCGTTGGGGCTGCCTTCCCCCTCGCCGGTCAATCGCAGGCGTGATCCCGAATCGACGCCGGCGGGGACCTTGAGGGACACGGTCTTGGTGATCATGGTCTGCCCCCGGCCGTTACAGTCCGGGCAGGGGTTGGGAATGCGCTTGCCCCGTCCCTGGCAGTGGGGACAGGTGGACCGGACCGTGAAAAAACCCTGACTCTGACTGAACTGACCGCTGCCGTGGCAGGTCGGACAGACCTCGGGCTGGGTGCCGGGTTTGCAACCGTCTCCGCGGCAGGTGTCGCAGGTCTGCATTTTCTGGATTTTCAGTTCTTTTTCCGTGCCGAAGGCCGCTTCCATGAAGTCAATGGTCAGGTCGTACCGAAGATCGGACCCGCGCTGAACCCGGCTCCGTCCCCCCCGTCTGGAACTCCCGAACCCGAAAAAATCCTCGAAAATATCGCCGAAGCTTGAAAAAATGTCCTCGAATCCCCCGGCTCCTGAAAAACCGGCACCTTCAAGGCCTTTGTGGCCGTACTGGTCGTAAATGCTCCGTTTCTGGGGATCGCTGAGAACCTCGTAGGCCTCTGCGGCCTCTTTGAATTTGTCTTCGGCTTCCTTGTTGTCGGGGTTCCGGTCCGGGTGATATTTCAGCGCCAGTTTGCGGTATTTGGTTTTTAATTCCGCCGCATCGGCGTCCCGTTTCACGCCGAGCACGTCATAATAATCGCGTTTTGCCGTCATCGAAGATCCTGAAAACATGATGCAGACTTGTCACACCGGCGGCACTGTGATAATCGTGTGCCGATGATCGGTCTGCAGGGTTCATCGGTTGTTTTTTCTGTCTTTTTTGTTGGCCCAGGTATAAACCAACAGGCACCCAATTGTAAACTGACAAAGTAATTTAAATCATAATTCGGGATTGTCAATGACCAGGAATGAATTGCCCTTTATCCGGGAAATGTTTGATACCATTGCCCATCGTTACGATTTTCTCAACCGGACCCTGTCCCTCAAGCAGGACGTGCTCTGGCGGCGCCGGATGGTCCGGTCTCTGGGGCTTGACTCCGGCCGGGCGGCCGAGGTGCTGGACGTGGCCTGCGGCACCGGTGACGTGGCCCTGACGGTGCGGCGGCGTTTCGGTGAGGCCGTCCGCGTCACGGGGCTGGATTTTTCCCGGAACATGCTGGTGCTTTGTCGGGAGAAGGTCCGTTCGGCGGGGGTCGGGGATATTCCGCTTCTTTCGGGCAACGCCCTTTTTCTGCCCTTCGGGCCGGAGCGGTTTGACGCCCTGACCATCGCCTTCGGCATCCGGAACATTCAGGACCGGGAACGGGCCCTGGCCGAATTTTTCCGCTGCCTGAAGCCCGGGGGGACCCTGGCCGTGCTCGAACTGTCCACGCCGGAGAACCCCCTGTTCCATGCCCTTTACATGTTTTATTTTCTCAGGGTGCTTCCTTTTGTGGGGGGGCTGTTTTCGAAGAACCTGGCGGCCTATGAGTACCTGCCCCAGTCGGTGATCCGCTTCCCCGATGCGAAAACCTTCGGTGCCCTGATGGAGACGGCGGGCTTTGACGCGGTGACCTGGAAAAAAATGACGCTGGGCATCGTGACGCTGTTTACGGGTAAGAAAAAGGGGTAGGTCTCCCCGGTCAGATCACCGGCGTCCGTTTGAGCACCGTATCCTTGAGTCCGTTCACGTCGTCCTTGGCGGGGTATTCGATGGTGTAGTGAAGGCCCCGGCTTTCCTTGCGTTTCATGGCGCAGGTGATGATCAGTTCGGCCACGGTGGCGATGTTTCTCAGTTCGATCAGATCCGAGGTGACCTTGAAATCCCAGTAATAATCCCGGATTTCCTGCTGGATGTTCACGATCCGCCGCATGGCCCGCTCGAGGCGCTTGTTGGACCGGACCACGCCCACGTAATCCCACATGAACCGCCGGATCTCATCCCAGTTGTGGGAGACCAGGCTGACTTCGTCGCTGTCCGTGGTTCCCGCATCGTCCCAGTCCGGGGGATCGACGAAGGCTTTGTCATGGAAGGCCTGGAGTTCCTCCAGGGCGTTTTTTGCGGCCCGGTCCGCGTAGACCAGGGCTTCGAGCAGTGAATTGCTGGCCAGTCGGTTGGCGCCGTGGAGTCCGGTGCAGGCGGTTTCACCGACGGCGTAGAGGTTGTTGATATCGGTCTTGCCGTTCAGGTCCGTGGCCACGCCCCCGCACATGTAGTGGGCCGCCGGCACCACGGGAATGGGGTCTTGGGTCATGTCGAAGCCGAAAGACAGGCATTTTTCGTACAGGTTGGGAAAGCGCTTGCGCACAAAGGCCGGATCCTTGTGGGTGATGTCGAGAAACACGGAGTCCGCCCCGCTTTTTTTCAGTTCCGAATCGATGGCCCGGGAAACCACGTCGCGGCAGGCCAGGTCTTTCAGTGAATCGTATCGGTGCATGAAGGGATTGCCGTTTGCGTCGATCAGAACGGCGCCTTCGCCGCGGACCGCTTCGGAGATCAGGAAATTCTTGGCCTCGGGGTGGTAGAGGCAGGTGGGGTGGAACTGGACGAATTCCAGGTTCGCCACCGAGGCCCCGGCCCGGAAGCCCATGGCGATGCCGTCGCCGGTGGCCACGTCGGGGTTGCTGGTGTACAGGTAAACTTTTCCCGCACCGCCGGTGGCCAGAACCGTGAACCGGGAGGCGAAGGTGTTGACCTTTTTCGTTCGGATATCCAGAATATAGGCGCCGCAGCAGGAGGATTCCTGCTGTTTGATCAAAAGGCCGCTGCGCATCCGTGTGGAATAGGTGATCAGATCCAGGGCGATATGATGTTCGTACACCCGGATATTCGGATGGCGTCTCACATGGTCCACCAGCACGGTTTCCATGGCCCGTCCGGTCATGTCGTCGGCGTGGATCACCCGGTTTTCCGAATGCCCTCCCTCCCGGCCCAAGTCGTATTCGGTGCCGGGGCTCTTTTTTCCTTCCGATTCGCTGCGGCTGAACTTCACGCCCAGCTCGATCAGTTCCCGCACCAGATCGGGGCCGTGGGTCACCACCATTTCCACCACGTCCCGGTTGTTCAGATGGTCCCCGGATTCCATGGTGTCTTTGATGTGGAGATCGAAGGAGTCCACGGAACTCAGCACGGCGGCGATGCCGCCTTGGGCGTAGGCCGTGTTGCTTTCCATGATATCGCGTTTGGTGACAAGGGCCACGGTGCCGTGGTCCGCCACCTTGAGGGCGAAGGTCAGACCCGCGACCCCGCTGCCGATAACCAGAAAATCCGTTGTGTAATCCATGGGCGTTTAATCCAGCAGGGAATGTCTGCGTTTTCGTTTGGATGAAAATCCGATGATGATGCCGGTCAGGAGAATCCCGGCCCCGGCCAGGGTCCAGAAGATCTGCTTCTGGGTCAGCTGGTCGTTCAGGGCATCGCATTCACGGATTTTCTCATCGAGGGCGGAACGGGTTTTGGCGAACTGCTCCTTGAGTTCCAGATACTGGGTCGATCCGGCCTTGAGTTCCTCGAACTCCTTGCGGATGTCCCGCTCTTTTTTGCTGCTGATGGCCAGGTTGGCTTTGAGCGTCTTGTTTTCCTCTTCCATGGTGTCGCAATTCTGCTTGAGGGTGGAGTACCGGGCCAGAAGGTCTTCATATTTATTATTGAGGGCATCGAGCCGGATGGCCTTGGGGACGTCTTCGGTCAGCCACTGATTGAGCATCCATCCTTCGAGGCCGCCCGCGGTCTTGACTCTGGTCCAGGCCTCCTGGGTTTCAAGGACGGTCAGCTTTTCGCCCGATTTGATCATGCGCAGGATTTTGTGGTCGTTGCCCGGCCCTGTCCGGAAGGTGGCGCTGAGGATATCGGTCACGTACACATCCTGGGCCAGGGCGGGGAACGTCAGAAAAAAGAGTCCGAATGCGGTCAGAAAAAAACGCTTCATGGGGCTACTCCTGTTGATTGAAACGATGGGGAACCCATCGGGTAACAGCGGTTGAAAACGCTTATATATGGGCTATACCTTATACATGAGCCCGGAATAATTGAAAGCAAAAAATGAAATTCGTCATTCAATATTTGATTCTGAATTTTTTTATGATACTAAATCACATTTTACGGTGCAAGCCGCCGTGGACAAGGGTCGAGCCGTCGGCAGAGGCCCCGGGAACAAGGGGATTTTGACACACAGGAGTTAGCGATGATCGCGTTCGATTTGCAATGTTCAAACGGTCACACCTTCGAGGGCTGGTTCGACGACCGGGAGGCCTTTGAGGAACAGCGGAAGCAGGGCCTGGTCACCTGCCCGGTCTGCGATGACGCCGGGGTGTTCATCGTGCTGAGCACCTTCGCCATTCCCAAGGCTCAGTTCCCGGCCAAACAGGATAATCGCCGACAGCTGGCCGTGGGGGATATCAGTCGCAAATTCGCGGAGTTTCTCGAAAAGAATTTCGACGATGTGGGCACGGAATTCACCCGGGAGGCCCTGAAGATCCATTACGGCGTGGCCGAACCGCGCAACATCCGTGGCGTCAGTTCGGCGGAAGAAGAAAAACTCCTTGAAAAAGAAGGGGTGCCCTTGCTCAAGATTCCCCTGCCGGACAAAAATGTAAAAAATTAGAAGCAGTACATGACGCCAAGGCTGTAGGTCCAGCCTCCCAGGTCTGCGTCGTTGTCTCCGAAACGGTCGAGGGCGGTGTAGCAGGCTTCGATCAGCACGCCGCCTCTTCTGTAGTATTCCGAATCACCGGTGAACAGTTTGATGCCCGCCTTGCCGTGCCAGCCGCCGATCTCGTTGTCGAAGTCGCCGTTCGGCGATGATTCCCGAAAGCCCCAGTAATCACCGCCCGCCCCCATATAGAGGCTGATCAGCTCATGGACGGGAAGGTTCACATTCAGGGACATGGAAAAGGGCACGATGTCGAGATCCGTCCGGACCCCGGTTTCCGCAGAAGAGGTCGTGACGGCATATCCCTTGGCCCGGGTGTACCCCGCCGAGGCGTCGGCGGAGAAAAAACGGGTGAGCATCCGTTCGTAGAACAGGCAGGTCGGCACAATGGTATCGTAAACGTCTTTTTGCAGATCCTCGGAAGGAACGAACCAGCCGACCTTCACGCCCACGAGGTTTTTGTACGTGTCCGGCGACTCGTCCCGGGCATACCCCTGTGATCCGTACAGTACCATCATCAGAAGCGCCAGAAGGGGGATCCGGATCCGGCCCGCAAACAAAAGCGCCGTTACGGCCAGAACGGCCAGGGCCGTGGCGGAGGCGCACCCGGACCAGGCGGCAGGGGCCGTGTTGCCGATGAAGCAGCCGTTGTCGATATCTCCGGCGTTGCTGAAAAAGGTCCCGAAATCGTCGACGTCAAAGGCGATCTCGTCGATGAGGGAGCTGCTGCCCGATCCGTAGTTCACCTGGGCGAAGATGTAGTAGGTCTGACGGTTCAGCCCCGTCAGGGTATACACCGTGTCACCGGCCAGGCCGGTCACCGACAGCACGTCGTACTGGGTCACGTCGGGTATATGGGTGACCGGGTCCGGAACCACGTGGGACGTGCCCACATAGAGATCGTAGCTTTCCACGCTGTCGTAGCCTTCGCCCAGGCGGATGTCGATGGTTCCCGCTGCGGTCAGGGTCACCGTGAGGTCGATGGCGGAGGTTGTGACGGTTCTGTTGCTTGAGTTGGATTCATCGTCGCCGTCGTAGGCCGTGACTTTGATCGTGTAGTCCGTGTTGTCGATCAGACCGGTGATGACGTGGGTGTAGTTGACGGTTCCGTCCACATGAAGAATGGTTTTCCGGGTCGGCTGTGAACTGTCGGTGGTGACCCAGTGGTAGACGTAGTAGCCGTCGGTGATTCCGTCGGTGTTGGCGGACCATGTCACGGTGACGGCGTTGCTGCTCGATGAGAGCGTCACGCCGCCGGGGTTCTGGGGCACATCGGCCAGGGCGCCGATCGGGCCTGAAAGCGACAAAAGAAGGAACATCACAACAAGGGCGGTTGGTTTCATGCTGATCGTTTCCGGGTTTCAAGAGGGTTGACGACGTTGTTTCCTTTTGCCTACCCATACAGGGAAAAACAGGTAAATGTCAAACAAATAAGCCTGCCCGGCGCCGGGTGTCGCCCCTGCCGTTTCAGGAGGGAAAATCGGTGAGCCGCCGTGTGAGGGCCGACCGTCTCCGGTTGGGCCGGTCGTTGGAAAGCGCCAGGGTCAGCGCCCGTCGGGTTCCGATAAGAATGACCAGGTTCCGTCCCCGGGTCATGGCCGTGTACAGCAGGTTCCGCTGAAGCAGGGGGCGGTGCTGGAAGGTGATGGGCACCACCACGGCCGGGTATTCGGAGCCCTGGGATTTATGGACCGTGACGGCATAGGCCAAGGTCAGTTCGTGCAGCTCGTCGAAGGAATAGGCCACCTCCCGTCCGAAGTAGGTGACGGTCAGCGATCGGGCCGTTTTGTCGAGGGTGCCGACGATGCCGATGTCGCCGTTGGCCACCTCCTTCTCGTAGTTGTTCTTGAGATGCATGACCTTGTCTCCCTTGCGGAAGCGGGTGCCGGGGCCGTCGATGGACGGGCCGTCCGGATTCAGCGCCTGCTGAAGGGCGCTGTTCAGGCTGAGGGTGCCCACCTCGCCTTTGTGCATGGGGGTCAGCACCTGGATGTCGGCGAAGGGGTCCAGGCGGTATTTTTCGGGAATGCGCCGGGCACACAGATCCACGATGCGTTCCATGACCGTCAGCGGCTCGGCGGTTTCGATGAAATAGAATTCGGAAAGGGCGCCGGAGTCCGGCTCGACCGAGATTTCCGGAGGTTTGCCCTGTCGGACAAGGTGGGCATTGCGGATGATGGGACTTTCCTCGGCCTGACGGAAGATCCGGGTCAGTTCAAAGGTCCGGAAACGGCGGCTTTCGATCAGGTCCGCCAGCACCGTGCCCGGCCCCACCGAGGGCAGTTGGAAGATGTCGCCCACCAGGATCAGTGAGGCCCGAAACGGGACGGCGCTGACCAGGTGGGACATCAGCACGATGTCGATCATCGAGGCCTCGTCCACGATCAGCACATCGACATCCAGAGGTTCGTAACGGTTTTTGTCGAACCGTCCGGTACCGATGTTGTAGTCAAGCATTTTGTGGATGGTGGCGGCCTCCTCGCCGGTGACCTCGGCCAGACGCCGGGCCGCGCGGCCTGTGGGAGCCGCCAGAAGAATTTTTTTGCCCAGAAGCCGGGCGATGGCGGCCACCGACCGGATCAGGGTGGTTTTTCCGGTGCCCGGCCCCCCGGTGATCACCGACACCCGGTGGGACAGAATATCCTGAAGCGTCTCAAGCTGTTCGTCGGAGAGCTTGATGGCCAGTTTCCGGAGGACGGCTTCGATGACGGCCTCCTCGTCCAGGCCCGGATCTTCGGACGGCAGGGCGTTGAGGGCCGTGAGGGTGAGGGCCGTCCGGGTTTCCGCCCGGTAAAGCTCGGTCAGATAGATCGCCTCATCGTCCGGATCGTCGCAGATTGTGTCGCGCTTGATGAGTTGCTGATCGGCCAGATCATCCAGGGCCTGGACGGCCCGGTCCTTATCGATGCCGAACCGCACCGTCACCCGTTGAATGAGGCTGCTTTGGGGCACATACACATGGCCGTCGCCGGCGAACCCGTTCATCAGATGGAGCAGGCAGGCCGAGACACGCTGGGGATCGTTGCGGTTAAGGCCCATGCGGCTTGCGGCCTGGTCGATGAGGGCGAAGGGCAGGTCGGGAAAATCCAGGGCCAGGGTGTAGGGGGATCGTCGGATGATATCCACGGCCTCGGCCTGGTAACGGCGGTGGATGCGGGCGCAGAACGAGGCGGGAAGGTCCAGGGACTGAAGACAGCGGCTGAGTTTTCCGATGTCGTTGTGACGGCCCCAGGCCTCGGTGATCCGAAGGCTCAGCACCTTGCCGATTCCGGGGACGGTGGTCAGGGACTCGGGCCGGGTGTCGATGACCTCAAGGGTTTTCTCTTCGAAGGTCCTGACCAGCAGGGCGATTTTTTTTCCGCTCAGGCCCGGGATGTCCAGGGCTTTGAGATAGGCCTTGATGCCGGAAAGGGTATCGGGCATCAGGGGCTCGAAGGCGTCGATTTTAAATTGCCTGCCGAACTTGCCGTGTTTTTCCCAGGCTCCGGTCAGGCACAGGGCGTCGCCGGGGCGGACCCCCACAAGAAAGCCCACCACGGTCACCTGGATCTTTGGTTCCCTGGCGTGAAAATCGGCCACCGTGTACTGGTTGTCCTCGTTCCGGAAGCGGATCCGACCGAGTTCGCCCCGGATTTCAAGAGCGGCCATGGGCGTTGTCCGAATCGATCAGCAGGCGGACGGCGTGGTAAAGATCCTCGGCGATGAGATCCGGCGGATCATTGTCCCGGACAAGGTCGGCCAGGGCCTTGGGGCCGTTGCCCGTCCGGACCAGAATGCGCCGGCCCACGCCGGCAGCCCCGGCGCAGCGCATGTCCTTGGCGCTGTCCCCGATCATCACGGCGTTTTTCAGGTCGATATCATAGCGGTCCCGGGCCTTTAAAATCAGGCCCGGAAGGGGCTTTCGGCAGTCGCAGCGGTCTTCGGGCACATGGGGGCAGAAGAAGATATCCCGGATCAGGCCGCCATTTTGTTCGACCGCATCGGTCATGGCCTTGAAAATCAGACGGAGTCCTTCCGGCGTGACCAGCTTTCGGCCGATGACCGACTGGTTGGTGATGACGATGACGGTGTACCCCTTGCGGCTCAGCTCACACAGGGCCTCAAGGCTTCCCGGCAGAAAGATGAATTCGTCGACGGATTTGATATACTCCGGCGAATCCCGGTTGATCACTCCGTCCCTGTCGATAAAAACGGTTTTGTCCATGCCTTCCCTGTTCCTGATCCGATCGTTCTGTCGTTGCTGCCGGGCCTCACTATTCCATGCTTTGGCCGATTAATCAAGGGGAAGGGCGAAGGGACCGGTCCTGATTGGTGTGAAGCAAACTACACACCTGTGTAATGATCTTCATGCTCAGTGTGTAATGCAGTCTTGAGGATGGGTCATGCCGGGGCCGGTGACCGGTCGGGGGGCGCTGAAATCAGGGCGGAGGCGGGGCCGTTGGTTTTTGGCATGATTGTTGAATTCCTTGAGAACACATTTCATCATTTCCTGTTTTTCCGCATCGTACATATCCAACAGGCATCGAGGAGGGCCTAACAAGCAAAGGTAGGCGTGGTGTTACCGTCATACGTAGGTTGCTTTCATCAATCATTTCTAATAGTTGAAGACAAGGAGATCTTATGGACAAGGTATATCGTCACATAGTGGGTTTGGCCTTGGGCGTGATGCTTACGGCCGGTGCGGTTCATGCGGCCGTTATCGATTTTGCCGGAGGGACGGCGCATTTAAACAGCGGCAGCGATGTTTTGACCACGGACACGGATTTATATAACAGCATGGTCGATTATTACATCGAAGACGGTTTCAGGGTGGATTTCGTGGGAGGTTACGGCACCATCGGCAATTATTATCAATGGTACACAGGCGAAGGGGTCGACAATTCGGTGATCCACGCCCATCCGTTTTATTCTATCGATATCGTGTTCACGAAGGTCGACGGGACGGCCTTTGATCTGAACTATGTGGACATGACATCCAACACGATAACCGGCGGCGGTGCATCCTCCGGTGAGGAATTGTCCTATATCACGGCTTCGAACGGCTCATCGCTGCTGCTGCCCTCGTCCGACTGGGGCATCGAGTATCTGTCAAACGGAGTCACGCCCAGCGACGGCATTGCCAGGCTGTGGCTGGACGACACGTTTGACGGCATCACGTCTTTCACCATTTCTTCGTTAAACGCCTATTGCTTCGGGATGGACAATTTTTATATCGATGAACCCCCTCCCCCCGTGGATCCGGTTCCCGAACCGGCCACGATGATACTTCTGGGCTCCGGCCTGGCCTGTCTGGCGGGCTTCCGGAGAAAATCCAGAAAAGGATAAGGTGTGAACAACAGATCAAGGCCCTCTCCTCCATGACGGCGAAAGCCTCCGGCAGTAATGCCGGAGGCTTTTCGTTTTTGAATGCGGACGGCTTCGTATGATGACGTTTTACGAGTTCATCAATGATTTTTTTGTTCGATCATTCCGTCGCCTCGGCCGATTCCCAAAGCCGGTCGGCGCT
Source organism: Desulfatiferula olefinivorans (assembly GCF_054657895.1). NCBI lineage: Bacteria > Pseudomonadati > Thermodesulfobacteriota > Desulfobacteria > Desulfobacterales > Desulfobacteraceae > Desulfatiferula > Desulfatiferula olefinivorans. Next base: position 63,961 of record NZ_BAAHXV010000022.1, on the reverse strand, counting down.
TTCGGGCTGGGGGTGGTTGACGCTGACCACGGGGCAGCGGGACCTCAACACCACCTGTTCGATCATGCCTCCGATGGCCCCTCCGGCCATGTCGCTGTTGTGGTGGGCCATGACGATCAAGTCGGCACTGAATTCACGGGCGAATTTCAGCAGTTCCACCGGGGGAATCCCTTCCCAGATATGGATGCCGTGTTCCAGATCAGACAGGTCCGGCACGTATTCCCGGTCGATTTTCCGGCGGGCCTCGTCAATCCGGTCTTCGATGGCGCTCTGGGATTCCAGTCGACCGAACTGCCGGGGGGTGATGTCCACGCTGTGAAAAATCAGAAGACGGCTTTTGATCTGCCTGGCCATGGCGGCGGCGAAATGAAAGGCGCAGCCGCAGGCCCGTGAAAAATCCGTGGCCAGAACGATGGTTTTGATTTCCCACAGGCGGGTCTCGCAGGGGCGGTTGATGACGAAGACCGGACAGGGGGCGTGTTTGGTCACCATCTGGAGGGTGTTGCCGATCACGTTTCGGAACCGGACGGCCTCGACATCGTCGACACAGGTGTGATCACCCATGACGATGGCATCCACGCCTTCGATGCGGGCCTGTCGGAGGATTTCCCGGTGGGGGACGCCCACCCGGCATTCGATGTCGCAATGCGGGGTTTTGTCGATCTCATCGGCATAGAGACCCCGGATTTCCTCCCGGACCCAGGCGATGTAGTCCGCGTCGCAGGTCAGTTCGGACTCACCGGTTTTCAGATCCACGACAAAGGGGGTGTTGCCGCGACTGGGCACGCCGAACACATGGAGAACGGTTAAATGGGCATCGTATTTACGGGCCAGATTGAAGGCCACGCAGGCGCCGCTTTCGCAGGCCGCCGATGCGTTGGTTGCAAACAGGATTTTTCGGAACACGGCATACCTCCTTGGGGCCTCCGGGTCGGAGGCGGTTCGGGGTCAGGGCGGCTGGAATCGGTTTTTTCGAACGGCATCGACACCCGTTGAACGATAGATAGAGCAAGGATGGTGCCGACTCCGGCATACGGTCCGTCATGGCCGGTTCACGGCCGGTTTCGGCAGGGTTGTTGCCCGGCTCCGGCGTCAGACAGGGAACATAATGAACCTTGTTTTTGGCGGTGTGGGAACAGTTCGCATCTTTTCGTTGACTTCCTCCGGCCGGGGCCGTAGGCTGAAATCACACCAAACCGACGGGGGAGGGACGCCATGCACAGCCTTCTCGACAACTACCGGGTGATTCTTGAAAGCATCAACGACGGGGTGTTCACGGTTAACCTCGAGGGAATCATCATGACCTTCAACCGGGCCGCCGAAACCATCACCGGATTTCGTCGGGCCGAGGTGGTGGGCCGGCCCTGCCGGGAGGTCTTCCACACCCGCTTCTGCACAAAGGCCTGCCTTCTCGGACGCCATCGGGAAACGGGGGAACCGTATGTCGATGTGCCGGTTTTTTTTGACCGGGCCGACGGCCGGAAGGTTCCGGTCAGCGTGACCACCGCCCTGCTCCGGGACTCCCGGGGACGCGTCTTCGGAGGGGTGGAGATCTTCCGGGACCTGAGCGACATCCACCGCCTGAAAAACGCCTGCCTTGCAAAGCACTCCTTTGACGACATCATCAGCCGGAACCCGTCGATGCAGCGGTATTTTTCCATTCTTCCCCAGATCGCCGAAAGCCGGAGTACGGTGCTGATCGACGGGCCCACGGGCACGGGCAAGGAGTTGATGGCCCGGGCCATTCACCATCACAGCGCCTGCAGACAGGGACCCTTTGTGGCGGTCAACTGCGGGGCCCTGCCCGACACCCTGATCGAGTCCGAACTGTTCGGATACAAAAAAGGGGCGTTTACCGATGCGAAAAAAGACAAGCCCGGTCGCTTTGCCCTGGCCAACGACGGCACGATTTTCCTGGATGAAATCGGGGACGTCCCTCACCAGACCCAGGTCAAGCTTCTTCGGGTGCTTCAGGAAAAATGCTACGAACCCCTGGGCGGCACCCGGAGCGAGACGACCAACGCCCGGATCATCGCCGCCAGCCGTCTTGATCCGGCAGAGCTGGTTCACAGCGGGCGCTTCCGGGAGGACCTGTTCTACCGGATCAATGTGATACGGATGTCGCTGCCGCCCCTTTCCGAGCGACGGGAGGACATTCCGCTTCTGGTCGATCATTTCATCGAACGGTTCAACGGCCTGTCTGGGAAAATGCTGCCGGGTGTTTCACCGTCCGCCATGAAGGCCCTGATGCAGTATGATTATCCGGGCAACATCCGGGAACTGGAAAACGCCATCGAACACGCCTTCGTGCTGTGCGAGGTCGGACTGATCCAGCCCGGCCATCTTCCGGAGCGGTTCCGGTCGGACGGTATGTGCGGCTTGGCCCCAGGCCCCGTGACCCTTGCGGAGTCCGAGAAAGCGGCCATCGCCCAGGCCCTTGCGCAAAACCGGGGGAAAATCATGGCCACGGCCCGTCAGTTGGGCATCGACAAAAACACCCTGCGCCGCAAACTGATCCGTCACGGCCTTCGTCGGGCCTGATTGGGGGAAGATGATTCAGAGCTTGACGGCATGCGATCGGGGCCTTACAATAACGCATTTTCCGCTGACCCGACCCTCATCAAGGAGAGAGACCATGGACCGCCGCCGTGTCCCCCGGATGCTTGTACTTTTTCTGTTCATCGCCCTGTGTCCGCTGCCCCTTGCGGCCGAGTCGGGGCTGTCCGTCCTGGCCACCACCTTTCCCGTGTACCAGATGACCCGAAACGTCACAAAGGGCCGGGCGAACCTGACGGTGGACCTGATGCTGCCGGCCGATCTGGGCTGCCCCCATGATTATGCCCTGACCCCCGGCGACATGCGGGCCCTGGCCCGGTCCCGCGTGCTGGTGGTTAACGGCCTGGGGCTGGAGGAGTTTCTCGGGGCATCCATCGCCAAGGCCAATCCGTCGATCACCGTCATCGACAGCACGTCAGGGATCACGGATCTGATCTACTACGCGGACGATGACGATCACCATCATCACGATCATCACGGCCACGACCATGGTCATGGCCGTGATGAGGACCGCACTCCCAATCCCCACCTGTTCGCCGGCCCCCGCATGGCGGCCCGGATGGTGATGACGATCGCACGGGGTCTGTCGACGGTGGATCCGGACGGCCGGACGCTTTACGAAAAAAATGCCGGGGCTTATGCACAAACCCTTGAAACCCTGGCCCGGACCATGGCCGAGAGGTCCCGGCGCCTGATCGGTCGCCGCATCGTGACACAGCACGGGGCCTTCGACTATCTGGCCCGGGACCTGGACCTTACGATCACGGCATACATTCAGAGTCACGCCGGCCGGGAGCCCTCGGCCTCGGACCTTCTTCACACCATGGCCGTCATCCGAAAGGAAAAGGCCGGGGCCATCGTCACCGAGCCCCAGTATCCGGGTAAAATCGCTTCGACCCTTTCCCGGGAAACGGGCATTCCGCTGATCCTGCTCGATCCCGTGGCCACCGGTCCCGCCATGGCCCCGCTTGACTATTATGAAAAAAAGATGATGGAAAACCTCGCCGTTCTTGAAAAAACCCTGGGAGTCCGCCCTGATGAATCCCGGGACTAACGATTCCAACGCCGCCATTGTCTTCGACGAGGTTTCGGTCCGTATGGGCAGGGTGTCCATCCTCGAACGGGTGAGCGCCTCGGTGCCCCGGGGCGGCTGCACCGCCATCGTGGGGCCCAACGGCGCGGGCAAGACCACCCTTCTGCTCTGCCTCCTGGGTGAATGCCCCCACCAGGGAACCATCTCCGTGCGGGCCATGTCCAGGGGAAAGGCCCGGATCGGCTATGTGCCCCAGCGCCTTTCCTTTGACCGGGCCCTGCCCATGACCGTCGAGGAGTTTATGGTGCTGGGCGTCCAGGCGAAGCCCTTGTGGTTCGGGGTACGGCGGGATCTGAAAAACACCGTGCGGGCCCGCCTGGAATCGGTCCGGGCCGGTCATTTATGCCGCCGGAACCTGGGCGCCCTGTCCGGGGGTGAAATGCAGCGGGTGCTGCTGGCCCTTGCCCTGTTCCAGGAGCCGGAGATTCTGGTACTCGACGAACCGGCCGCCGGGGTCGACATCCACGGTGAGCACGTATTCTGCGAACTGCTCGACGAACTGCGCCGAAAGCAGGGCTTCACCCAGCTGATGGTCAGCCATGACCTGGCCTCCGTGACCCATCATGCCGGTCATGCGATCTGCCTGAACCACCGGGTCGCGGCCGAGGGCCCCCCCCGGGAGGTTCTGACCGGAGAGACCCTGACGGCCCTTTTCGGCATGCACATGGGCCTGGTGGCCTCACGGTCCATGCCCGACGGTCAGACGGTCTGCACCGCGCCCTGCTGCCGCCGCAACGGCATACAGATCATGGATAAAAAGGACGACCATGCCTCTTCTGACACCTCTTTATGAGCTGATTCCCCGGATTCTGCCGTTCGACTGCTTAAACGCGCTGTTCATGCAGCAGGCCCTGGTGGGGCTCTTGCTTTTGATGCCCATGGCCGCCTCCATGGGGGTCCAGGTGGTGAACTTCCGCATGGCGTTCTTTTCCGACGCCATCAGCCATTCGGCCTTTGCCGGGGTGGCTTTGGGCATGATCTTTGCCGTCAATCCCCATCTGACCATGCCGGTGTTCGGTGTGCTGGTGGGGCTCTGCATCATGAGCCTTTACCGAAAAACCCGTCTGTCCTCCGACACGGTGGTCGGCGTGATTTTTTCGGCGGTGGTTGCCTTCGGCCTGGCCATGGTCAGCCGGGACCGCACCGTGGCCCGGGACATGCAGCGCTTTCTCTACGGCGATATCCTGACCATCGGCAACACCGATATCCTGGTGCTGGCGGTTCTGTTCGTCGTGCTGATGATCTTCCAGGCATACAGTTACAACAAGCTTCTGTACATCGGCATCAACGGCATCCTTGCCAAAACCCACCGGGTCCGGGTGTCGATCTACCAGTACGGGTTTGCCGCCATGCTGTCTTTGATCGTGATGTTTTCGGTCTGGGCCGTGGGAGTCCTTCTGGTCACGGCCATGATTATCGTGCCCGCCGCCGCCGCCCGGAATTTTTCACGGAGCGCCGGAGGCATGTTCTGGTGGTCCCTGATCATCAGTATCAGCGCCGCCGTGTCCGGCCTGATTCTTTCGGCCCAGCCCTGGGCCGGCACCGCCACCGGCGCCACCATCATCCTGACGGCCTTCGGCTGGTTTCTGGTCAGCCTTGTCTATGGGCTGATCCGGCGTTAAAGATCTCGAAAATAATAAGCAACAGCTGGGAAAACCTCATGTCAACGGCCTGATCGCAGGCGTTTTAAAGGAGAAACGACGATGATACGTGTTCGCCCCATGATGCTTGTCGGTGTTCTGGTCCTGTGTCTTGCCTGGGCAGGCTGCGGGAAAACGGAGCAAAACGCCGAGCCTCAGCCGGTTCGAATGGTTAAAATGGTGGATGTATCGCGGGATGCGGCCCGTGAAATTCTGGCGTTTTCCGGGGCCGTTTCGCCGATGCAGGAAGTGGCCATGGCCTTTGAAGTACCGGGCAAACTGGTGGAACTTACCGTGACCGAGGGGCAGCAGGTGGCCGCAGGCCAGGTTCTGGCCCGTCTCGATGACCGGGATTACCGGCTGGCTTTTGATTCAAAAAAAGCGGTGTACGATACCGCCGCCAAGGACTACGATCGGGCCGGCGCCCTGCTCAAAAACCAGGTGATCTCCCGCAAACAGTATGACGATATCAGGCGCAACGCCGACGTGGCCGAAGCCGATATGAAAAGCGCCCGGAAAAAGTTGGAGGACACGGTGATGACCGCACCATTCAACGGTCGGGTGGCCCGGCGGCTGATGGATAATTTTCAGAATGTCCAGGCCAAACAGACCGTGATGATCTTCCAGGATGACAAGCGTCTCAAACTTCGGGTGGATGTGCCGGAAAAAGATCTGACCCTGGCCGAGGAAACCCGCACCGTGGAAGAGGCCAATCGTCTTTTTTCGCCGATGATCAGCCTGAGCGCCTACCCCAACCGGTCCTTTCCGGCGGCGTTTTACGAGGTGTCGACCAGCGCGGACCCGGCCACCCGGACCTTTGCCCTGACCCTGTCCTTCTCTCCGCCAGGCGACATCGTGATCCTGCCGGGTATGACGGCCCGGGTGACCATCCGTAAACAGGTCCCCGCGGATACGGCGAAAAAAGACCTGTTCCTTCCGGCCCAGGCCGTGTTTTCCGACGAAAAGGGGCGTCCCTGCGTCTGGGTGGTCCACCCCGAAGCCATGACCGTCAGCCGCCGATCGGTTCAGGTCGCCAACATGATCGGGTCTGATATCATGATTCTTGACGGCCTTTCGGACGGAGAGATCGTCGCCGTATCCGGGGTGCATCAACTTCGTGAAGGGATGGCGGTCAGTCGATTCAGGCTCTGACCCGCACGCCCATCGAACACAGGCAGGAGACCCATCATGAATATCGCCCGATTGTCCATCGAAAAAAAGGTCGTCACCCTGGCGCTGACCCTGGCCGTTCTGGGGGCCGGGATCCTTTCCTACCAGGGTTTGAGCCGCCTGGAAGACCCCGAATTCACCATCAAGCAGGCCCTGGTCGTGACATCCTACCCCGGCGGATCGCCTGTGGAAGTCGAGCAGGAGGTGACGGACAAGATCGAAAAAGCCGTTCAGCAGATGGGACAGGTGGATAAGGTCCTGTCCCGGTCCGAGCGGGGCCTGTCCACGGTCACCGTGGAAATCAGGGATTCGTACGATCGAAACAGCCTGCCCCAGGTCTGGGATGAACTTCGCAGAAAAATCAGCGACGTTCAGGCGGCCCTGCCTCCGGGGGCCGGGCCGTCAAAGGTGATCGACGATTATGGGGACGTGTACGGGGTGTTTTTCGCCGTGACCGGCGATGAATACACCGACGCAGAGTTGAAAGAGACGGTCAAGATGCTTGAGCGGGAACTTCTGCTCGTCAGGGATGTGGCCAAGATCACGGTGTCGGGTTTGCGCACCGAGGCCGTGTACATCATTCCCGACCGGGACCGCATGGCCCAGCTTGGCCTGCCCCTGTCTCAGGTGGTCAACGCCTTGACGGCCCAGAACGCCGTGACCGATGCGGGCCGCGTTACGGTGGGCTCCGAGTGGATCGCCCTTGCGACCACGGGGAGTTTTTCCTCGGTCCGGCAATATGAGGATCTCCTGATTCCCCGGGCCGGATCAGGCAAGGATCTGTACCTCAAGGACATCGCCCGGGTCCGGCGGGCCTATGTGGAACCGCCCACCCACCTGATGCGCTACGACGGCAAGCGGGCCATCGGCCTGGGTCTGTCCACCGTGTCCGGCGGCAACGTGGTCACCATGGGCGAGGCCGTCAAACAGCGTCTGGCTGAACTGACACCGATGATTCCCCTGGGCATCGCCATTTCCCCCGTATCCATGCAGTCCGATTCGGTCGCCAAGGCCATTTCCATGTTCATGACCAATCTGATCGAGGCGGTGATCATTGTCATCGTGGTTCTGATGGTGTTCATGGGCTTCCAGAGCGCCGCCCTCATCGGGTTTATCTTGTTTCTCACGGTCATCGGCACCTTCATTTTCATGAAGCCCTTCGGCATCGCCCTCGAACGCATCTCCCTGGGGGCTCTGATCATCGCCCTGGGCATGCTGGTGGACAACGCCATCGTGGTCGTCGACGGCATTCTGATCCGTATCAGCCGGGGTACGGACAAGAAAACGGCGGCCATCGAAACCGTCAACCAGACGGCGTGGCCCCTGTTCGGCGCCACGGTCATCGCCATCCTGGCCTTTGCCGCCATCGGAACGTCCCAGGACAGCACCGGTGAATTTTGCCGATCCCTGTTCCAGGTCGTGATGTTTTCCCTGGGCCTGAGCTGGGTCACGGCGGTCACCGTCACCCCGCTTCTGGCGGTAATGTTCCTGAAGGTTCCCAAAAACCAGGGCGCCCCCCTTTACGGGTCCCGTTTCTACACCGGCTACCGCCGTCTTCTGTCTTTGTGCATTCATCACCGGTGGTTGAGCATGGGGCTCGTCGGCGTCATGTTCATCGCGGCTCTCTGGGGGTTCGGATCGGTGAAGACCAGCTTTTTTCCCGATTCCACCCGTCCCCAGTTCATGATCGATTTCTATCTGCCCCAGGGCACCCATATCGAGGAAACCGAACGGCAGGCCCTGAAGATCGAAGCCGATCTTCTGGATCGTGCGGGGGTCACCCATGTGACCACCCTGATCGGTCAGGGGGCTCCGCGGTTCATGCTCACCTACGCCCCGGAGAGGGCCAACAGCAGTTATGTCCAGTTTCTTGTGGATGTGCAGGATTATCGGGTCATCGACCACCTCATTCCCGAGATCAAGGGCCATCTGACAACGATGTTTCCCGACGGACTGGCCCGCATCCGGAAAATGGCCCTGGGGCCGGGAGGCAGCAAGATCGAACTGAGGATCGCCGGACCCGACGGCAGCGTTCTCCGCCAGGTGGGCGACCATGTCCGCCGGATCATCGAGGCCACGGGACAGGCCGACGCCGTCCGGACCGACTGGCGTCAGAAGGTTAAAACCGTTGAGGTGTCACCGGCAGAGGAACAGGCCAATCTCAACGGCATCACCCGTCCCGATGTCTCCCGCCTGCTCCGGGAGTCCTTCGAAGGTGCCGTCATCGGCCTGTTCCGGGACGGAGACGAACTCCTGCCCGTCAAGGTCCGGGCTCCCGGTGAGGAACGCAAGGATATCGCCAGTCTCAACAATCTTCAGATCTGGAGCCCCCACGCGGGGCGTATGATTCCCCTGCGCCAGGTGGTTCAAGATATCGGGATCGTGTTTGCCGACGACATCATCCACCGTCGCAACAGGCTAAGAACCCTGACCGTGTCCGCCGATCCCGTCGAGGGGGTGCTGACCAGCGATCTTCAGAAACAGGTGATGGCCCCCGTCAGCCGGATTGTCCTGCCGCCGGGCTACAGCCTGGTCTGGGGCGGGGAATACGAGAATTCCAGCAAGGCGTCGGCCCAGCTGATGCAGGGCATGCCCCTCATCGCCCTCCTGATGGTCGTCACCCTGATCGCCCTGTTCAATGCGTTGCGTGAGCCGCTGGTGATCATGCTCTGTGTGCCACTGGCCCTCATCGGCGTGACCGTGGGTCTTCTTGTGACCCATCAGCCTTTCGGGTTCATGGCCATTCTGGGGTTTTTGAGCCTGTCGGGGATGCTCATCAAAAACGCCATCGTCCTGATCGATCAGGTCAACGCGGATCTGGCCGAGGGCAAGACGCCCTACGCGGCGGTGATGGATTCGGGGGTCAGCCGGGTCCGGCCTGTGGCCATGGCGGCCCTGACCACGGCCCTGGGCATGGTTCCCCTGGTGTTTGACGCCTTTTTTGTCAGCATGTCCGTGACCATCATTTCCGGCCTGATGTTCGCCACGCTGTTGACCATGTTCGTCGTGCCGGTGCTGTATACCCTGTTTTTCAAGGTGCGCATCGAGGATTAGGACAGGTAGGCGGCCACGGCCCGGGCGACCCGCTCGCCGTCCATGGCCGCGGACACGATGCCCCCGGCGTACCCGGCCCCTTCGCCGCAGGGAAACAGGCCCCCTGCGCCGGGGCTCATCAGGGTGGCGGCATCGCGGAGGATGCGGACCGGGGTGCTGGTCCGGGACTCCACGGCCATGATCACGGCTTCGGCGGAGTCGTAGCCTTTGTATTTTTTTCCGAAGATCAGAAGGGCCTGACGCAGCCGCCGGGCCACGCCCTCGGGCAGGAGGGTGTGAAGGGGGGCCGAAACACGGCCGGGAATGTATGATCCGGCGCCCAGAGCCGTGGACAGGCGGCCTTCCATGAAATCCCGGACGGTCTGAGCCGGTGCCTTCTGACGGACGCCGTCGCCGGCCCGGAACATGTCCCTTTCCACCTTTTCCTGAAAGTGCAGGGCCGACAGGGGATCGTCTCCTGCGCCCATGTCGGCGAGGCGCAGCTCCACCACCAGGCCCGCGTTGGCAAAGGGGGCGCTGCGGCCCGCCATGCTCATGCCGTTTAACACCAGTTCCCCCGGCGCGGTGGACGCCGGAACCACAAAGCCCCCCGGACACATGCAGAACGAATACACGCCCCGGCCCTCCACCTGACAGGCGATGCGGTATTCGGACGGCGGCAGCAGGGGATGTCTGGGCGTTTGTTTGTAGAAAATCTCATCGATCAGGGCCTGGGGATGCTCGATCCTTACCCCCAGGGCAAAGGGCTTGGCCTCTGCGGGAATCCCCTTTGACACCATCAGCCGGTAGATGTCCCGGGCCGAATGGCCGGTGGCAAGAATCACCGCGTCGCCCTCGAGCCGTTCGTCCCCGTTGATACGGACACCCCTTATGTGACCGCCTTTGATGATCAGGTCATCGACAAAGGCCCCGAACCGGATCACCCCGCCTGCTCCTTCGATGGACTGACGGAGAGCCCGAACCACCCGGGGCAGCACGTTGGACCCCACATGGGGATGGGCGTCGATACGGATATCCGTCGGGGCTCCGTGGTCCACCAGAAGATCCAGAATGCGGCCCACGTTGCCCCGTTTGTCCGACCGGGTGTACAGCTTGCCGTCCGAATAGGTCCCGGCCCCGCCTTCACCGAAGCAGTAATTCGAATGGGGATCAACCGTGCCGTCGGTGTAAAGGCGCTTGATATCCTTGCGCCGGGCGGTCACATCCTTGCCCCGTTCGACGATCATGGGCCGGATGCCCTGCTCGATCAGGGACAGGGCGGCAAAATACCCTGCGGGCCCGGCCCCCACGATGATGACCCGCTTCTCCCCCAGGGGGACGGGCCTGAAATGCTCTTCAACCGGGCGGATGGCCGCCGCATCGTCGCCCACCATCACCCGGAGCTGATACCTGACCTGCCGGGACCGTGCATCGATGCTCCGCCGGACGATGCGGACCGCGCCCCGCATCTGTCCCGCCTTTTCCAGGGCAAGGGCCCGGATCAGCTCTGCATCCCGCGCCTCGTCCGGCCCCGCCGCGATATCGACCACCACCGTGTTGTCCATGTCTGATCCTTATGTTCAGACGGCTTCGTAAAACGTCCGATATCTGCGTTACGCGTCATTCCTCGTCACTGCGGCGTACCCTAAGTACGCCTCATTCCTCGGGATTCGCAAGCCTTGATCTCGAACATTTTACAAAGCCGTCTGAAATTCTAATTTTTACGAGTTCATCATGTTCTGATCCGTTAAAAAATCGCCGTCCCTGCATCCGACCTGCCGGACATCCTACCAGAAACACGGGGTTTGTGTACATGGGGAATCGTAGGTCATGCTCTCGGGAAAACGGACGATCATGATCAGGGAAAACCGGATCTTCTGCGATCCTGTCGGGGGAGCGTTTTTTTTGCTTGACTTCCCGGTGATGATGATATTCATTTTTGATTAATGTTTCTTCCAGAATCACGAACTGAAAGATTGCTTAACGATATTGAACTGGAGGCAGAGTGGCGGTATACAATCCTGATATCCACCACCGGCGCTCCATTCGACTGAAAAATTACAACTATTCAAGGGATGGGATGTATTTTATCACGATGTGCACCCACCAGCAGCAATGCCTGTTTGGTGGCATTGTCGGGGGTGTGAATGATGGAAAACAGATCGGATAATCAAAATTTCGGTGTATTTCGGCAATGGTGTCCCGGGTCGGTACAGGGGCGACCGGCGGGTCGCCCCTACGTGCCCGCGCCGAATACGGCACAAGCCGTCTGAACCCCTCACCTGCAAGGAGGCGTCATGGACAAGGAATTTCATTACCACATCACCGGGATCATCGCCCGACGGGCCGGTTTTTCTGAAGAGGATGCCGTCACCATCGCCCATGCGGCACAGCTGGTGGACGACAACGATTTTCTGTGCGTCATCGAAGCAAAGGATCAGGCCGAGCCCTACGAGGTCTATATCAGCCAGACCATGGACATCCTCAAGCCCAAACGGGATCTGATGCGGATCTATCCGATTTTTCATTTTCTTCCGGGCGATCCCCTGGCCCCGTCGGCCCGACGGTCCGACGGCAAGATGCACATTCTGACCACCACCCCCGGCAACGCCTTGGCCCGCAAGGTCATGAAGGCGGCAAGGGAGGACCGCAGCCCCTTTCGTCTGCACCGCCTGGGCGTGGCGGCCCATGCCTTTGCCGACACCTGGGCCCACCAGAATTTCGTGGGCTGGTACGACGGCATCAACGGCCAGGACCTGAACCTTCTGCCCAACATCGGTCATGCCGACTTCATCCACCATCCCGACTGGGTGGCCCACCAGTGGAACGACAGCCGGATCATCCGCAGTCAGGTGAACAACACCCATCGTTTTCTCGACGCGGCCAAATGTCTGTTTGACGAATTTGCCCGGTGTACCCGGAAGAAAAACAAAGAGGCCGCCTGGCAGGCCCTGGAGCAGGATCTGCTCGCGGCCATGGGCCCCGCCTACACGGGGGAAAAACTCAAAGGGGAGGAGGCCCGTCTCGAGCGTTACGACCGCCTGTTCAAACTGCCGGACTACGATCCCCGGGCCTGGTTCGACCGGGCCGTTGCGACCACGGTCAAGGGCCTGCCCGATACCTTCCTGCCGAGCCTCACGGTCTTCAGGGATCATTATCAGTGGAAAGACGGCTACCTGACTTCGGATTTCTTTTTGTTTCAGGAAGCCGTCAAAGCCCACCAGGCCTTTTGCATGGTCGAGCTGTCGCCGCTGTTCGAGCAGATGAACGTGACATTGCACAATCACTGACGCCGGATCATTCGGGCAAGCGGATTCGTTTTTTTACCGGCATCCAGACGGCCAGAGAGAGCAGGCCGCTGCCCAGAGAGAGGAACGCCAGGTAGCGGACCGTGTCGGACCAGTCCAGCGACACGGCGGCCATGGACAGGGCGCCAACGATGAAGTAGCAGAAGATCATGGTGGCCGAGGCGGTTCCGGCGTGGGAGTCGACCTGTTCGAGGGCCGTGTTGTTCGACGGCGGACGGCTCAGGCCGCCGGTGAAGGAGATCAGGCCCATGGGCAGGGCCAGGCCCCAGAATCCGGGGAAGAGGCCCGACAGCATCATGGCGCCGCCGATGATCATGCCCACATACCCCAGGGTGATAACTCGAAGGGTGCCGATGCGTCTGCCGAAGCGGGCGCAGGCCATGGAACCGATCATCAGGCAGAGGGCGTTGGCGCCGAACAGCAGGGCAAAGGCCTTGCTGCTCAGGTGAAAGTCCCGCATGTAGATGGTCGATGATCCGGCGATGAAGGCGAAATGGGGCAGGCCGATCATGGCCGTGCAGGTGACCACCCCCATGAACCGCCCGTTTCCCAGCATCCGCATATAATTCATCACCAGAACCCAGGGACGTTCGCCTTTCCGTTCATGATGGGACTCGCCGGTCAGAAGGACGCCGGTCAGCGCCACCAGACCCATGGCGCCCTGGAAGGCAAAAATCCAGGGCCAGGTCAGCCGGGTCATGATCAGGCTGCCGATCATGGGGGCGATCATGGGCGCCAGGGCCATGATCACGGCGATGTAACTGAGCACGGTCTGGCGGTGCCGCACATCCAGCCGGTCCTTGGCGATGGCCATGGAAATGGCCGAGGCCGAGGCCGCACCCGCGGCCTGGAGGATGCGGGCGGCGATCAGCATGACGACGCTCTGGGCCAGGGCGCAGAGAAAGCTGCCCAGGCAGTAGATCAGGATGCCCGCGATCAGCGGGGGTTTCCGGCCGAAGCGGTCGGACAGGGGGCCGTAGATCAGAAGAAAGACGCAGTAGGTGGCGAAGAACAGCACCAGGGTCAGGTTGATCACCGACAGGGGAACCTGCCACAGATCCTTGAGATGGGGAATGGCCGTCAGGTACATGTCCGTCGAAAGGGGCGGAAAGGCGGCCAGAAGGGCCAGAAGAAGAACGAGACGAACCATGACCCCTCCTTAATATCGGGTGCCTGCGGTGTATCGGTTATGCATGCCGGGTCATGACCGGGCGGTGCGCCCGATCACATTACAGTTCCGGATACCCTGCGGGAATCAGGCAGACGAAGGATAAAACCGTCTTGCCGGTATTGCGGATCTGGTGTTCCATGCCGCCGGGCACCAGGGCCGCGCTGCCGGGAACCACCTTTTTCCAGTCCCCGCCCAGTAAGATTTCGCCTTCGCCCTGGTGAAAAAAGATTTCATGCTCCCATTCGTGGCTGTGCCGGGGAGTGTGGCCTCCCTCGTCCAGTTGAAACAGGCGCATGCAGAAATGGTCCGCGCCGTCGTTTTTTCCGATCAGGAGCCGGGCGGCCACGCCTTTGGCCGCCTCGTTGTCGATGTGGGTGGGAATCACGTCGGTATAGTGCATCAGTTTCATGAAAGACCTCGAAAAGGTGTCTGAAAACAGGAACGATACGGTTCCGGTCGGTTCATTGCCAAAGGCGAACTATACCGTCTGCCCGACAAAGGTTCAAGCCTTTGTTGAGGATGACGTGATGGTCAGAGGGCGGGGTCCGTCGGTTTTTTCCAGCGCCAGTTTTCGTAATACTCAAGGCTCACATAGCGTTTCAGGTCGCTGACCTCGTCGGACTTCGCGTTCAGATTGGCGATCATCAGATCGTCGGTGGACAGCAGGCCGATGATCCGGCCCTCTTTTTCCACGAACAGGTGCCGCGTGCATCGTCCCGCGCACTGATCCTGCATTTCGATGAGACCTTCCGTGTGGGGAACGGTGTGAAAGTCGGTGGTCATGTGATCCCCGACGCGGGCGGTATGGATGTCAAACCCCTTGGTGAGAAGGTTGCGCATCAGGTCGCGTTCGGTCCACAGACCGACAATGACACCCTGTCGATCCACACAGGCCGCACCGGATTTGTTGTTTACCATTGTTTACCATGATCGAAAGGACATCGATGATCGTCATGGTTTCGGGGACCCGGATCATGGTGCGGTCGACCAGGGCCAGAATGGCTTCGGCGGTCAACATACGTCGCTCCCGTGGTTGATGGTTTCAGGAACATGAGTCGCGGATGAAGCAGTGTGAGAAGGAATACCCGGATTATATCGGGTGAGGGGGCCGGAGTCAATCAAATAAGTCGCTGGAATCGTTCAGGCATCAACCGGGCCATGGCCATGGACACGGCGGGCGTCATGTAGTCTTTCCGGGTGATGACCCCCTGGGTCAGGATGCCGATGATACCTTCGGAATAGCCGATACGCGGGTTGGTCGAGACGCCGGCGCGGAGGATGGCCTCGTCCAGCTCCAGCTTGTGTTCGGTGACGAGGCGGGTGACGGCCTCAGGCAGTTCAAAGGCCGGTCCCAGACCCAGGTAGAGGTCTGCGCCGTCGAAAATCGCGCAGGCCGACAGGTTCATATACCCGGTTCGGGACAGGGGCACCGGCACCAGGCCCGACTCCAGGCCCACGCTGAAATCACAGCCGTTAAAGGCGTTTTTCGCCCGGTTGCCCGCGCCGGTGATGGTCTCTTCCAGCCCCAGGGGCTGGTCCGACACGCCGGATGGGGCCGACACGCCGGTAAACCGTGCGCCCCTGAAGGGTTCGAACATGCAAAAGGCATCGGTGACAGCCTGGATTTTATTGGGATTTTTCGAACCGATCATGATTATCATGGCGACCTCCGTGTCGTTTGGCACCAGGGTGTCAAGCCCCGTTAACGTTGCAGGTGTCCGTCTGTATATCACAGCCGATGACCTGAGGGCAAATCCCCTGTGATGAATTATTTGCCGGTCCCTTTTTGAGGCCCTTGATTTTCGGACCGTCCGGTTTTATAGTGGCTGTTTTTTAACCGATGAGCACAGAGGAGACGGATATGAAGCGTCTGTTTGAACCGACCCGACTGGGGGGGATCACGTTGAAAAACCGATTTTTCCGGTCGGCGACCTGGGAAGCCCAGGCCGAAGAGAGCGGCCACATGACCGATAAAATCATGGCCCTTTACGAAAATCTCGCAAAAGGCGGGGTGGGGGCCATCATCACCGGCTACGCCTTTGTGATGAAACATGAGCAGCCCAGCCCCAGGATGTTCGGGGCCTATGACGCCGACGTGGTCGAATCCTTCCGGCCTCTGACCCAACGGGTTCACGCGCTGGGCAGCGCCATCTTTCTCCAGCTGGTGTACGGAGGATCATTTACCTGGCACGATGTGGGAACCCGTGAGATCTGGGGGCCCTCGGCGGTCTTGAACAAGATTTCAGGCATCACGCCCAAAGCGATGACACTCGATGATATCAGGGCCCTGGTCACCGCCTTTGGCGAGGCGGCCCGGCGGGCCATGGACTGCGGGTTTGACGGGGTGCAGATCCATGCCGGTCACGGCTATCTGCTCAACCAGTTTTTGTCGCCGAGTTTCAACATTCGTGACGATCAGTACGGGGGTACGGCGGAAAACAGAGGCCGGATCATCGAGGAGGTTTTCGACAGCATCAAAGCCCACACCCGTCCGGACTATCCCGTGCTGATCAAGCTGAACTGTTCCGATTTTATGGGGGATCGGGGATTCGTGTTTTCAGAGTGCAAGGCCCTGTGTCGGCGCTTGTCCGACAAGGGGATCACGGCGGTGGAAATCAGCGGCGGTCCGGTGTTCCGGGCGCCCAAGCCGGAAAAGGAGCCGACCCTTACCGTCGACGCGGTCGACCGGGAATCCTATTTCAGCGCATACGCCAGGGAGATCGCCGCAGCCGTTTCGGCCCCGGTGATTCTGGTGGGAGGCAACCGCTCCGTGCCGGTCATGGAGGGCCTGCTGGCCGACACCGACATCGCGTATTTTTCTCTGTCCCGTCCCCTTTTCAGCCAGCCCGACCTGATCAACGTCTGGGCCGGGGATCCCGCAGCCAAACCCCGGTGTACCTCCTGCGGCCAGTGTTTCGCCCCCGAGGGAAACCAGTGCATTCTGGACAGGAAACAAACGGCGTGACATCCCGGCGATCCGGAAAAAAGGAAGGCTCCCGCCATGGTGCGGTTCCGGCGCTCAGGACGGGGTGACACGACACACGGCCCGGAACCGGGGGCGTCACTATCGAGAAACGACGGTGGCGCCGTGTTTTCTTCGAAGTCCGAACCCCGTGCCCGCCAACAGCGGTCACGGGGCCGTTTTTTTCTCGCTTTCCAGAAAGGAGGCCAGCCTGGACTGGCGCACCGCATTCAGGGTAATGGTTTTTTCGTGGATGATGTACGCTTCGATGGCCTGGACCCCCTGGTCGACGTCCTTGTGTTCGATGGCGTCGAGGATCCGGCGGAAATAGCTGAAATTTTTCTGGAGTTCCCCGGCCTTGAGGGCGATGGCAATGTATTGGAGGCGCTTGAGGAAGGGCATGATGCTCCGGACCAGCT
This sequence comes from Desulfatiferula olefinivorans, assembly GCF_054657895.1. Lineage (NCBI taxonomy): Bacteria > Pseudomonadati > Thermodesulfobacteriota > Desulfobacteria > Desulfobacterales > Desulfobacteraceae > Desulfatiferula > Desulfatiferula olefinivorans. Next base: position 46,609 of record NZ_BAAHXV010000022.1, on the reverse strand, counting down.
GGGTCAGGGCCGGGTTGGCCGCGGCGTCGATACCGATATTCACGCACTTGAGCAGGGCGTGGTAGAAATTGCGGTTGTCGTTGTTTGCGGCATGGCGGAGCATTTCATCGTACAGTGCCGTCATGGCGTCGAACTGCCGGGGCGTGTGGTTTTCGATGCATCGGCGGACCACATGGCCCAAAACGAGGATAAAGACGTCGCAGTAGGCTTCGATCCGCTCCTCGGTGATGGCGGTGACCCGGGCCCCGCACCGGGGAACAAGTTCCACCAGGCCCGTCTGCTCCAAAACCCGGAACGCCTCGCGAACCGGGGATCGGCTGACCCCCAGTTCTTTGGCGATTTTCTGTTCGAGGATGCGCTCACCGGGTAGGATGGCCAGACTGATCACCTGGTCGATCAGGTGATCGGCGATTTGATCGGAAAGGTTTTTCGAAGGATTGAATGTCATGTCCGGTTCCCAGCGTAAGACAAAAAATCGATCCGGGCCGCCTTAGGGGGTCCGAACCGCTGAATCAGATGTCTATCACAGACCGGCATGAATCAAAATGCTTTTGTGAGCGCCCGGGGGGTCATTTTTCCCCGGAACCGGAATCAAGAAGGCCGATCCTGGTCAACTCCTCGACCAGCCGGGCCTTGCTGATGGGTTTGACCAGATAGCCGTCACACAGGTTCTTGAAGGCCCTGGCCAGGTTGGCCATGTTGGACAGGGCGGTGGTCATCACGATTTTGGCGCCGTCCGATGAAAAAATCCCCCGCTCCTCCTCCAGATCCCGAAGGACTTTCAGGGTGGCCTGCCCGTCCAGCCCCGGCATCATGATGTCCAGACAGACCAGATCGAAGGGGGCTTCGTCGATCAGGGCCTTGGAAAAGGCGGCAATGGCTTCGGTGCCGTTGGTCGCAAGGTGGGTGGGGCCGTAACTTTCCATGTATCCCTGGATCAGTCGCCGGCTGGTCAGATCATCTTCCACGATCAGTGTTTTCATGCGTTTGTCCTTTCACTGTGATCACAAACATGGGTCAGCCCCCTGTCCCCGAGAACCAGGGCCACCCGGCCGTCTCCCAGAAGGGCGGCCCCGTCGAACAGGTCGGCGTGCATGGGCATGCCCTCGATGGGCTTGACCACGATTTTCTGAACCCCGACCACGGCGGCCACGGAAAGGGCCGCCGAGCGCCCCCCGTGACGGACCAGGACCAGGGTATCGCCTCCGTTAGAAGACCCGCCGGCCGGAGTGTCGCCGACGCGTTCACCCAACGGGATCAGGGGGTAGATCATTCCCCGCCGGGTGACGATCTGCGCGGCGTTCCGGACCGATCCGATCTGATCCGGATGGGCGGCAAAGGCTTCGATGACGGATTTCAGCGGCAGCACATACACGGTTCCCGAGGCCGTGGACACCAGGTAGCCGTCGACGATTTTGGTGCTGACGTTCCGGGGAAGAAGGACCTTGAAGGTGCACCCCTTTCCGGGCCGGCTGTCGACCGTGATCCGTCCTCCGGCGCTTTCGATGGCCTGCCTGACCACATCCATGCCCACACCGCGGCCCGAGATCTCCGTCACGGTCCCGGCGGTGGACACGCCGCTCATAAACAGCAGATGGATGACATCCTCGTCAGACAGGGGGGCGCCCGGGGAGACCAGACCCAGTTCCGCAGCCTTCCGGCCCAGGGCGTCCAGGTCCAGGCCCCCGCCGTCATCGGACACCGAGAGGACCAGATCCAGCTCTTCTTCGGTCAGGTCAACCCGGATGGTTCCCTCCGCAGGTTTTCCGGCCTGAATCCGTCGGTCCGGCGTTTCGATGCCGTGGTCCGCCGCGTTGCGGACCATGTGAATCAGGGGGGCGTCCAGAAGGTCGGCGTAGCTTTTGTCGATGGGGATCTCTTCCCCCGAGGTGAGGACCGTAATCTGTTTGCCCGATATCTGGGCCACTTCACGGATGATCCGGGGCGCCTTGCCCAACAGGGCCTGGGGTGAGACCTTGCGGATATCCATGATGTCCTTGCGCAGGGCGGCCGAAAGCTTACTGAACTGCTGAACCGTCTGTTTGAGATCGTCCAGCACGGGATCACCCTGTCTGCCGACCGCGGCCTTCATCCGGATGGCGTGATGGAGCATTTCCTCGATGCCCAGAAGTTCCCCCACATGATCGAGAAAGCCGTCGAGACTGCTTTCGGAGATCCGCATGGTTTTGTCCGTTTTCGGGGCTCCGGCCTGGGACCGGATCGCAGGTTCCGGTGCCGCCGGTTCAAGGGCTTGCGCGGCGGACCGTTCCGGCGACGGCGGTTTCGGCTCCGGGGCGCCGGCCTCGGTCAGGGCAATGGCGTCGTCGAGGGCCGGTGCCCATTCCTCGGGAAGAAAACGCCGGATCCGTTTGAGCAGGCGGTCGAGTTTGTCCAGGCAAGCGGCCGGATCCGTCACGGGGGGGACACCGTCCATGCGGGAGAGAATCTGATCAAACAACGCCTCGTCCTCGCATTCGGATTCACCGTCTCTGACCCGCTCGAGCATACGGCGAAGCAGGTCCAGTCCGGGGAGCAGACGGTCGATGAGATCGGGGGTGCAGGCCGTTTTTTTCTGTCGGAGGGCGTCGAGCAGATCTTCCATTTTGTGGGACAGGCGCTTGACCCGCATCAGATCGAAAAAGGCCGAGTTGCCCTTGAGCGAATGAACCGCCCGGAATACGGCGTTCAGGTGATCCGTATCATACGGTTCCGCTTCCATGCGGATCAGGCCCTGTTCGGCCTCAGCCAGGCTGTCCATCGATTCTTCGATGAATCCGAGCAGGAGTTCCCGGTCCGGATCGAGCGTGTCAGTCATGGTGCGTTTCTCCATCGGGATGCATGGCGCTCAGCGCCGTCAGCTTTTTTTTCCAGTGGTCCAGATAGTGGAGGGCCGTGTCCACGGCCCGGTCCAGTTCACCCAGGTCTTCGATGGGTTTGAAGATGCACGTATCGGCATTGTAACGCAGACAGGCCAGGGCGTTTTCCAGTGTGACATAACCGGTGATCATGATCACCCGGGTCATGGGGTAATCCTTCCGGATGCGTTTGAGCAGGTCGATGCCGGTCATGACCGGCATCATGATGTCCGAGATCACCACCTGGAAGGCTTTCTGCTCCATGACCGCAAGGGCCGACCGGCCGTTTTGCGCCGTTTCGGTCTCGTAGCCCCTGAAGGCGAAATGACGGGCCAGAGACTGGCGGATGGGTTCTTCGTCGTCAACGATCAGAATGCGTGGTTGCATGGGAAATCCTTTGTTTGGGTGGACGAAACCGTAAGGGCAGACGGATGCTGAACACGGCCCCGCCCGCATCGGCGTTCGTTGCGGTGAGGGTCCCACCGTGATCCGTGATGATGCCCTGACTGATGGAAAGGCCCAGTCCGGTACCCTTGCCTTCTTCCTTGGTGGTGAAAAACGGTGAAAACATCCGCTCGAGCACATCGGGCGTCAGACCCGGCCCCGAATCCCTGACGGTGATCGTCAGCCGGTCGTCATCGGCGGAGGCCTCGATCACGAGGTCCCCGCCCGTGCCGTCGGCCTGTTCCATCGCATCGGCGGCGTTGATGAACAGATTGACGAACACCTGCTCGAGCCGGCGATCGTCGGCGATGATCCTCGGCAGACCGTCCGGAAGATTCAGGTGGACCCGGACCCGGTGCTTGAGGCGGTTGGCGCACAGCTTCAGGGCATGGTCGATACAGGTGTCGACGGCGATTTCCCGGTACCGGGGTCCGTCGGACCGGGTAAAGCTTTTCAGGTTGTCCACGATGCCCTTGATCCGGGAGATACCGTCACGGATTTCCGAAAACATAGCGGGGATTTCCCGGCAGATTGCCTGCGCCCGCTTCCGCTCGTCGTCCGAGGCCCGGCCGGCGACAGAGGCCTCGATCAGGTGCCAGTTCTGCTCCAGGGTCTGGATGTTGATCGAGATAAAGGACGCAGGATTGTTGATTTCATGGGCGATGCCGGCACTGAGGGTGCCCAGGCTGGCCATGCGGTCCGCATGGATCAGCTGGGCCGCCCGTTCTTGGGCCAGCTGTTCCATGTTCCTGGAATAATCCTTCAGCTGCATCTGGAGATCCAGGGACCGGAAGCCGGCATCGATCCGAGCCATCAGTTCGCGGGTGTCGACGGGCTTGGCGATGTAATCGTCGGCCCCGGCGTTGAGGCCGTCGACCATGTCTTCCGGTCGGCTCCGCGATGTGATGATGATCAGGTACAGGGGGTCCATCCGGCTGCTTTCCTTGAGAATCCGGCATACCGTGGGGCCGTCCGTGCCCGGCATCATCCAGTCGAGCAGGGCCATCTGGGGTGCATCGCTTTTCAGCAGGGTCATCAGGGCTTCCCGGCCGTCCCGGGTTACCACCACCTCGTAGCCCCATCGTTTGAGAACGGTCTCAAGCATCAGGCGCGATGTCGTGTCGTCGTCGGCGATCAGCAGTCGTTTCACGATGGATTCTCCATGGTTCTGTCGGATGACGTCGGGCCGACGGGCAAGGCCCTGGGGATGTCGTCCCGGTTGGGGGCGTCGATCCGAAAACGCCGGGACGATCGTTGTCACGGCCTGGGTCGGGTTGATTGATCGGCGTCCCGCCGGAGGGGGACGATGCCAAGGCTCTTGATGAGTTGATGTTCGGGTTATTTTAGGGGGTTTGATTGTGTTTGTCAATCGTCCAGGCCGGGTGAAACAGGGCAATCGCATGTTTCATCGTCTTGAAGAAAAGCAAACCGGCCTCCGTGAGAAAGCATTTAGGCCGGCTATCGATGCCGGTTTTGACAGGGGTTCAACAGGAAAGGGGCCACGGGGTTGACCCGGTCCGGGCGTTGACAGATTCGATGGATTTCCCTATAGCATTCCCATCGATATCGACCTCAACGTCTATCAGAAAAGGAAACGCCCATGCCCTTTGCTCCCAGCGGGAATGCCCGAATTTATTATGAAGACCACGGCGACGGAGAACCCGTCATCGCCGTTCACGGACTCATCGAAAACACGCGGTATTATACAAAAACCGGGGTGAGCGACATCCTGGCCCGTCATGTCCGGGTGATCCCCATGGACATGCGGGGCCATGGCGAAACCCGGATCATCGGAGATCACCCGGGCTATGACGTGGACAGTCTCTGTGCGGATATCGACGCGGTGGCCGATCACCTGAGACTGGACCGGTTCCATCTGCTGTCCCATTCCACCGGCGGATTTGCCGCCGTACGCTATGCCGCGGGCCGCAGTGATCGCCTGCTCAGCCTGATGCTCACCGGCACGGCCTCGCGCACCAGCTTCTTTGAGGACGCCGATCAGGGCCGGGCCTTTCACGACCGGTTCGCCCGGAGTTTTGAAACCAACAGCTGGGAACGGATCATGGCCGGCATCCGGATGCAGCCCTTTCCGTTTTTCAGGGGCATAGCCGAGCGGCCGGATCGAGAGATTCTGTTTCAGAGGGCCTATGACATGGTCCGGGTGGGGGATCGCATGGCCCTGGGCGCGTTTATCCGTTCGTTTTATACCGACCCCGATCCCCGGATCGAGGGGCTCCGGTCCATCGCCTGCCCCACCCTGATTCTGGTCGGCGACAAGGACGATCTGTTTATTGAACCCAGCCGCATGATGGCCCGGGAAATTCCGGGAGCCCGGCTGGTGGTGTTCGAGGACACCGGTCACATGCTCGCCGTTGAACGCCCCGAAGCCATGAGCCGGGAGATCCTGGCCTTTCTTGGCTGCGGCCGGTGAATGGTCAGGCCGTGCCGTCGTTTGCGCTGCCCAGGTAACGATGCGCCGTCAGGGCCAGGTACATCAAGATGATGGTGCTGAACGGGGCGAAGGGGCAGAGGGCCTTGTATCCCAGAATTGACGGGGAATCTGCTCCGCCGTGGGGCAGGACGGTCATGACGGCCAGCAGCGCCGGCACAATGGAAAGAAAGCGTAAAAGGCGTTTTGTCGATTTTTTCATCCATGTCTCCCGTGATGTCAGAGTGTTTATGAATTGTCGGGCGGCGATCCGGGTTCCGCCGTCTTGGCCAGACAGAAGGAAAACCGGGTCTGACGGTCGATGCGTGCGTAGCTCAGGACCCCGCCGTGAAGTTCCACGATGGTGCGTGCAATGGAAAGCCCCAAACCGGCCCCGCCGATGTTTCGGTTTCGCGAGTAATCCACCCGGTAAAGGGGGTCGAAAATTTTGTCCGCCTCGGATTCCGGAACGCCGGGACCCGGATCATCCACATAAAAGCACAGGGAGGCCCCCCGGTCTTCGACGCCCAGGGTGATGGTTCCGCCCGGGCCGGTGAACCTCAGGGCGTTGTCCAAAAGGTTTGAAAACACCTGTTTGAGGCGCTCGCCGTCGCCGGTGACCCGGTCCGGGGTGTCGGGAACCGCAAGGGAAAGACAAATGCCCCGGGCTTCCGACAGGGGCAGGTAGACCTCCCGGAGGCTTTTCAGCAGGTCCAGGGGACGGATGGGCGCCACGGACAGGGAAAATCCCGGAAGATTCATTCGGGAATAGGCGGCCAGGGTATCGATCAGATGATCGAGGGTGTCGATATCGCTTTCGATGTTCGTCAGGTAGCGGACGGCCGACGGATCGTCGGTTTTGCCCCGGATCAGTTCGGTGCCGACCCGGATCCGGGCCAGGGGGGAACACAGTTCATGGGAAATGTCGGCCAGCAGTTTTTTTTTCGAGACGATCATCCGGTGGACCGATTGGCTCATATCCCGGTAGCCGCGGATCAGCCGGCCGATTTCGTCGGCCCGGGAGCTGTCCGGAAGTTCGTCGAAGCGGCCTTCGGCCAGGCGCGTGAGATCCCGTGTCAGATCGGACAGGGGACGGGTGATGGACCGGGACAGGGGATAGACGGCCGCCGCCAGCAGAAGCCCGATCAGGACAAGGCCGCTCAGAAAGGCGCGGGGCATTCGGTTGGCCGGAAAATGTCGGGACAGGTACAGCAGGTAAGGCGGTGAGCCGTCGACGTTCACGGGCAGGACATAGATCAGCGGCCGGCCGAAGTGGCTGCTCTGCACGAACAGGTCCCCCTGTTCCAGTGCCGCCGTCATGGCCTCGGTCAGGGCCGGCATCGCAGGGCCGAGGTTCGAGGTGGCGGCCAGGGGCCGTCGGTCGGCGTCGTACAGGACGATATCGAATCCGTAGCTCTGCCGAAAGCGGTCGAAGTCCTCCGACAGGGACCGGGTGTCCCCGTCCCGGACCAGATCCGAAAGGTATCGGGTATGGCTGCGGAGCATGGTGTGGATTTCCCGGGCCAGGGGCCGCCCCACGGTGAAAAAGAACAAAAGGGTCACGGCCGTCAGGGTGACGGCGATCACGCACAGAAAATAAAGGGCCATGGTTACATATAATCGTTGGAACATATAGAGTCTCCCGTCATGCATCAGGGTATATCACAGGGGTGTAAACCGGGTGTGTCGGGGAATGTAAAAAGTGTGACAGGGTGTAAAGGCCGGGATGAAAAACGCTTCAGGACAAGGGGGTTTCGCCCCAGGCATACCCCCTGCCCCAGACGGTTTTGATGAAGACCGGGCGGGCGGGCCGGTCTTCGATTTTTTTCCGGATCCGGCTGATGTGGACGTCGATGGACCGGTCGAAGGCCTCGAAATCCCTGCCCCGGGCGATGTTCAGCAGATGGTCCCGGGACAGGGGCCGGCCCGGATTCATGGCCAGCTCTTTGAGAATGTCGAATTCAACGCCGGACAGCGGAATGTCCCGGCCGTCCCGGAACAGTTTCCCCTTTGCCGGATCGAGGGTGAAGGGGCCGATCTGAACGATCTCCCGGTGAAGGTCGTCGGCCGGGCCCGTCGCCGGGCCGGAGCGTCTGAGCACGGCCTTGATCCGGGCCAGCAGCTCCCGGGGATTGAAGGGCTTGTGCATGTAGTCGTCGGCGCCCATTTCAAGGCCGATGATGCGGTCGGTTTCGTCGTTCCGGGCCGTCAGCATGATGACCGGCACGGCGGACAGGGTCCGGATGCGCCGGAGGGTTTCGAAGCCGTCCAGGTCCGGAAGCATGATATCGAGGACCACCAGATCGAAGGCCGGATCCGGCGAGGCCGTCAGAACGGCAAGGCCCTCGCCGCCGGTCAGGGACGACGTGACGTCGTACTGCTGGGCCGTCAGGTAGTCGGCCAGCAGCTGCTGGAGGATTGCATCGTCGTCGATCACGAGAATTCGTCGTGTCATCACGGAGTTTCCTGCGTCTACCAGGTCCCGACCAGGTCCCGGATGAAGGGAACCAGTTTTTCCCGGATCTCGGGACGATCGAGGGCGAAGGCGATGTTGGCCATCTGGAACCCCGCCTTGTCGCCGCAGTCGAACCGGGTGCCGTCGAAACGATAGCCGAAGATCGGCTGGGACCGGATCAGGGTTTCCATGGCGTCTGTGATCTGGATTTCGTTGCCGGCCCCCCGTTTCTTCCGGCCCAGAATGGAAAAGATTTCCGGGGTGAGAATGTACCGGCCGATGATGGCCAGGTTCGAGGGCGCCTCGGCCGGTGCGGGTTTTTCCACCAGGGCGTCGAGCTGGATCACGTTGTCTTCGATGTCCCGGCCGCTGATGATGCCGTATTTGTCGGTCTGGTCCGGGGCCACCTCCATGACGGCCACCATGGAGGCCCGAAGGCGGCAGAACCGCTGGATCATCTGGGACAGAACCGGTTTTTCGCTTTTCACCAGGTCGTCGGCCAGAAGCACGGCGAAGGGCTCGTCGCCCACCACGTCCCGGGCGCACCAGATCGCGTGACCCAGGCCCAGGGGTTCGTTCTGGCGGGTATAGATGATGGTGCCGGTTTCGGGAACCAGTTTCACGATTTCCCGCAGGGAGTGTTCCTTGTTTTTTTCCTGGAGAATGCTTTCCAGTTCGAAGGATTTGTCGAAATGATCCTCAAGGGCGGTCTTGCCCCGGCCGGTCACGAAGATGATCTGTTCGATGCCCGCGTTCAAGGCTTCTTCAACGGCGTACTGAATCAGGGGCTTGTCAACGACGGGAAGCATTTCCTTGGGCAGGGCCTTGGTGGCCGGAAGAAATCGGGTGCCCAGGCCCGCCACGGGAAAAACGGCTTTTCTGATTTTCATGGGTCGACCTCGGTTCAGAATCGGTTAAGAGAATTCGGCGCCCCTGAATGCACCGGAGAAAGGAACCGGCCGGGACGGACATGATCGTCAGACATGGTATAATCTCAATCGGTTGTAAAATCAATCGTTGCAAAGAAAATTATTGAACTAAAGGAAATTTCCGTTTAATCTACTAAACTTGTTCATCCGATCAGGGTGATGATTTATCAATTAAACCGAGGAGATAAAGCTAATGAGCCAGAATGACGCCGATGCCAAGGCACAGATTACGCCTGTCAAACTGGGCATGGATACACCGTTTACCTTTGAATGCCACAAAAACGTCAGCTGCTTCACCCGGTGCTGCCGGGGCATCGACATCATGCTGACGCCCTATGATATCCTTCTGATGAAAAACCGACTGGAAATGACCTCCGAAGAGTTTCTGGCCGTGTACACCGAACCCAAACTCCTGGAAAAAACCGATCTGCCGGTGGTGACCCTGAAACTTCTGGATGACGAGATCCGCTCCTGCCCCTTTGTCCGGGACGAGGGCTGCCTGATCTACGATTCCCGGCCCACCACCTGCCGCTATTATCCCCTGGGTGTGGGGTCCCTCAGTCACAAGGAAGGCACCGACGAGGACGATTTTTTCTTTTTTATCAACGAACCGCACTGCAAGGGTTTCGAGGAAAAAAAGGAATGGACGGTTCGTGAATGGCGCAAGGACCAGGGGGTGGACATCCACGACGAGATCAATGCCGGCTGGGCCGATCTGATCGTCCTCAAGCGGTCCTTTCCCGCGAACATCCAGTTTTCCGAAAAAGCCAAGCAGATGTTTTTCATGGTCTGCTACAACATCGACAAATTCCGGTCGTTCGTGTTCGAAAGCAGCTTTCTGTCCCTCTACACCATCGACGACGACGTCGTCGAGGCCATGCGCAACGACGATGTGGCCCTTCTGGAATTCGGGTTCAGCTGGCTGCGGGACGTGTTTTTCAACCGGGATGAAAAAACCTACAAACTCAATGAAACCGCCGCCCAGTCCCGGAAAAAAACGAGCTGACCCGGGGGTTCAAACCGTTATTCAACAGAAAGGGCGCCGTTATGCGGCGCCCTTTGTCGTTTGATGGTCCGGCAGGACCAATCAATCGTCGTAGGAAAGGTGACGGTGCAGGGCCTCGTCGTTCAGCCGCGCATCGATGTCCACCCCGAAAAACTCGGCGATGGGCGCCAGCAGATGGGGCGTCTGGGCCTGAACGGTTTTCAGGATGGCCAGCACATGATCGAGGCCCTTGCGGGTCATCCGGCCCAGGGGGCGTCGGCAGCCGCCGGAGGGCATGCCCAGAATCGCCATGGCCGTCTTGATGCCCAACGGGTTCCGGGCGCGGCAGGCGATCTCGCCGTAGGGCGTGGATTCCCGGGTGACCACGGTGGTCAGGTTGAACAGGGGTTCGAGTTCCGTCATCAGGGCGCGGGCTTCGGTCAGACGGTCCTGGGCGATCAGGGACACCAGGTTTTCGGCAAACCGGGGGACGATGTTGGACGCCACGGAAATCAGGCCGCAGGCCGAGATGGCCGGATCGGTCATCATCTGGTAGACCAGGGCGTCGTCGCCGGAAAAAATCATGAAGTCCTTCCCGCAAACCTGGCGGGTCCGCTTCATGTTGTCCAGGTTGCCCGTGGCTTCCTTGACGGCGGAGACGTTGGGATACCGGTCCTTGAGCAGGGCCAGATCCTCGGGAAGCAGCTGGGCTCCGGTCCGGCCGGGTATAATATAAGGTATCACGGTCAGGTCCGGGAAGGCTTCGGCCACCGGTCCGATATACTCTTTCCGGATTTCGATGGAGCTGGGTCCGTTGTAGTAGGGATCGACCAGCAGCACGGCGTCGACTCCGGCCGCATGGGCATGCCCGGTGGCGGAAAGTGCTTCGAGGGTGTTGTTGCTGCCCGTACCGGCGATGCAAAGGCAGGTGCCCTTCGTTTTTTTGGAGATATGTTCGATGACCTTGATGTGTTCATCCCAGACGAGGGTCGGGCTTTCACCCGTGGTTCCCACCGCAAGAATTCCGCTGATTCCGTTTGCAATCTGAAAGTCAGCCAGCCTTTCAAGGCCCTGATAGTCCACGTCCTGACCCGAAAACGGGGTGATCAGGGCCGTGTAGCAGCCGGTATGCATAATGCCTCCTGATTAGGGTTGTTCGTTGTTTGCTCAACACGGTTTAATAAAAAACGGCAGGGATAATGTCAATGATTTTCGGTGCCAAAATCCATAGGAATTCAGTTGTTTAAAAAACCGATTTTTCTTTGCGGCGTTTTAAACATTGTCAATCCCGGCAAAACCATGTACATACATTTGTTCACAACATGGAAACTCATTGAGAATAAAGGGTTGAAAACAATGGCTATAGCACGAAATGCAGATGAGTACGTCGCCCAGCTGAGAAACGCGCTGGCGTCCAATTCCGAATGCGGGACCACCCATTACAATCTGGCCGTGGCCCTGATGGGACAGAAGAAATACGAGGAGGCCGAAGCGGAGCTTCATGAGGCCGTGGGATGCAGCCCCACCCTGGCCGAGGCCTATGTGCAGCTCGGTGCCATCTGCCTTCAGCGCGAGGACATGGAGGGCTGCCTGTACTACAACAAAATGGCCACCAAGGCCCGGGCCGGTTTTTCCATCGGCTACGGCAACATCGGGTTTATCGAACTGCAACGGGGGAACATCGACGAGGCCATCAAGAACCTTCAGAAGGCCATCGTGTTCAACTCCCTGTTTCTCCAGGCCTATACCACCCTGGCCAACGCCTACCTGATGAAGGGGCTGGTCTACGAGAGCATAGAAACAAGCAAGAAGGCCCTTGAAATCGAGCCGGATTTCCCCATCGCACACAACAACCTGGCTATCGCCTACCTGGAAAACGGGGACTATGCCCTGGCCGCCGAGCACATCGACAAGGCCGTCGGTTTAGGGTACGAGGTATCCAAGGAACTGCTCGACGACATCAACGCCCATCGATGACATCGGAGCAGCCTGCCATGACGCCCGGCCCCCATTTTACGTTTTTCGTGTCCGACACCGATCATCCGGTAAACGAGCGGTCGGCGCTTTGGGCTCACCCCCTGCCGGACAGTCGGCGTCCCGGAGAGACCGCAGGAGCCGCCGTCAGCCTGGGCGATTATTTCACCCTGGCCCGCCGGTTTCTGGCGGACGATGATTATGCCGTGGTCCGGGCCGCAGGTTCGGCCCTGTCGGGAGAAGCCGTTGCCGTTTCCGATCTGTCCGAGCTTTCCGTCTGTCTGGTCAAACACGGCACGTTCTATCATCCGTCCCGGGTGGATGTTTGTCTCCGTCGCGGCGGGGGATGGTCCCTGGCACTCAATCTGGCGGTCTCGCCGGCGGGTCTGTCCTGCATTGACCGGGAGTGTGAGGCCCTGAGTCGTCTTGCCCGCGTGACCGACGCCCTGCCCGAGGTTTACGGCCGGGGGCGATTCACCACCGACGGCGGGGCCGAGGCGGCCGTGTTCGCCGCCCGATGGCTGGACGATTATCATGAATTCCACCTCACACGAAACGACGGCGTCCAGCAGGTGGTGGTCTGGGATGAACAGCGGGGGCATTACCGCTTGACGCCGCAGGAGTGCGGACGGCTGTACCGCAAGGCGGCCCGGATTCTCACCTCCTGCTACAACCCTCTGACCGGTGAACAGATCCAGCCCTGGCATCATGCCGCCGGTGATTTTGTGGTCAAGGGCCGTGGGGAGGATCTGGATGTCCGGCTGATCACGGTGCGCCAGTATACCTCCCTGTTCGAGGATATGCCCGATGACCCCGACGCCGTGATCGAGGCCGCCCTGATTTTCTTCATCAATCTGTCAATACGAATGCGCCTCGACAGGGAAGACGGTATTCATGACACCCTCTGGGCCGAGTCCGCCTGTCTCGGTCCGGTGATCGACGGTTTCCTGGATGGGCTGGCGTCCTGTGGTCCGGACAGGGCAGGCGGCTTCACGGCCTTTGCCCTGGAAATCCCCGAAGGGGAGTGGCTGGAAACGGCCGAGATGCTGATCGGGTCTTACCACCCCGACTCCCCCGATCTGCCGGTGATCCGGGCCAACCTGACCGATCATATCCGGCAGGTCCGGGCGGCTCTGGATGCGAGGGCCAACGGATCGGCGTGAACACAAGATAACCAGAACGGATGACGGCCACACCCAAGATACGGTAGTGCGAGGCAGCCGGGTGTCGGGGCTAAGGTCTCAAAAACAGGGAAAGAATCCTTTTTTATTGACAATAACGCCCAATAAATTTATACCATGTAGCTTGAATATCATGGTTTTGCATATTGAATAATTGTAGAACTTGTTGAAGTCCTAAATTATTTTAAGTAGTTACATTTTGGTGGAGTAACTTGACAGCCCGGCCTACGGGTCAAGCGAACGTTTTTCGTTATGTTGAGTTGAGAACATTTTATTTAATGGAGGTAAGGCAATGGCAAAGCATCAAACCCCTTTGTTAGACCAGCTGGAATCCGGGCCGTGGCCGAGTTTTGTGTCCGACATCAAGCAGGAAGCTGCTTCTCGGGCAAAAAACGAAAAAGGTCTCGACTATCAGATCCCTGCTGATGTTTGTGAAGATCTTCTCGGAATCCTTGAACTTTCCTACAAAGACGGGACCACCCACTGGAAACACGGCGGTATCGTCGGCGTTTTCGGTTACGGCGGCGGTATCATCGGCCGTTACTGCGACAAACCCAAAGACTTCCCGGGTGTTGCCGCTTTCCATACCGTTCGCGTGGCTCAGCCCGGCGGTAAATACTACACCACGGCTTACCTGCGTCAGCTCATGGACATCTGGGACCTTCGCGGCAGCGGTCTGACCAACATGCACGGTTCCACCGGCGACATCATCCTCCTCGGAACCACCACGCCCCAGCTCGAAGAAATCTTCTATCAGCTGACCCACGAGATGAATCAGGACCTTGGCGGTTCCGGTTCAAACCTCCGTACCCCGGCCGACTGTATCGGAAGCTCACGCTGTGAATATTCCTGCTACGACACCCAGGAACTGTGCTACTTCCTGACCATGAAATACCAGGACGAACTTCACCGCCCGGCTTTCCCCTACAAATTCAAATTCAAGTTCGACGGCTGCCCCAACGGCTGCGTCTGCTCCATCGCCCGTTCCGACCTGTCCTTCATCGGGACCTGGAAAGACGCGATCCGCATTGACCAGGCCCAGGTTAAAGCCTACGTGGACGGCACCAACGTGGCCGGCGGCGGTTCCCACAAGGGACGTGACTGGGGTAAATTCGACATCCAGAAAGAAGTCATCGACCTCTGCCCCACCAAATGCATGGCCTACGTCAACGGCGAACTCAAGATTTACGACAAGGAATGTACCCGCTGCATGCACTGCATCAACGTCATGCCCAAGGCCCTGAAACCCGGCGTTGAAACCGGCGTTTCCATTCTTTGCGGCGCCAAGGCCCCCATTGTTGACGGTGCCCAGATGGGTACCCTGATCAAACCCTTTATCGCCATCGATTCAACCATGAACAAACAGCTGGCTGATTTCGACGATGAAGACGAATGGATGGAATACCTGGAAGAAAAATACGAGGCCCTCTGTGAGTTTATCGAACTCGTTTGGGATTACTGGATGGAAGAAGGCAAGAACCGTGAACGTCTCGGCGAGCTGATGATCCGTCAGGGTCTCCAGAAGTTCCTCGAAAAAGTTGAAACCGAGCCCATGGCCGTTCATGTTCAGCATCCGCGAACCAACCCCTACATCTTCTGGAAAGAAGACGAAGTTGACGGCGGTTGGGAACGTGACATTGAAGAATACAGAAAAGCGCATGCACGCTAGGGAGGTATAACAACATGGCATTTATTTCCGCAGGATACAATCCGGATAAACCGATGGAAGGCCGTATCACCGATATCGGGCCCCGTCACTATGATGAATTTTACCCGGAAGTGATCAAGAAAAACAAAGGCAAATGGTCCCATCATGAAATCCTCGAACCCGGCGTTCTGGTCCATGTGGCCGAATCCGGCGACGAAGTGTTCACCGTGCGCTGCGGCGGCGCCCGTCTGATGAGTATCACCCACGTCCGTGAAATCTGCGACATCGCCGACAAGCACTGCGACGGTCATGTCCGTTTCACCACCCGGAACAACATCGAATTCATGGTGACCAGCAAAGACAAGCTCGACGCCCTCAAAGCCGACCTGGCCCAGAGAAAATTCGACGGCGGCAGCATGAAGTTCCCCATCGGCGGCACCGGTGCCGGTATCTCCAACATCGTGCACACCCAGGGCTGGATTCACTGCCACACCCCGGCCACCGATGCCTCCGGTACGGTTAAGGCCACCATGGACGCCGTGTTCGCCGACTTCCAGGATATGAAGCTGCCCGCGAAACTCCGTATCTCCATGGCTTGCTGCCTGAATATGTGCGGTGCCGTACATTGCTCCGACATCGCCATCCTCGGTTACCACAGAAAGCCGCCGATCCTCGATCACGAATACCTGGACAAGGTCTGTGAAGTGCCCCTGGCCGTGGCTGCCTGCCCCACCGCAGCCATCCGTCCGGCCAAGGTTGAACTGCCCAACGGCACCACCGTCAACTCCGTGGCCGTGAAGAACGAACGCTGCATGTACTGCGGTAACTGCTACACCATGTGTCCGTCCATGCCGCTGTCCGATGCGGAAGGCGACGGTATCGTTCTGATGGCCGGTGGTAAAGTGTCCAACCGCATCAGCGCACCCAAGTTCTCCAAGGTTGTCGTGGCCTTCATTCCCAACGAAACCCCGCGCTGGCCGACCATGACCGAGACCATTCAGAAGATGGTCAACGCCTACTCCAACGGTGCCAACAAATACGAACGTCTGGGCGACTGGGCCGAGAGAATCGGTTGGGAACGCTTCTTTGAAGTATGTGACCTCGAGTTCACGCACCACCTGATCGACGACTTCCGTGATGCAGCCTATCACACCTGGCGTCAGTCAACCCTGTTTAAATTCTAATTTAAGCCGGGTATCATCTCGTTATACGGTCGACCGGAACCCGGATACCCCGGGTTCCGGTCGCTATTTAAAAAAGGAGAAGGAACATGGCATTAGACATCGCTGAAGCCCACAAAATCATCGTTGAAAATCTCGAGAAAAAAGGCAAATCCAAATCCAAATTTTACCTCAAGGATTTCTATGCCTTCTTCCCTGAAGAAAAACCCAGAACCGTCAAGAAAATCGTCAACGACATGGTAGCCGAAGGCATCCTCGAATACTGGTCAAGCGGCAGCACCACCATGATCGGCCTCAAGGGTGCAGGCAAACAAGCCGGCGCCGAAGGCGAAGATTGATCGGTTTGTTTTGACATTTCCCAAAACGCTGTGAATGATCATGCTAGCTGACAACGAAGGGTGCCCGGGTTTTTTTGTGTCCGCCCTCTGCGGCGGGTCCGGAAAAACACTGATCACCATCGGGATCACCGCAGCGCTGAGGGCCAGTGGCAAAACACCGGCCCCCTTCAAAAAAGGTCCGGATTATATCGATGCCGGCTGGTTGTCTCTCGCCGCCGGCCGGCCTTGTTATAATCTTGACACCTATCTGATCTCCGAAGAACACGTTCTTCACTCCTACATTACCAAAACCCTGCATGCCGGTGCCGATATCGCCGTGGTCGAGGGCAATCGCGGTCTGTTTGACGGCATCGACCTGGACGGTCGGACCAGCACGGCGGAAACCGCCAAGCTGCTGGGACTTCCGGTGATTATGTGCCTGGACTGCACCAAGTCCACCCGGACCATGGCCGCCGCCGTTCTCGGCTGTCTTCATTTCGATCCCGATCTGACCCTTGCAGGCGTGATTCTCAACAAGGTCGCCGGGGCCCGGCACCGGGACAACCTGACCCGGAACATCGAGTACCACACCGGCGTCCCGGTCATCGGTTCCGTGCCCAAGCTGCGCAGTCATGATTTCCCCGAACGCCATATGGGTCTGGTTCCCACGCCGGAACACGCCTGGGCCGGATCATCCATTGAAAGCGCTGAAAAAATCGCCCGGGAAAACATCGACATTGATCGGCTGGTCTCTCTTGCCGTCCGTCACGCCCATACCCGAATCCCCGAGGGACTCAAGCACCCGGTGCCTGCTCACATCGTTTCAGAAAACGCCGAGGACGGACCCCGAATCGGGGTGGTTCGTGACGGCGCCTTTCAGTTTTATTATCCGGAAAACATCGAAGCCCTGGAGGCCGAAGGCGCGCGCATCGTCTACCTGAGCGCCCTGACCGGCAGTGGCGATGCGGATGTGGACGCCCTCTACATCGGCGGGGGATTCCCGGAGACCCACGCCCGGGAACTGGCGGCCAACGAGCCCTTTCGGCGGCGTGTTCGGGAACTTGCGGACGCGGGGCTCCCCATTTACGCGGAGTGCGGCGGATTGATGTATCTGGGACGAGACCTGACGGTCGACGGGGCTCTCTACCCCATGGTCGGTGTGTTTCCCTTGTCGTTCGGACTGTCCAAGCGGCCCCAGGGGCACGGCTATGTCGTGGCCCGGGTCAGCCGGGAAAACGCCTTTTTCGACCTGGACACCGAGGTCAAGGGGCATGAATTCAGGTATTCGAAAATCGTGGACTGGGACGACTCATTGGATACGGCCATGACCATGATCCGGGGCACGGGCATGGCCGATAAAAAAGACGGTGTGGTCTACAAAAACGTCTTCGCCTGTTACACCCATATCCACGCCCTGGGAAATCCGACCTGGGCGGCCCGTTTTGTCCAAAAAGCCGGGGAATACCGGGCCGGACGCGCAGCGATCTGATTCCCCGTTTTTACCGGCAGGCTCTCACGGTGTGGTCGGCGGCTGGCCGATCATGCTCATTTCGGTGACATTGCGAATGTAGTCGTCGATGCTGGCATGAAGCTTCGGATCGAGGTTTGTGAATTCGACGCCCAGAGCGATCTTTTCCCGGTCGATGGTGGTGTTGCGTACATTCCCGCCGAAAAACTGCAGGCCGGGCATACCCATGATGGGAAAGGACAGGTCGACGGCATCGATGAGAAGCACCTGCCTGGGCATCAGGTTGACCGGCAGACGGATCACGAAACGGCAACCCCGGGTGCTGATATCGGTAATCGTTCCCTTGATCGTGTTTTCATTGAGCTGGGCCGTGGCTGGAATATAGCAGCTGACCCGGGCCTGGACCCGGGTTTCCAGGCTTTTGACCTGGCGAGGGTAGGCCAGAAAGGTCAGACGGAACGGTTTGTCGATCACATCGATGACGGAGGTTTCAAATCCGTATTCCAGATCGAGACTCTGGTAGGTGACATGGAAGATCAGGCCGGGCATGATCGCGCATTCGAATTCCTTGGGAATGGCCGTCCGGACCAACAGGTACTCCTGGGGTTCGAGACCCACCAGGACCCCCTTGAAGGGCTGGTCGAAATTCTCGATGTGAATTTTGATCGGACTACCCAGTTCCATGTTCAGCCGCATGCCGGTGTATTCCGGTGCGGTGCTTTGAGCCTCGTTCATGGCGATGATTCCTTTTTAAAAGAAACCCCCCTTCTCTGCCCGAAAAACCACCGTCGCTGACGTCGGACCGTCAGCCTGTCACCAGGATCCTGCGTCGACGGTTCTGACGTAGGACAGGCCGGTTTCCTCTCGAACAAAGATCGTGAACTGACGATCACGTGAATCGGCGGGTTTCAGCAGTTTGAGCGGGATCCGCCCCGCGTCGTCGGTGACGGCGTCCATCATCGTCACGCTGATGGGATACTGTACCACCAATGGCTGCCGGGCCGCAGGAAGATGATCGCCGCAGGCAACCACATGGTGGCCGGGCGCGATCTCTCCGGGCGATTCCTCCACACTGGCCCGGGTGATCACCCCGGCCACCACCAGGTCAAGGAGCCCCAGCCCGAAAAACGGCATTTCCAGAATCGCGGGAATCACGCCGTGAAGCTGCTTGCGTTCCACCTTGATCAGTTGGATGTTTTCCCTGCACAGGGGCTGCTTGAGCAGCAAAAGGTCTTGTTTTTCTTCGCTTATAGCGTAACTGAACCCGATTTGATCTCCGACGACGGTGTCGCCGTGCCGGGTTTCGTTGATCGGCTTGTACGCCGTTGTCAGAACCGTGGCGCAGCCGCTCACGAAAAAACACAGTGACACAAGAAAAAGGGTGCTGATCGTTTTGAATGTCATCATGGCCTTCCTGTCGAGTGAAATGAAAAAAGAAAGATCGGCCGACCCTTAGTTGAGCAAGGGAACCATGCCGCGATCGACCATGTGCTGTCTGGCCTTGTCCGACAGCATGTACTTGATCACTTCTTTCATCATGGGCGAGGGCTCTCCTTTGAGAACCATGTAAAACGTCTGATAAAACGGATAACTGCCGGCACCGGGCGAGACGCCGTTCACGGAGAGCATCGTGATGTCCTTGTGTTTCCGGGCGATGGCCCCGGCGATAAACGACACGGAACCGGGTATGCTGCGGACCCCGGTCAGGGCGGTGAAGGTTTTTCCGGCAATCAGGTCGTCGCTGATCTCAAAGGGACCCATGACCTGCTGCTTGAAATTGATACAGGCTCCGGTGTTGGCCGCGGGGATAATCCGGACAACGGGAAGGTCGTTGCCGCCCACGTCCTTCCAGTTGGTGACGGACCCGCTGAAAATCCGCCGGATCTGGGACAGGGTAAGGTCGGTGACGCCGCTTTCGGGGTTGACGATCACCGCCATGGGGTCTTTACACATGGGAATCTCGATCATGCCGGTGTTCCGGTCCGCCTGGGAAATGGGGACAGTGGAGCCCGCAAGGTTCGAAAACCCGTTGCGAAGCCGATCCAGGCAGACATCCGAGGAGAAGACGTGAACCTTGACCTTGACACCGCTGTCGGTCATGAAGCGTTCGAGCAACTCACGCTGGAAGGCTTCGGCGATCTGTGAGGAACAGGCGGCATTGAGGACGAACTCGGGTCCGGCGCTCACGGGAACCGCAAGACCATAAATGAAAACCATGAAAGCTGAAAAGAGGAAGACGAGATGTCGTTTCATTATCCGGGGCTCCAGGTACAGTGAAGGGTTAAAGATGCTGTGTGACACGAAAATAAATCGTTCCTTTTTATACGTCATATTTCCTCCGGACGCAAGCCAAGATCCTGTTTCAAGAGGGCATTAAGGCGATCCGTGTTCAGGGAAAAAAACGCGGCTTGACAGCGTCCGGCATCTTCTTTATAGTGTTCAACTATAGAATATAGCGTTCGAAATAGTCGAACTATACTATCCCCCAACCACATCGTGAAAGGATGGCCGACATGGTCGTTCAGGGTTCATCGGACGTGTTCGATCAGGTTCTCGCGCAGGGTCTCTGTGTGGACTGCGGGGCCTGCGTGGGCATGTGTCCGTATTTTGTAAGCTACCGGGGAAAGATCGCGCGGCTTTTCCCCTGTACCCTTCCCCAGGGACGGTGCTACGCCCATTGCCCCAAAACCGCCGTCGATCTAGACGACCTGTCGCGCATCATCCCGGGTCTGCCCTACGACGGGGCAGCCCTGGGTCACGTGCGGACGATTCTTAAAAGCCGGGCCGGCGACAGGCTGAAAAACGGGGGGCGCTTCCAGAACGGCGGAACCGTCAGCGCCCTTCTGATGTGCGCCATGGACGCGGGGTTGATCGAGGCCGCCGCCCTGACCCGCCGGAAGGGGATGATCCCAGAGGCGGTATTAGCCGGTACAACCGAGGACATCCTGTCTTGTGCCGGGTCCAAATACATGGCCGCCCCCACCCTTTCGACCGTCAACACGTACATGAGGCGCGGCGGTCGGCGTCTGGCCGTGGTGGGAACCCCCTGCCAGATGACGGGACTGGCCGGCATAAGAAAAAATCCCCTCGACAGGCCGGACGGGTATGATCCGGTGTCGCTGTCGCTCGGTCTGTTTTGCACCTGGGCCTTGGACACCCGGCGGCTGATCGAGCGGCTGGACGACCGGCTGGATACCCGAGAGGTCCTGGCCATGGATGTACCGCCCCCGCCGTCTAACGCCATGGTGCTGACGACCCGAAACGGTATAGTCAGTGTTCCCCTTGACGAGATCCGATCGGCCATACCGGACGGCTGCCGGATCTGTCCGGACATGACGGCGGAATTCACGGACCTTTCCGTGGGCGCGCACGAAGGAGAACCGGGCTGGAACACGCTGATTGTAAGGACCCAAACCGGAGAAGAGCTGGTCAGCCGGGCCGTGCACGAGGGCTTTCTGACCTGTGAAACCATGCCTGAGGCCTCGTGCGATCAGCTTCGAAACGCCGCGTTGGCCAAAAAGAAACGGGGCCTCGAGACGGCCCGGAAAACCGGGCGCCTCAACTCGGAAACACCCGCCCTGATCGTGGATGACTCCCTGGTCGAGGCCCTGATCGGACAGGAGGCGCCATGACCGCACTGATTTCGGGAAAAAAAGGAAGCCGTCACCTGTTTATGGGCAACGAAGCCATCGTTCGCGGGGCACTGGAAGCCGGCGTCCGGGTGGCCGCCGGCTATCCGGGCACGCCCTCGTCGGAAATCATCGAGAATCTGGCCGCCGTCGCCCGCACGTCGGACCTGCCCCTGTATGTGGAATGGTCCGTCAATGAAAAGGTGGCCCTGGAGGTGGCGTCGGCGGCGTCGTTCGCCGGCCTTCGGGCCCTGGCGGTGATGAAGCAGCCGGGCCTGAACGTGGCCGCCGACTATCTGCTGCACCTGTCGGGCTCGGGGGTGCGCGGTCCCATGGTCCTGGTGTCGGCCGATGATCCCGGGGCGTTATCCAGCGTTAATGAGGGCGAAACCCGGCCCTACGCGAAACTCATGGAGGTCCCGCTTTTGGAGCCCGGTGATTTTCAGGAGGCCAAGGACATGACACGGTGGGCCTTCGAGCTGTCCGACGCCCTCAAGAATCTGGTGCTGCTCCGGACGGTCACGCGGCTGTCCCACGCCAGCGGGACCGTGATTCTGGGAGAAATCCCAACAGACGGCGCCAAAGCCGTGTTCAGGCATGACGGATTCATTCTCGACCCCGGCGAGGGCGTGATCATGAGCCCTCCCGTGGAATACAAGCACGGCGAGCAGCAGCGCAAGCTCAGGCTGGCGGCGGAGCTGTTCGATCAGTCCCCCTTCAATACCTACGACGGGCCGGAAAAGCCGGAACTGTTGATCATCACCAGCAGCACCTGCAGCCTGTATGCCCGGGAAGCCGTTCACATGCTGGGCGTCGGGGAGCGGGTGGGTCTGGCCAAGCTGGGCACGACCTGGCCACTGCCCCCGCGGTTCACGGCACGCCAGCTGGCCCGATGCGATCGAATCTTTTTTGTGGAGGAGGTGCTGCCTTTTCTTGAAGAGGAAATCAAGATTTTCGCGGCGGAACAGGCTGAAACCCTGGGGGTGAAGACCTTTTTCGGAAAAAAAGAAGGTTTTCTGCCCACGGTCGGGGAGTTGAATCCCGACAAGGTGGCCCAGGCCCTCGGCAAGATCCTTAGCATTCCGGAAACCGGCGAAAACGCGGATTACCGGACACGGGCCGCGCTGATCTCCTTTGCCGGCTCTCCGCACCGGGAAGCGACCTTCTGTCCGGGATGCCCGCACCGGGCCTCGTTCTGGACCCTGAACACGGCCCTTTCCATGGACAACCGCAAGGGATTTGTCTGCGGCGACATCGGCTGCTACTCCATGGCTGTTCTTCCGGCGGGTTTTTCCACCCTGAAAACCCTCCATGCCATGGGATCGGGAACCGGGGTGGCCTCGGGGTTTGGAAAACTCGGGCCCTTCGGCATGGACCAGCCGGTCCTTTCGGTCTGCGGGGACAGCACCTTCTTTCATTCGGCCCTGCCCGCCCTGGTGAATGCCATCCACAACCGGTCGGACATGACCCTGGTGGTCCTGGACAACAGCGGGACGGCCATGACCGGATTTCAGCCCCATCCGGGACTGGCCGCGGACGCCCTGGGCCGGACGGCGGAAAAAATCGATATTCCCTCGGTCTGCCGTGCCCTGGGTGCCGAGGTTCGGGTCTGCGACCCCTTTGACCTTGAAACCGCACGGGAAACACTGCTGGACCTGATCGAACATAAGGGCATATCGGTTCTGGTGTTCCAGCAACCCTGCGCCCTGAGCCCCGATAAAAAAGGAAAGAACCGCTATGCCGTGACGATCGACGAAACCCGGTGTGTGGGCGAAGCCTGCGGATGCAACCGTCTGTGTACACGGATTTTCGCCTGTCCGGGTCTGGTCTGGGACAAGGAGGCGGGCCGGGCGCGCATCGATGAGGTGGTCTGCGCCGGGTGCGGGGTCTGCGCCTCGATCTGCCCCAATGGGGCCATTGTGAAAACGGAGGTGGCCCATGCCTGAACTGATTCTGAAACAGGATCCTTACAACGTGATCATTACCGGTGTGGGCGGGCAGGGCAATGTGATGACCTCCCGGACCGTGGGAAACATGCTGTCCGCCCTGGGATTCCATGTGACCATCGGTGAAACCTTCGGCGCCTCCCAGCGGGGCGGATCGGTGATGAGCCATCTGAGGATTTCCAACACCTCGAGCTGGTCGCCCCAGATTCCGTTGGGCCGGGCCCACATGGTGGTGTCCATGGAACCCACCGAGGCCATCCGGGTGCTCAAGGATTACGGAAATCCGACGGTCCGGGTGATCACCAACACCCGTCCGTTTTATCCGGTGGGGGTGATTTCCGGTCAGATCAGCTATCCGTCGGACCGGGAGATCCGGCAATGGATCACCGAGCTGTCCGACACGGCCTGGTTTATCGACGCCACGGACAAGGCCGTCAGCATCGGTGCGCCGATTCTGGGCAACGTGATCATGGCGGGCGCCCTGGCCGGAACCGGCGAGCTGCCTCTGTTGCGGGATGCCTTTGAAATGATCATGGCCACCCGCTTTTCCGGGGAAAAACTCGAAAAAAATTTGGAGGCTTTTGATTACGGGGTCAGCGCCGTGAACCCCTGAAAGGTGTGCGGGCCGGATTATTTTGGGAGGGACCTGGGCTTGGGGGGGACAGGTCGCCTCCCTTTTTTTTTGAGCCTGCCCCGGCGGACGGGCCCGGCTTACTTGGTCTTGAACCCGAACTCCAGATGATAGGACGCGGAAAAGGCCAGGGATTCGTTGGTGTCTCTGTTCAGGGGCTTGATTTCATGGATCGGTTCGTCCGAGGGTGTTTTGCCGCAATAAATCTGAATGGTCGCCGTGGGATTGATTTTTCCGTGAAGGACGCATCGGATGCCGTTGATGGCCACCTCGGTCTGATTGAGAGCACGGGTGAGTTCGTTTTTCCGGTTGGTGTAGGCCAAAATGGCCTGGGAAAGCTTTTCCAGTTCCTGGAAGGTCCGGGTCAGCTGGTCGATGGGGGTGACGTTCATCCGTTCCCTGAGATTGGCCAGGACCTTGTAGGCATCGGAAAAGGTGAAGGCCTGAAGGGAGTGAATCAGGAGCCGGAACATGTTCAGAAGATCGGCATCGGTTATCTGGGAGGCCAGGGTCTTGAGACCGTTAAGGAGCCTGCTTTTGATGGAATCGATAGCGTTTTGGACATCCTGATGGCTTTTGTCCACCGCCGCAAGATCATCGATGATCCCAAGGCGCCGGCTGAACAGGTCCCGGCCCAGATAAATTTTATTGGTTCCGCAGTAATACACATTCTGAAAGGTCAGGGTGCAGGCGTCCACCGTTGCGTTGAGCATACTGCCCCGGGACGTCTTGAACGTCACCTCGGCGCCGCGGATGCGGGCGTCGCGCAACTCGTTGGTGATGGTGATCGGTCCCTCGGAGCAGATCAGTTCCGAATCCACCACGGTGTTCGCCGTGATCCCCAGCCTGGCCTGGGCCGTACTGTGGGGCCTGATCTGGTCGATGACCGCCTCGTCATCGGTGATCACATGGCCTCCGTCCAGACACTGGACCTCCATGCGTCCGTGGGCCCGGATGCGAAACCCGTCGTTGACGGTGCCGATCTTCATGCTCACCGGGGAGATGAATTCACTGCCGATGTTGCCGATGGAAAAATCGATGGTTTCAAGCTCGATCAGATCCGTCACGTCGATTTCCCGGATCTGGCCTGCCGTCTGCTTGAGGAGAATCACCCCGGTTTTGGCCGCCGTCAGAAAGTAACCCACCGCCCGTCCGTCGGCGTCCAGATGATTCTGCTTCCGGACCCCCTCGCCGTAGACCAGATCGAGAACCCGCGGCTCGGCGACGGGAATGATCCGTCCGTCAAAGGTCACGCCGGGCCTTCCCGGCACCGGATAGCGGATCAGCATCAGTTTGTCGCCCTGGGCAACGGCCGGGAACTGGTGCAGTTCGCGAAAATCGATTTTTCCATTGGGCAGCAGCTTGCCCGGATGTTTTTTTGGCTCGAAATAATACTTGACGATTTCCTCGTGCTGCTCGATTTGCGGTTTCAGGCCCGTGATCACCACATCGATCAGGGGGTATGCGACCCGGATGTCCAGAATCCGGTCGCCCTGATCCAGGGTGGCGGCCCGGATCGGCAGACGGATCTCCCGGACGGGGGCGGCTTTGTCCCGGGTCTGGGCCAGGGCCTCGGACAGCTTGTCCAGTACGACTGAGGGATGGATGTTCACCCGGAACAGCACCTGGGCCAGGGCCTTTTCCACAATCACATCCAGGGTGCCCTCCCGGTCGACGCGCAGCCGGGCTGTGGCCTCGCTGTCTGATTTCTTCAGATCCTGAAAAAGGTTGTTCTCAAGAATATCGGCCTTGGTCTGGATACGTTCCGGCGTCAGGGATGCTTCCGTCACGGTCATGGGTCTATCCTGATTCTTGGGTTCAGGCCTGCGAATACGGCCGATCGTCGTGCGACCATCTCAGGGTCCGGGACAGATGCGTGGTCCGAACGGGTCGCTGTCAGGGGTTTCATGGTGAAGACAAAGCAATTATATAGGGCGTCGTTTGCTTTTACAAGTAAAAACAACGTGTTCCGAATAAAGAAGGGGAACATTGTCACCAATGTTCCCCTGTCGGTCATTGCGAACGGGCGGCAAGGCGGGCGATTACTTGATTTTTCCTCCGGGGTGGCAGTCGTTGCAGCTGGTCGGAGCGTTGCCGTTTTTGCCCGTGTCTTTCTTGACTTGTTTGTTGTGGTCGCTGTGACAGCCCTTGCAGTTGTCATGCATGGCTTCGGCATGATACTGGCGGGCCTGGGCATCGGTCAGCTTGGGTTCGCCCTTTTTCGCGGCGGGTTTGCGTCCGGGAATCTTATGGCATTCGATGCATTTGTGAACGTTGTCGCCTTCCTTGAGATTGGTCAGGGGCTTGCCTTTGTCGTCGTGGTGGCAGTCGCCGCAGGCGGCCTTGTATTCGTCGATGTGTTTTTTGTGGGAAAGCGTGGCCGGATGATAGGTGTGCTCCGTATAGGCCTCGGTTTTCATTTCAAAGGTGTCCGGGACGGTGGTGCCTGCAACAAGGACGGCTGCGACAAACAATGAGGAAAAAACGGCAGCGATCGCGGTGAGTACGGTTCTCTTCGTCATGGCTGTTTGATCTCCTGCTGATAATAAGTAAAAAATATAATGAAAGACGGTGGTGCCCACAAAAAATATGGTTGACCTTAACAAGGGCCTTGCCCGATGTCAACGATAAATCAGGCCGGCGTGCCCCGGGACAGACGCTGCTTCAGATGGCATTTCTCTGAAAAAACGGCGATCTCCGCCTCGAGATTGGCAAGCTCCGAATCACCGAACACCGCATCCATGAACGGGATGATTTTTTCGTCGATCGACAGGGCCGCGCTTCGCTTTTGGCGATAGATCGACTGGATCTGCGACGTGGCGGCGGTTTCCTGCATGCAGCCGAAGGGGCCCACATGGAAAATGCCGGAAATGTCCGGCAGTTTTCCCATGGCGAACATGTAGGCTTCGCCGATGGACAGCGGTGATTCGCCCTGGATGCTTTTGTCGTAGACAAGGTTCTGCTGAATGTGGTCGATGATGTGCCCCGAATCGTGGGCCTCGCGGCCTTTGAGAAAATCGCGGAACGGTTCGATGAGGGCCCTGGCCGTTCGCCGCATGTAGTGTTTTTTAAGAACGGCCTTGGCACAGTGCTTCCAGCGCCGTGTCAGCCGGAAGGTGTCGATGCTCGATGCGTTGGCATAGTCCATCCACAGCGACAGGGGCGACAGACGGGTCTCCAGGCCGTATTTTTCGAGCATCATCAGGGACTGTTGATTGGCGTGGGGATTCAGGCGGACGAAAATTTCGCCGGTCATGGCGATGATGGGCTTTCGCCGGATCGTCTGATCGATCAGGGCCTCGTAGGCGTTTTTTGCCTCGTTCATGAACGGCAAAAGGGTCTTGACGCCCGCGTTTTTTTCGACGAGGGCAAGAAGGGCGTTGGACAGCCGGCGGTAGCAGCGCTGGGCCGATCCTTTTTCCTTTTCGTAGGGCCGGGTCCTGAGCAGGGCGTCGTAGAGGATGTCCATGCAGTAGATTCCCCGGAACAGGTTGCGGGCCTGGGACACGATCTGGCCGTCGGTCATGGGCAGGTTGGCGTAATCGCTGTCCGCATCGGGACTGAGCATGTCCACGCCGGGAAAACCGTTTTCGATGAAAATTTTCTTGAGCAGCACATGGTACTGGCCGAAGCGGCAGGGTCCCTTGGCCATGGGTTCGAGCACCACGGCCCGGGTGTTGGGATCGAGGCCTTCCCGCGCAAGGCTGTTGAGCCAGGAAAGGGTATCGCCCACCTGAAAGGAAAAGGGCCGGCAGATGTTGCCCGCACCGCCGCCGGCCTTGGCCGCCAGGGCCTTGGCTTCCGGTGTCTGGGTGGGCATGACCCGGGCGTCGATGCCAAGGGCCGTAAAGGTGGCCGCCAGCACGTGGGAATGATCGCCCATGTAAGGGATGCCGATGATTTTTCCTTTGAGCACCACCTTGGGGTGAATGGTGATGAAGTCCTCGATCCGGACCGGTGCGGGCCTGAAGGTTTTCACCACCTCGTGGTTGGCCAGAATCCGTGTGCCGAACTGGGCGTTGCTGGAATGGCCGTCGGTCTGGAGAACCAGGTGGGGCTTGCGGGCCCGTTCCATGATGTGCTCCTCATGGAACAGAAGCATGGAATCGCTGCCGCAGTTGAAGTTGGTGGCCCGGACCGGAAAGAAATCGGGGTGAAGGGCCGTCTCGAGGGTATAACGGATGATGCTGCGCCCCTGGACCCAGTACATGTTTTCGGCGATGTGACCGATGTCGTGCATGGCGGGCTTCAGAAAAAAAGAGGGGATGAAATGCAGGCCGTTTTTCACGAACAGCTCATGGACCCGTGACCCGGCTTTGTCGTCGAGCAGGGTGTAGCCGCGCCCCAGGCCGATATAGATGTCGGTCTTCTTTCGCCTTAAATCGTCGACCAGGGCCTGTCCCGTGCGGTAGATCTCGTCGAGGCAGGCCTTCTGGGCGGCGCCTGCCCGGCCAAGGGCCTGCTTGACCTCCCTGACCCGGAACCGTTTGCCGAAGACCCTCTGAAGATCGGCGTGAACGCTTTTGAACAGGGGATTGGCCGGATCATCGAAATAGAGCACGGGCAGCAGGACGTCATCGGCCGGAAGATCCAGGGCCTCCTTGGTCAGAAAGCCGGCTCCGGCCACATAGGGGCAGAATTTGTAGCGTTTCTTTCCCTGGCCGATGGCGTTGACAAGCAGCATCTTGTCCAGACCGGGCCGCAGGTGTTCCCTGAGCCGTGCCGCATGGCCGTGGGCCAGTTTAACGGGAAAGCAGGTTTCCGAATGGGCGTAGCGCAGGCCCATCTCGTTGACGGCATCGTCGGATTCGGGAGACAGCGCCACGTTAAACCCCAGGGACCGGTACAGGGCGCAGTAAAAGACGCCCTTTTCATTCTGGAAGGTCAGGGACCGGGGAACCAGAATCCGTTCGGCCGGGGAAGGGGCGTTCAGGTCGCAGGTCCACTGCGAGAGGTGTCGGTCGACAATGGCCTTGTAGCGGGCCACGTAGTCCGGCGCTTTTTTGGAAAGGCCGTCGGTATTGCCCTTGGGGCAGGCCCCGCCGGTGATGATCCGTTCATCCCCTGCGGCGTAGACGCTTAGCCGGCAGTCCTTGAGTCCGCAGGAATCGTCGATGATGCGGCTGCACGTCGTGTCCTGTTTTTCGAAGGACAGACGGTGGAGGGCCAGTCCCCGGAACCGGCATTCAAAGGGAATGTTCTCCCGTTCCATGGCGGTGACGGCGTCCCGGGCGGCGATGGCGGCGCCCAGGGCACCGAACATCTGACGATGGGGAAAAGCGTGGATCGTCATGCCCGTATGCATGGACAGGGCCGCCAGGGGGGCCCGGCCCAGAAAGGGACCGCCCTGAGCCGAGGCGCAGTCGCCGAAGATCTCCTGCCCGATGAATTTGTTGACATAGCCGCCCATGAACCCGTAAGCGATGGCCGCGGCGATTTCGGCTTTGGGAAATCCCAGGGCGATCAGCCGGGCGATGCCCGCTTCGGTGAACACCCCGCAGGTGTCGTCGACCACCGGGGTGCAGTCGGCCGAGAGGGCCATGTCGTGGAAGGTGGTCCGGATATCAAGCCCCAGCATTTCCACCATGTTCTGCATGGTCTGGCCGGTTCCGGCCATGCAGGACAGGTTCATCCGGGATTTTTTCACGGTGCCGTCGGCGTTGAACACGGTGAACTTGGCGTCCTGGCCGCCCAATTCGAAAATCGTGTCGGTCCGGGCGTTGAAATGCCGAACCCCCAGGGCGTGGCAGGTGATTTCATCCCTGACCAGGTCCACGGTCCGGACGGGGGAGCCGTTGGGGTGCCGGGTGAACAGACGATGATAGAAGGCCCCCGATGATCCGGTGTAGGCCACGGCCCGGATGGTCAGGCGGTCGCCGAAGGCCGTCTCGATTCGTCGGAAAATATCCTGGATGGCGGCAAGGGGTTTGCCGTTGGTGTACAGGCAGATCTGGGCCAGAAGGGTCAGATCGGAGGCCCTGGCCACCACCACCTTGGTCGTGGTCGATCCGCCGTCAACGCCCAGAATCACATCGACGGGACCGTCCTCGGCCCGGTCAAAGACCTGCAGGGGATCATCGGGCCTATCCGGGGTCGCCTCGGGATAGATGATCACGCGCTCAAGGGCCTGACGCAGCGGCGGCATGACGGGGACGGCCTGTTTTTCCGCGTCGACCATGCGATCCAGAAGGGCCGGATCGAAGGCCCGACGGTCGGCCCCGGCCTTGATCACGGCGCCGATGGCCCCCACGCTCCGGGCCGCTTCCGGACACGTGACGGACACACCGATCATGTCGGTCAGAATGCGTCGAAGACGGGGGCTTTGGAACACGCCGCCGGTGGCGACGGCCGGATCGTTGCCGTCGAAGTCCCGGGTTTTGAGTACATCGGACCGGTAGTTTTTGATGATTCGGTGGTAAAGGCCTGCCAGAATATCGGGAATCGATTCACCGGTGTTCTGA
Source organism: Desulfatiferula olefinivorans (assembly GCF_054657895.1). Lineage (NCBI taxonomy): Bacteria > Pseudomonadati > Thermodesulfobacteriota > Desulfobacteria > Desulfobacterales > Desulfobacteraceae > Desulfatiferula > Desulfatiferula olefinivorans. The sequence goes on along the minus strand of NZ_BAAHXV010000022.1, from coordinate 16,077 downwards.
AGATGAATCATGTCCGACTGGATCACCACGCCGCAGCGTCCGCCCACATCGATCATTTTTTCCGAGGCCGTGACGGCGTCTTCGGCCAGATCGAACAGACGGTTCAGGCGGCGGTCGAGAAACTCCCGGCGCAGGGACGGCTCATCGGGCAGGGTCTCGGCGGGCAGCATGGACTCGAAAAACCGTCGGCACTGTTTGGCGATCAGAAGACCGCTCCCGCCCCCGCACTTGGTCCCGGTGCCGTGATCGGGCACGAAGGTCCGGCGGACCCCGTCATCGTGAAAGGCTTCCATTTCGAAAAAATACGAGTCCCGCGCACCGATATGAAAGATGTACCGGGTGCCCGGCGAAAGCATCGCCGCCCCGGCCGGAATGGTGATGGTGTCATGGAAAAACGGCACATCGAGCTGCCGGGCGAACCATTCGCCGCCGTTGCCCGTGAACGCCGTCTGGGTGATGCGGTCGCCGTAACGTTCGACAATCCGGCCGAGGCATTCCCGGAGGGTCTGGACGGGATTGCCGAAGTGATACATCGGCGGCAGGGCGTCGATCAGGTCGAGATCATGGGACAGGACGGCGGCGCTGATGCAGTCCGTGCCGATGTCAATACCAAGGCGAAGAGAATCCATAAGGCGTATCCGTCAGACAGTCAAAAAAGGTTTAAAAGATATTCATGCGGCCCGAGGGTCCGGCGGACGGATCACGGGGTGTGAGCGTTCCGGAAGTTGGGCGACGGAATGCATTTGTATAAACCGGAAACCGGGAGAATGGCAACAGAAAATCCTGATGAGGCCGGGGGGAACGGTTGCGGCCCCGCCGGGGCGGAGCCGCTTCGGCTATCGATGCCGGACGATTTCCCCTTTTTTCATGTAGATGGCTTCTTCGGCGATGTTGGTGGCGTGATCGGCGATGCGTTCGAGGTGGCGCGAAATCAGAAGCATGTTGATGAATTTTCCGGTTTTATCCGGGTTTTGGGAGATATCGGCCTTGATGCGGTCATAGAACCGGTTTTTCATGTCGTCCACATCGGCATCCATGGTCCGGACGGTTTCGGCCAGGGCGATATCCAGGTTGACGAAGGCGTCCAGGCTCATCTTGAGCATGGCGCCCGTCATCTCGGCCATGGCGTCGTAATCGGGGATGTAATTATCGTGGTTGAATCCCTGGATGCGGATCACCCGCTGGGCGATGTTGACGGCCTGGTCGGCGATGCGCTCCAGGTCGTTGTTGATCTTGATGACCACGATCAAAAACCTGAGGTCCCCGGCCACGGGCTGGTGCAGGGCCAGCACCTTGAGGCAGTCCTCTTCAAGCTCCACCTCCATGGCGTCGATTTCGTGGTCGCCCCGGATGATCTGGTGACACAGGTCCGTGTCTCCCTGGTGGATGGCCCTTACGGCCATGCGAAAGCGGTCTTCGACCAGGGCTCCCAGCTCAAGCAGGCTTTTTTTTATTTTTTCCAGCTCTTTTCGCAACAGATGATTCATCGGCATGGCATTTCTCTCGTTGTGGGTGACGGAAAAACCGGATCAGCCGAAGCGTCCGGTGATATAGTCCTCGGTCTGTTTGTCGAAGGGCCGCGTGAACATGATGTCCGTGTCGTTCACCTCGATCAGCTTGCCCATGCAGAAAAAGGCCGTGGTATCGGACACCCGGGCGGCCTGCTGCATGTTGTGCGTGACGATGACGATGGTGAACTTTTTTTTCAACTCGTCGATCAGTTCCTCGATTTTCAGGGTCGCGATGGGGTCCAGGGCCGAGGCGGGTTCATCCATCAGCAGCACCTCCGGTTCCACGGCCAGGGCACGGGCGATGCACAGGCGCTGCTGCTGGCCGCCGGACAGTCCGGTGGCCGGTTTGGACAGGCGGTCCTTGACCTCGTCCCAGAGCGCGGCCAGTTTCAGGCTCTGCTCCACACGGCCGGCAATCTCGGAGCGGTCCTTCATCCCGTTGACCCGGAGCCCGTAGGCCACATTGTCGAAGATGCTTTTGGGAAAGGGATTGGGTTTTTGAAACACCATGCCGATGCGTCGCCTGAGAGACACCACGTCGATCTTCGGTGAGACGATGTCCGTCCCGTCAAACAAAATTTCGCCCTGGGCCCTTGTTCCGGGAATCAGGTCGTTCATCCGGTTGAGGCAGCGGAGAAAGGTGCTTTTCCCGCAGCCGGACGGACCGATCAGGGCGGTGACCTTGCGGGGTGCCGCGGTCAGGCTGATGTCGAACAGCGCCTGGACGTCGTGGTAGAAAAAATTCAGGTGTTTCACCGAGATGATCGGTGCTTCGGCGGCCTTGTCCCGGGTCGCCTCCGGTGACCGTGCGGAACGGTTCATGGCTTCGTCCTCCAGAAGACGGGTGTGTTTCATGGTTTCATCCTGCCTCTCAGGCGCTGCCTGAGAATCATGGCGAACAGGTTCATCCCCAGCACCAGGGTCACCAGGACCAGGGCCGTCCCATACTGCATGGGCCGGGTCTGTTCGATGTTCAGTCCGGCCGTGGCCAGCACATAAATATGGTAGGGCAGGGCCATCACTTCGGACAGCAGGGAGTCGGGCAGTCTGGGGGTGAAAAACACCGCCCCGGTGAACATGATGGGGGCGGTTTCCCCGGCGGCCCGGGAAAGGGCCAGAATGGTACCGGTCAGAATGCCGGGGGCGGCCGTGGGCAGCACCACCCGGTAAATGGTCTGCCATTTGGTGGCGCCCAGCCCCATGGAGGCTTCCCGGTAGGTGTCGGGAACCGCCTTGAGGGCTTCTTCGGAGGCCCCGATGATCACCGGCAGACTCATCACGCCCAGGGTCAGGGCCCCGGCCAGGATGCTGACCCCCATGTTCAGGATGATGCAGAAAAAGGCCAGGCCGAACAGGCCGTAGACGATGGACGGTACCCCCGCCAGGTTGGTGATGGAAAGACGGATGAATCGGACCATGGCCCCCGGCCGGGCATATTCGTTCAGATAGACGGCCGTGGCCACCCCCACGGGCAGGGCGAACACAATGGCCCCCACCGCCAGGCTGACGGTGCCGATGATGCAGGGCAGGATGCCGCCGCGGGTCATGGACTCCCGGGGCATTTCCGTCAGAAACGTCCAGGAAAGGGCTGAAAATCCCCGGCTGACCATGAAATAGACAATGGCGAACAGGGCCAGACCGTTGATCAGGGCCGCTCCCCGGAACAGATAAAACAAAAGGTTCTGGGTGATTCGGCGTCGTTGGATGCGGTTGTCGGTCATTGCTGCTTGTACCTCTCGGCAATCCGGGCCGCGCAGATGTTGAAGGCCAGGGTAAAAAGGAACAGAACCACTCCGGTGGCGAACAGTGCGTTGTAATGCACGCCGCCGAAGGGCGCTTCGCCCATTTCCGCCGCAATGCTTGCGGGCATGGGCCGAACGGGATCGAACAGGGACGAGGGCGTCATGGCCGCGCCTCCGGCCACCATCAGAACCACCATGGTTTCCCCCACGGCCCGGCTCATGCCCAGGATGACGGCGGTGCTGATGCCTGACACGGCGGCGGGCACCGTGACCCTGAAAATGGTTTCCAGGTGGGTGGCGCCCAGAGCCAGGCTCGCTTCCTTGAGGGCGGCGGGGACACTGCGAAGGGCGTCCTCCGTGACCGAGCAGATGGTCGGAACGGCCATAAAGGCCAGCATCAGGGAGGCGTTGAACAGATTCAGGCCCGAGGGGACGCCGAAGACGTCCTGGAGAAAGGGCGAGACGACCACCATGCCGAAAAAGCCCACCACCACCGAGGGGATGGAGGCGATGAGTTCGACCAGGGGTTTGATCACGGAGGCCAGCCGGTCCCGGGCTATCTCGGCAATGTAGATCGCCGTCATGATGCCCAGGGGAACCGAGATCAGCGCCGACAGGGCGGTCACCGAGGCCGTTCCCACAATCAGGGGAAAGATGCCGAAATCCGCCGGATCATCGGTGGGATACCAGTAGTGGCCGAAAAGGAATTCTTTCAGGGTCACATGGGAAAGAATCGGGGCACCTTCCTTGACTAGGAAAATCATGATCAGGCCCAATATGGTGACCGAGATAAAGGCGGTCAGGAAAAAAAAACTCTTGATGGCGTATTCGCTTTGTCGCATGACGCTCTTTCTTCCGGTTGTTCAGACGTCGAAACGGAGCGGCGCAGGGCCGCTCCGCGTGCAATCCCCCTTGTGTTCCGGGGGGAATCAGTACAGCGTGATACTTCCCGCTTCCTTGACCAGGGCCTGGCCTTTGGGTGACAGGAGGAAGTTGATGAAATCGAGGGTTTCGCCCTGGGGCCACCCGGCGGTGAACATGTAAAGGGGCCGGCTGATGCTGTAGCGTCCGTTCTTGGCGGTCTGCTCGCTGCCCATGACGCCGTCCACGGCCACCACCTTGACATCCGGGGTGATGTAGCCCAGAGCGATGTAGCCGATGGCGCCTTTGGTCCCGGCGATCTGGGTGACCAGGCCGCCGTTGGAGGGCTGGGTCAGGGCGGCGGGGGTGACGCGCTCACCGTCCAGAGCCAGTTCTTTCCAGGCTTCGAAGGTACCCGAGGAGCTGTCCCGGGCGATGACCACGATTTTCATGTCCGGGCCGCCCACGTCTTTCCAGTTGGTGATCTTGCCGGTATAAATGTCCTGGATCTGTTTGCGGCTGAGATCCGACACGGTGTTGCTCGGGTGAACCACGGGAACGATGCAGTCCAGGGCGATGCGGTGGGGAACGGGGTAGACGTTATTGTCCACGGCCTGCTTGACTTCCTTGTCCTTGATGAACCGGGACGCGTTGCCGATGCCGGCGGTGCCGTCGATGATGGCCTTGATGCCGTTGCCGGAGCCGCCGCCGGACAGGGTGATCACGGTATCTGGGTGAAGGGCCATGTAGGCCTCGGTAGCTTTCTGGGCAATGGGAAGAACGGTGGTGGAGCCTTTGATCACCAGCTTGCCGGCCAGGGCGGGGGTGGCGATCAGGGCCAGGGTGAGGGCCAGAATAATCTTTTTCATGTTAATCTCCTTAGGGTCTTGGAATCGTGCATATCCGGCCGGGCCGGAGCCAATATTCAGTTCGGAGATAAAATAGAGTTTTTGTGTTAGGATGGTGTTAGCGGCGTGTTAGGTTTGTGATAAACCTTTGGTTTTAATATCAGTCACCGATGTGGCCGATCAGATGACCCAGCTCGGGAAAGATGATGGCCCGGCAGGCCAGTTTGCAGGCCTTGAGGCTTCCGGGCAGGCAGAACACGGCGGTGTTTCCGATGATCCCGGCCGTGGCCCGGGACAGGATGGCCGCCGAATCGATTTCCTCGAAACTCAGCTGGGCGAAGACCACGGCAAAGGCCGTCATCACCTTGCGGAACATGGGGGTGACCGCTTCGATGGTCACGTCCTTCCGGGTCAGGCCCGTGCCGCCGGTCAGAAGCAAAACATCGGGGTCGTGGGTGCGGATGATGTCCCGGATGGCCTTCCGGATTTCCGCCTCGTCGTCCGGTGCCAGGCGGTGGCAGACCACCTCGTGACCTTCCCGGGCGGCGTGCTTCGCCATCCAGGAGCCGCTTTCGTCGTCCGCCGGGGTGGTGCGGCTGGTGGACAGGGTCAGAATGCCCACCTTGAAGCGGTGGTCGGCTGAGGGGTGGTGATGGGAATGCCTGTGACCCATATCAGCCCCTCACGATGACGATGTCGTCGGTGCCGTCGTGCTCGGTCAGATGCACGTTGATGGAATCCTGGTAGCGCGTGTCGAAAAACCGTCCGGAATAATCGGGCTGGATGGGGAATTCCCGGTGGCCCCGGGAGGCCAGCACGGCCAGTTCGATGCGGGCGGGGCGCCCGAAATCCATCAGGGCGTCCATGGCGGCCCGGATCGTCCGTCCGGTGAACAGCACGTCGTCGACCAGGATCACGTCCAGCCCGTCGACGGAAAAGGAAATTTCCGTGGGTTTGACAACGGGGTGATGGCCGATCCGTGTCCAGTCGTCCCGGTACAGGGTGATGTCCAGCTCGCCGATCAGCACGTTGACCCCCTCGATTTTTCGGATTTCCGACTGGATGCGCCGGGCGATATAGACCCCGCGGGTCTGGATACCGATCAGGGCGAGGTTGTCGACGACACCCTGGTGTTTTTCAAGGATCTCGTGGGCGATCCGGGTGATCATGCGGTTGATGTCCGCCGCGTTGACGATGGGGTTGTCCGTGTTCACTGTCTGCTCCGCCGGGTTGTTCGGGTTATGGCGCGATGGGTCGGGGACCCAAGATGGCTTGAAAAGATAACGTATAGTGTGTATAAACCAGTTTGAGTCGAACAGGCAATACTAAAATGGACCCCGGAGCGTGTGATCGATCGCGGTACGGGGTCTGTGACGCCATGAGCGGTCGCCATGCAGGAAAAGGTGTTTCGATGAGCAAGGTACCATGCACGGGGGTCATTCTGGCCGGTGGGCGGAATTCCCGGATGAACGGAGACAACAAGGCTTTTCTGACCATCGGCGGCATCCGGATCATCGACCGGATTCTTTCGGTGCTCCGGCCTTTTTTTGACGATATCGTTCTGGTGACCAACGACCCCCTGGCCTACACGGATCTCGATGTGAGAATCGTCACGGACGTCATTCCCGCCGGGTGCCCCCTGGCCGGATTGCACGCCGGGCTGTTTCATGCCCAAAACCCCTTTGCCGTGGTTTTGCCCTGCGACGTGCCCTTTGTCCGGCCGGACATGATCGGCCTTCTGATCGATCACATCAGCGATCGCTACCAGGTGGTGATTCCCCGGACGGCCAAGGGGCTGGAAGCCCTGTTTGCCGTCTATGCCCGGGCCGCGCTGCCGTCCATCGAACGATCCCTCGCCCGTGGTCAGTTGAAAATCCGTTCGTTCTTCAAACCCGGTCGGGTCTATGAGGTCTCGGAAAAACGTCTGAGGTCCGTGGACCCGGACCTGATTTCCTTCACCAATATCAACCGGCCCGAGGAGCTTGAACAGGCCCTTCGTCTGAACGGGCCGGACAGGGAGCCCTCATGAATCTGAACGCCCTCAAGGAACGCGTGACACGCCTGCCCGATTACCCCCGGGTGGGCATGATCCTCTGCCACAACGGCGTGGTCCGGGAAACCTCCCGGGACGGACGGCCCGTGTCGGGTCTTTCGATCCGCATCGACCGCGATCGTCTGGCGTCGGTCATCGAGGAGGCGAAACGCCGTCCGGGCATTGTCGAGGTTCTCGTGGAACTGGCCGACGAAGACCGGTTTCTCGCCGTGGGCGAGGATGTCATGTGCCTGGTGGTGGCAGGCGACGTCCGGGAGCGGGTCATCGCCTGTCTGGCCGAGACCCTTGACGCGGTCAAGGCCACGGTCACCTCCAAAACCGAATACTATAAGGACGGGGACCATGACTGAGCTGACCCACCTGGATGAACGGGGCCATGTGCGCATGGTCGATGTGACGGACAAGGCGGACACCGAACGGTGGGCCCTGGCGCGGGGATCCGTTCGGATGACCCGAAAGACATTCGAGCTGATCACCCTGGGGAAGGCCTCCAAGGGTAATGTGCTTGAAACGGCGCGCATCGCCGGAATCCAGGCCGCCAAGAAAACCTGGGATCTGATTCCGATGTGCCACCCCCTGTCCATCACCTCCGTCCTGATCGATTTCACCGCCGACGACCACCACCCGGCCGTTCACATCGCGGCCGAGGTTCGGGTCAAGGGCCCCACGGGCGTGGAAATGGAAGCCCTGACCGCCGTCGCCGCAGCGGCCCTGACCATCTACGACATGTGTAAATCCTATGACAAAGCCATGGTGATCAGCGATATCCGTCTTGAAGAGAAAACCGGCGGAAAAAGCGGTCATTTCATTCGTGATGCCCATGAAACTCCCTGACGCGTTCTGCCGGTACAGTCATGTTTTCATCGTGCTCGCCCTGATTCCACTTCTTTCGGGCGGATGCTTTTTCAAGCTCATCTCTCCGGAAAAGCGCTCGCTGTCCCTGGTGCGGCTCGCGCCGGAGGACTACCCCCGGTTTTCCGACGATCTGTTTTTCGACGGCATCGACCGGGCCGTGTTCGAAAGCCTGAGCTATTACAACAAACTGCCCCGGACGCGAACCTTTTCCCTGGCCGATGACGCCTATGACGTCGGCCACATGATCCGGTCCCTCGAACACTTGCTGGCCTTTCTTCAGTCCGAACCCTCGGCCAACGATCTCAACGCCTTTATCCGGGACAACTACACGGTCTACCGGTCCACCGGCAAAGACCGGGACGATCAAGTGCTGTTTACCGGATACTACGAACCCCGGCTGAGGGGCAGCCTTTCTCCGTCCGATGTGTACCGGTATCCGGTGCTGAGTGATCCCGATGATCTGATGACCATCGATCTGAGGCTCTTTTCCGATGATCCGTCCATGCGTCGGACCCTGATCGGACGGTGCACCCCGGAAAAGAAGGTGGTGCCCTACTACGATCGGCGTCAGATCGGAACGGGAGACATTCTCATGGACCGGTCCCGGGTTCTGGCCTGGGTCGACGACCGGATCGATCTGTTTTTTCTGGAGATCCAGGGCTCGGGCATCATCTACCTGGATAACGGCGGGTTCATCCGCGTGCATTACCACACGAAAAACGGGCATCCCTACCGAAGCATCGGCACCCATCTGATCCGGACGGGCAGGGTGGCCAGGGAAGAGATGTCCATGCAGAAAATCCGGGAATACCTGACCGCCCATCCCGACGAGGTCGACGAGATCCTCAACTACAATCCCAGCTATGTGTTTTTCAAGACCGAAGAGGGGGGGCCCTACGGCTGTTACGGCGTAGCGGTGACGCCGGAGCGGTCCATCGCCACGGACAAGCGCATGTTTCCGGCCTGCGCCATGGCCTTCATCGAATCGGAAAAGCCTTTGATCAGCGGGGATGGAGACATCGTGGAGTGGCGGCCCTTCGGCCGCTTCGTGCTCAATCAGGACACCGGCGGGGCCATCCGGGGGCCGGGCCGGGCCGACCTGTTTACCGGGAACGGCCACTACGCCGAAGTGTCCGCCGGGCATATGCAGCATACCGGCCGGCTGTATTTTCTGGTGCTGAACCGGGACCGTTCCGGGACCCCTTGAAAAAAGCGACCCGCGATGCTCGTGCATCGCGGGTCTATGCAAATGCCGCGTAGCCCCTTCTCCGTCAGGGACGGATTCATCGTTGGTCGGATGTTCAGGAAATGCGGCAGTTTCAATCGATCCTAACTGTTATGATCATTATAGGGATCCGTCCTTTTCCGGGCAAGATCTGTCAAAGTTCCAGAACAAAAACTATGTTTCCCTTTGTTTTTCCCCTTTGCGTCGATGCGCGGTTTCTGATATAAATAAGGACGTTCCAGAAAAACACCGCGATCGTTTTCGTATTTCGAATCAACGATTTATTGTTTTTCCTCTCTTGAAACGTACGACGGCCCGACGGTGTTCCCGCATTGCCCCTGATCATGCTCCGCATGGGTTCAAAGAAGGTGACCATGACCGAAAAACAAACCGATAACGATCGTCAACCCGCCGCGGACGACGCCCGTCGACCGATGTCCTTAAGTGAGATAAAGACGGGTCTTGACGCCGAAACGCTCCACGGCCTCAAACGTTCCGGCGATCTTTTCCGCGTGATTTACGAAAACGTGTCGGACTGGATCTATATCCACGACATGGACGGGATGTTCGTCGAAACCAATTTCCACTACATCAAGGTGCTGGGCTATACCCTGGAGCAGCTTGCCGGGGCCGGGGTGCGGGACCTGATGCCCGAGCGCTACCGGGCAGGTTTTGACGATTACCTGGCCCGCATCGCAAAACAGGGCAGCGACAGCGGCACCATGATCATTGTCACGGCCGGCGGCGATGAACGCGTGGTGGAATACACGAACACCCTGATCGATCACGGCGACGGCAGGCGTCTGGTCTACGGCCTGGCCCGGGATATCACCGAGCGTCTGGCCGCCGAGCAGGCTCTGATGAAAAGCGAACAGAAGTTCCGTTCGATCATCGAAAACATCACCGAAGGGTATTACGAGGTGGACCTTTCCGGGAATTTCACCTTCGTCAATCCGGCGGTCTGCACCATCATGGGGTACGACGAATCCGAACTTCTGGGTATGAACAACAAGGATTACATGGACGGCCGCAAGGCCAAGGGCCTGTTTGCCATCTACAACAAGGTCTTTCAGACCGGACGGCCCATCGACGGTATCGAGTTTGAGATTCGACGCAAGGACGGTTGCATCCGTCAGGTGAGATCGTCGGTCAGTCTGATTTACGACAAAGCCGGACAGCCCGTCGGGTACCGGGGCATCGTCCGGGACGTGACGGAGCAGAAGGCCCTTGAAGAGCAGCTCGACGCCCATCGCAAGCTGACCCAGAACGCCCGGGAAGTGACCATCATGGGGCTGGCCAAGCTGTCCGAATACCGGGACAACGATGCCGGGTCCCACCTGGAACGCATCCGTGAATATTCCAGAATCATCGCCCAGGAACTGTCCGTTCATAAAAAATTCAATGATTACGTGACGGAAAAATACGTGGAGGATATCTATCAGTCCGCCGTTCTTCACGACATCGGCAAGGTGGGCATCCCCGACTCGGTGCTGCTCAAACCCGGCAAGCTGACCCCCGAGGAATTCGAGATCATCAAGGAACATTCCCGGCTGGGCGGTGATGCCATCCGGGACATCGAAGCGAAGATCGACGGAGAATCCTTTCTGACCCTGGCCAAGGAGATCGCCTACTCCCACCACGAACGGTGGAACGGCACCGGCTACCCCAGGGGTCTGGCCGGTGATGCCATCCCCCTGTCCGCCCGGATCGTGGCCTTGGCCGACGTCTATGACGCCCTGACCTCCAAACGGGTCTACAAGGAGGCGTTCACCCATGAGCAGGCCATCAAGATCATCGTGTCCGAACGGGGCCGTCAGTTTGACCCGGACATCGTCGATATGTTCATGGCCCGCAACAAAGAGTTCGTCGCCATCCGCAAAACCCTGGACGACCGTGATGAGAAGCTGAAAATCTCGTCCCCCCCGCCGTCTTTTGTTTGACAACGGGGCGGCGATTCTTTATAGTCTCATCCATCTTTGCGGTCCCATCGTCTAGCGGTCAGGACGCTGGCCTCTCACGCCGGAAACACGGGTTCGATCCCCGTTGGGACCGCCACCAAAGAAGCGCCAAGGCTCTCGAATGATTTCGAGGGCCTTTTTTGTTGGGTAACCTTAAGGGTGCGGATGTGATTAACGTCTCTGGGGTTTGATTTCCTCTTATGATTTCGTGCCCGTCTTTCGAGCTTTCACTAAGTTCGTTTCAAGCCATGGTTGAGGGCCGTGTCACACCTTTCGGGTATAGGGCCATGTTGGGCCTGGAAATGCTTTTTACGAAGCCGTCAAGTTTGAACAATTCCCCGCGCCGTAAACCCGGTCCCACTCTAAAAAAACGTTTGGTGATTTATTTTGTGATTGTATATGTATCATCCATGAATATGGATTTTTCTTTTAAATACCAGCGGCCATCAGTTCGTACAAGTTTATCTTCATAGCGACAAACCGATATCACAACCTGACCGCCGTCTTTCGGCGCTGCATCAACATCCAAATATGAAAAGGCTGTCGCCTCATCACCATTTACATCTATCAGTGGACACGTTATTTTGTGCCGCAAATAGTTCAAAGCGGATGTCATTATTTGAGTATAATTGAGAAACCATTGACGTATGGCTTCATGCCCTGAATGTCGGCCGTTTTCTTCCCAGTTTATGATCAATGTCGCGCTTGGATGAAAACACTCCATGATACTGTCGACATGCCCGTGATCCACGGCATGACAACAGCGATAAAGTAATTGTTCTATTTCTATAACGTTTTTGTTCATGGTTACGGCCTCTTTCATGTCAATGGGGTTTTATGCTTATGACGGCAACGTCTCTATCATGGGACATTTATGAAGATCGTTATCCCAATTTGCTTTGCTCGAAATAAAAATGTGAGCGGTAGGCCTGATGTGGATATCACAATCAAGGCTTCCGGCAGGAACCACCAGAAGGGCGCCTCCCAATTGAATATTTGGAAGTGCCGATCCACAGATTGAGCAAAATGATTTGCTGTGTTGAGTTGACGGCAATGTAAAATTTGCGACCTTATCGACGCCTGACAGCCATTTCAGCGTGGCGGTAGACGAAAAAAGGTTGGCTCCATGAGCCGAGCCCGTATCTTTTCGACACCGACTGCAATGGCAAAGGTAAAAATGATCAAAATCGCCTTCAATTTCGAACGTGACCTCACCACATAGGCATGATCCCGGCTTGATACTCATAGATGAAACTCCCCTCGATTGTGACTGATGCAGATTCGATGCGGAAAACGCTACGCTGAACGTCATTGGAAAGCCTTGCGTCGCAGGGCTTTCCAACGTACAAGACCAGGCGCCCTTTTAGGCTGAAAGCTTTTTCGCTATGCTCGCAACATGTTTTCCCTGGAAACGCGCAATCGCCAATTCATTCTCGGACGGTTGGCGGCTACCGTCGGCACCGGCCAGAGTGCCGGCCCCATAGGGCGTTCCACCCGTGATCTCATCCATATTGGTGAGCTCCCTGCAGGAATAAGGCACTCCTACGACGATCATTCCGTGATGGAACAGGGTGATGTGAAAAGATGTGATGGTGGTTTCCTGACCGCCGTGCTGCGTACCGGTCGAAGTAAACACACTTCCGACCTTGCCGACCAGTTTGCCGGAGGCCCACAAACCGCCGGTCCGGTCGAGAAAGCTGCGCATTTGCGAACACATGTTACCGAACCGTGTCGGTGCACCGAAAATGATCGCATCATAGCTTGCCAACTCCTCCACCGTCGCGATGGGCGCCGGCTGATCGAGCTTCGCCCCGGCATTGCGTGCCGCGTCATCCGCCATCAGTTCGGGTACACGCTTGACGCTGACATCGACATCCTGAAAGCCTCTCGCGCCTTCGGCTACTGCGTTTGCCATGCTTTCCACATGGCCGTACATACTGTAGTAGAGAACCAGTACCTTCGTCATTTGTATCTCCTTTCGCGTGCCTTTTTGTGTTGATGCCTCAATGTTATTCACTTAACAAGGGATTTTGATGTTTCACATGATGGCCAGAAAAGGTCGAAAAATTAGAGAATTTCTAAAACGGACAAGCTCTATCCAGGTCCGGTGGAAGCAATCGGCGGCTTTTAACTTTTTGTAAGCTGGTTTTAAACCCTTCATCATTGGGTAATGCTCTACATTCAGGGACTTTAGCGCGGCATTTTCAGATTCACACGTTGCAGTAATGATTGAGTCTGCAAGGCCAACACCATGTGATTTGACATAATCATGCTTGAAAAGACCGCCTACTCCGGCAATTTCAGAGGTAACCGGGATAACAGTAAACAATGAGATAAAATTGTCTAATGCGGTTAGTTATGCCTTTTTGATTGTCTCGACCCATGCCAAATATTCTTTTCCCCCTTTATCCTGAAGTTTTTTATATTTTTCACAATCTTTTTCTCTAATCCCCCACCGCCTGGATGAATGTGGATACTCAGCAGAACAAAGCAAATCCCTATAATCAATACATGCAAGGTCTATAAATGAATCTAACTTTTCAGGTTCTTGAGACGCAAGGTATAAAATGCCAAGTTTAACTCTTGATTGTTCGCTATGGAATGACTCTTTTCCATAGGCATCAAGCTTTCTCTTTACTTCATCCCTTTTTGGAAGGTCTGAATACATGGCCTTTAGAGACATCGGTAATAATGTTTTGTAGTTAATCTCCATGGGCATAACACTAGTTTGAACCGCCAATATCGACGCTTTAGCGGCGATATTGGTCGGTCTCTAAACACTTGTTGACAGAGGATTGGTCGTGACATTCGTCACATCAATCCTTATTGTTATGCGAATAGCTGCATCTTAAGTACCGTTTTTGGACGGACAGTATTATTACTCCGACATTGCCAACTTGACACCAAGTGAAGCGAAAACGGTTGCAAATGATCTTTGCATCCATAGCACACGCTTAGAGGAGGACACGATATGGGCTCTTACACTGTGCGCCGCGATGCCATAAAGTACAAAAATGATAAGTGTCATTCCCATGAACATCCCGCTGAGGATAATCAACTGATTGAATGCTGGTGTTCCCGTATTTTGCGAAATAAACTGAGGTAGAAAGGCTAAAAAAAATATTGATAATTTGGGATTAAGAATATTGATTAAGAACCCTCTGTTGGCAATCTGCCAAGTCCCCTTTTTTTGAACTGACTTATCAAAATCAATTGTGATTGTTTCACACCACATAGACCAAGCAAGGTAAAACAAATAGACAACTCCAGCATATTTTAGAAATTGGAATGCAACCGCACTCATATGGAGAATAGCCGATAATCCGAGAATACAAGAAAGCAAGTGGGGAATAATTCCACATGTACAACCAAGCGCGGCTGCAATACTACTTCGCCAACCAAGAAAAAGCCCTGTTGAAACAGTATAAATCACACCTGTTCCTGGAATTAAAACAACAACCAATGAAGTAAGAAAAAACTCAGTACAGAACATTTTGGGTTCCAATTAATTATGAGTATGAATTTTGTAGCGCATAACCCAAATCACCGGCTCGCCCGGTGGATTTGAGTTGTTAAGCATCCCTTACAAAAAAAATAGTTTGACCAGATTACAGTTTTTTTGGGGTAGAGCACTCTTTTCCTTTAACGAACCTTATCCACCCTTTTATAGATCCTCCAACGTCTCTTTCACCTTGTCCGCCAGCTCTTTTGCAGAAAATGGCTTTTGAATAAAGTGTACGCCTTTATCAAGAACGCCATGATGAGCAATCACGTTGGCGGTGTATCCTGACATGAACAGGCGTTTTACATCCGGGTAAAGGGAAAGCAGATTATTAGCCAGATCCCGACCATTCATTTCCGGCATAACCACATCAGTTATCACCAGGTGGATATCGCCGGTATTCTCACGGGCCAGGCGGAGCGCTTCACCTGGTGTATTCGCTGCAATAACGGTATAACCCAATCGATTGAGCATTCTTACTGTCATTTTCAGAATGGCCGGTTCATCCTCCACCAACAGGATGGTTTCACAGCCTTGGACAGCAAGGCCTGCTGGGTCTTCTTTTTTGATATCTTCGGGTTTGCTCATGTGACGGGGCAGATAGATTTTGAAAGTCGTGCCTTTGTCGGGCTCACTGTACACATGTATGTTGCCATTGTTCTGCTTGACAATACCGTAGATCATCGCAAGACCCAGGCCGGTACCCTTGCCCTTGGTTTTGGTGGTAAAAAACGGTTCGAAAAGTTTGTCCAGAGTACTTTTGTCCATACCGCAGCCATTGTCACTGACAGCGAGCATGACATACTCACCCGGTAGAGCATCGATGTAAGCAGTGCAGTCGCCGGGATCCAGACAGATATTTTCGGTTTCTATGGTCAACTTTCCCACACCCGCAATGGCATCCCGGGCATTGACGCAGAGATTGGCCAGAATCTGATCAATCTGGGATGGGTCAATATTGATCGACCACAAATGTGCCCTGGGTTTCCACAAAAGATCAATGTCTTCTCCAATCAGCCGATGAAGCATCTTGAGCATGGATTCAACTTGATGGTTCAGGTCGATAACTCTGGGTGTGACGGTCTGTTTACGGGCAAAGGCCAGCAGCTGATTGGTGATTTGAGCAGATTGCTTGGCCGCCTTAAGAATTTCGTTCAGGTCATCCTTAAGCGGATCATCGGAAGACAGCTTTTCTGCGGCCAGCTCGGCATAACCGATGATCACGCTGAGCATATTGTTGAAATCGTGGGCCACACCTCCGGCCAATGGACTCCATTTTCTGAGCCTGAGTCAGTTGATCCTGAAGTTTTCTGCGTTCTTCCTCGCCGTGTTTGCGCTCGGTGATGTCTCTTGCGATACTCAGAATTGCCGGTTTCCCCTGATACGTTACAAGACTGGAACAAATTTCAACGGGAAAGTATTTCCCGCCTTTTGTCCGATGCAATGTTTCGATTTTTTTTATGATATCTGACGACATTTCCCTGGCAAGTGCTTTTATATCCTCTTGATTACCAGACACATC
>NZ_BAAHXV010000021.1:0-85149 GCF_054657895.1 Desulfatiferula olefinivorans | reverse complement strand
GGGGGTGGGGGGGGGGAAGGTGTGGGGGGGGGGGGGGGGGGGGGGGGGGGGGGGGGGGGGGGGGGGGGGGGGGGGGGGGGGGAGGGGGGGGGGGGGGGGGGACGGAGAGGGGAGGGGGGGGAGGGGGGTGGGGGGAGAGAGCAGGGGAAGCGAAGGGGGGGGGGGGGGGGAGGGGTTGGGTCCCCCCCCCCCCCCCCCCCCCTACCCCAATCCTGCGACGTTCCCCTATCCCAGCAGCGGTTTCAGAAACTGTCCCGTGTAGCTTTCCGGGACGGCGGCGACGGTTTTCGGGGGGCCCTGGGCGATGATGAAGCCGCCCTGGTGGCCGCCTTCGGGGCCGAGGTCGATGATCCAGTCGGCGGTCTTGATCACGTCGAGGTTGTGTTCGATGACCAGGACCGTGTTGCCGCCGGCCACCAGGCGGCGCAGGACGTCGAGGAGTTTTTTCACGTCTTCGAAATGCAGGCCGGTGGTGGGCTCGTCCAATATATATAAGGTCTTGCCCGTGCTGCGTTTGGACAGTTCCCGGGCCAGCTTGATGCGCTGGGCCTCGCCGCCGGACAGGGTGGTGGCGGCCTGGCCCAGCTTGATGTAGCCGAGGCCCACATCCATCAGGGTGTCCAGGATGGCTTTGATTTTCGGGTAACCGCCGAACAGCTCGTGGGCCTGGCGCACGGAAAGGTCCAGCACGTCGGCGATGGAATGGCCCCGGTAGAGGATATCCAGGGTCGCCTCGTTGAAGCGACGGCCCCGGCAGACCTCGCAGGGCACGAACACGTCGGCCAGAAAATGCATTTCAACCTTGATGTAGCCGTCGCCGGAACAGGCCTCGCAGCGGCCGCCCTTGACGTTGAAGGAATAACGCCCCTTTTTGTAGCCCCGGGCCCGGGATTCGGGCAGAAGGGCGAACAGATCCCGGATCAGGTCGAAAACCTTGGTGTAGGTAGCCGGATTGCTCCGGGGGGTCCGGCCGATGGGTTTCTGGTCGATGTTGATGACCTTGTCCAGATGATCGAGCCCCTCGATTTTATCGTATCGCCCCACCTCGGGACCGTCGCCGTGAAGAGACCGGGCCAGGGCCGGGTAGAGGATCTGGTTGATCAGGGTGGACTTGCCGGCGCCGGACACCCCGGTCACCGCCACCAGAAGCCCCAACGGGATAGCCGCATCGATGTTCTTCAGGTTGTTTTCAGACGCCCCGCAGATGGTCACCCAGCGGTCGCCCCGGTCTTCGGGACGGATCACCGTTTCGGGCAGGGCAATGGTGCTGAGGCCCGCCAGATACCGTCCGGTCAGGGAATCGGGATTGGCCCGGATCACCTCGGGCGGTCCCTGGGCCACCACCTGGCCGCCCAGAAGCCCGGCCCCCGGACCCATGTCCACAATCCAGTCCGCCGTTTCCATGGTTTCCTGGTCGTGTTCGACCACAATCAGCGTGTTGCCGATATCCCGCAGGTGGCAGAGGGTTTCCAGAAGCTTGATGTTGTCCCGCTGGTGAAGACCGATGGACGGTTCGTCCAGAATGTACAGCACGCCGGTCAGTTCGGACCCCACCTGGGAGGCCAGGCGGATGCGCTGGGATTCGCCGCCGGACAGGGTGGGGCCGCTGCGGTCCAGGGTCAGGTAATCCAGGCCCACGTTGATCAGAAACCCCAGCCGGTCCATGATTTCCTTGACCAGTTCTTTGGCGATCAGCTGCCGGTTGCCGGTCAGGGTGAGACCCTCGAAAAAGTCGTAGGCCTCCTTGATGGTCATGGCCGTCACGTCGATGATGGATCTATCCCCCACCCGCACACACAGCACCTCGGGCTTGAGGCGTTTGCCCTCACAGGTCCGGCAGGTCCGGGCACTCATGAACTGGGCATACCATTTTTTCTGGCTTTCGCTCTGGGTCTGCATGTACCGACGCATCATGCTGTGGACCAGGCCCTCGACCTTGGTTTTCACCGTGCCTTTGATCTTGGCCGAGCGCCAGTCCACCACGATTTCCCGGCCCCCGGAGCCGTAAAGGCACAGATCCCGCTGTTTTTTGGGCAGATCCTGAAAGGGGGTGTCGAAGTCCAGGCCCAGCTGGTCCTCCATGGCCTTGAGCTGGCCCAGGCCCCAGGAATTCCCGCCGTCATGATCCTCGCGCAGAAAATAATTGCGCCAGGGCACCACGGCCCCCTCCCGGATGGTCAGGGTCCTGTCCGGGACGATCTTGTCTTCGTCCATGGCCACCAGACTGCCGATGCCGTTGCAGTCCGGGCACATGCCCAGGGGGGCGTTGAAGGAAAACAGCTGGGGCGTCAGTTCCGGGTAGGCCACGCCGCAGCAGGATCTGGCCTCGCTCATCAGCAGATCCTCCCGATCCAGCACGTGGACGATCAGGCTGCCGTGGCCGAATTTCAGGGCCGTTTCCACGGAATCGGTCAGGCGGGACCGGAAGGCCTCATCATCCTTGACGACCAGGCGGTCCACCACCACCTCGATGTTGTGTTTCTTGTTTTTGGCCAGTGTCTGGACATCGGAAAGCTCCCGCACCACGCCGTCGATACGGACCCGGGCGAAGCCGTCCTGCCGGAGGCCGTCGAGCTGGTCCTTGTGCTCGCCTTTGCGGTTTTCCACGATGGGCGCAAGGATCAAAATTTTCGTCTGGACGGGCAGGGCCAGAATCCGGGCGACCATGCTTTCCGCATCGCCCCGGCCCACCTTCTTGCCGCAGACCATGCAGAACTGCTCGCCGGTCCGGGCGAACAGCACCCGCAGGTAGTCGTAGATTTCCGTGATGGTGCCCACCGTGGACCGGGGGTTCTTGCTGGCCGCCTTCTGCTCGATGGCGATGGTGGGGGACAGGCCCCTTATGGTGTCGTATTTGGGTTTTTCCATCTGACCGATAAACTGGCGGGCATAGGAGGACAGGGATTCCACATAGCGGCGCTGGCCCTCGGCGTACAGGGTGTCGAAGGCCAACGACGATTTCCCCGAGCCCGACACCCCGGTGACGACGATCAGCTTCTTCTTGGGAAGCGATGCATGGATGTTCTTGAGATTGTGCTCCCGTGCCCCGCTGATCTCAATGGCATCGAGCTCCCTGACCTTGCCTATTTTAAGTGTCTGACTGTTTTTTTTCATATTTCCCTATGGTGACGTTGTAATCCTTGCCTCCGGCGGCCCTTCCGGGGGACCAGATTTTAAAAATCTGGACAAATGGGATTTAAGTGTGACAAAAAAATAGACGCCATTCATACCTGTTTGTCAAACTTTTCAAAAGTTTGGCCCCCGGCAGGGCCGCCGGAGGCATTCATTTCTTTAGAAATTTTAATTATTCAAGGAGAATAACATAATGCCGATCATCACCATTGCAATCGCAAAAGGACGGACCCTCGACCAGAAACGGACCCTGGCCCGTGAAATCACCCGTGTGACGGCCGAGACCCTTGCCGTTTCCCCGGAAAAAATCTGGGTCCGCATCGACGAATTCGACAAGGACCAGTTCGCCGTGGCCGGAACCCTGATGAGCGACCGGACGGCCTGAGCCGGTGGGCGCCATCGTTTTCACCTTCGACCCGGACCTGACCCGGAAAAACCGCTGCTTTACCGTGGTGCTGACCGCCGTGGATAAACGCGGCGCGGGCCGGCAAAAAGCACCCGGCACCCGGATCTACCGGGCATCCGACCTTCCCCGCCTGACCGCCCTGATGCCGGACAAGACCCTGTTCCGCACGGCCCTTGAAAGTGAAATGGCCATCCGAAAAACAGAAGGGCGTTTTTTGTCCGCGGACCAGGAATTCACCCGGCTGCGCATCGCCAACCGGTTTCTTCCGGGATTTGTCGCGGCCTGCGCCCGAAAACGCCTGCTGATCGATCAGGACGGACGGCCCCTGGTCTTCGAGACGGCCACCTTCGTCCGTCCCGAACTGGCCCTCATGGACGGCCGCCTGACGGTGTTCATCGAAGGCACCGCGCTGACCGACGCGGAGACCGTGCTCACGGCCCCGCCCGTGACCCTTTTGCGAGGACGGCGTCTGATCCAGCTTCCCCCGTCCCTCACCTGGAAGACGCTCAGCGACCTGCCCCGGGGAAAAGCCATGGACGACGCCCAATGGGAGGCCCTGGCCACCGACCGGTCCCGGCAAGAGGACACCTTCAGCATCCGGGGAAAGGGGCCCGCCCCGGCCCGGGCGATCCGGAACGTCCGGCCCCGGCCCGTGCTGAACATGGCCGAGGACGTGAAAAAAGCCGAACTGTTCTTCGACTACCGGGGCGTGATGGTCCGGGATAAGGACCCCGACGATCCCGTGTACGACCCGTCCGGAGATCATCTGGTATACCGGGACGCGGCCCGGGAGGACGAGATCCGCGCCCAGCTTCTTAACCTGGGTTTTTTCATGCGAAACGACGAGGAGGCCAACTGGTTCCTGGCCCGAAACACCCTGGACGGGGTCTGGGCGGAGCTGGCCCAGAAGGGCATCCGGGTGCGCCTCGCCGGGCGGGCCCTGACCCGGTCCCTTTCGGTACACTGGAGCCTGTCGGCGGACCGGAACCGTCTTCTGGTGGGCGGCCGGGTCATCGAAGGGGATCTGTCCATGGGTCTCGACCCCCTGCTTTCGGCTGTGCGGGACAACCGCCCCTGGTTCAAGCGGCCCGACGGTTCCTGCGGGCTTTTGGGGTCGGGTCTTCGGAAGACCCTGGCCGATCTGGCCGAAAACGGCAGGGTCACGGGCGGCCGGATCAGTTTCGCCCGTCCGGACATCGCCCGGGTCAGCGCCCTTCTGGGGCGTGACACCGAGATCGCCGAGACGCCGGAGGTTGACGCCCTGCGACGGTTTGCCGCATCGCCCACGGACATCCGGGCCTACGATCCTCCCCCGTCCCTTTCCGGCATTCTCCGGCCCTACCAGCTTACGGGCTACCGGTGGCTGCGAACCCTCCGCGAGCTGGGCCTCTGCGGCATCCTGGCCGACGACATGGGTCTGGGCAAGACCCTCCAGGTGCTGACCCTGATCCTCGCCCTCAAGCAGGAGGGCCGCCTCAACGGACCGGTGCTGCTGATCGCCCCCAAAACCCTGCTGTTCAACTGGGAACTGGAACTCAAGAAATTCGCCCCGGAGCTGTCCGTCCTTCTGTTCGCCGGTCCATCCCGTCCCCGTGATCCCAAGGCGCTCGCAGAGCAGGACCTGGTCCTCACCTCCTACGGTCTGCTTCGGACGGACACCCCCCTTCTGGCGTCCATTGCCTGGGACAGCCTGATCCTCGACGAGGCCCAGGCCATCAAAAACCCCCACGCCCAGGTATCCAGGGCCGTCAAACAGATCCCCTGCCCCGTCCGGCTGAGC
Organism: Desulfatiferula olefinivorans; assembly: GCF_054657895.1. Lineage (NCBI taxonomy): Bacteria > Pseudomonadati > Thermodesulfobacteriota > Desulfobacteria > Desulfobacterales > Desulfobacteraceae > Desulfatiferula > Desulfatiferula olefinivorans. The sequence goes on along the minus strand of NZ_BAAHXV010000021.1, from coordinate 79,831 downwards.
CTCACCGGCACCCCGGTGGAAAACGCCGCCACGGACCTGTGGAGTCAGTTCGATTTTCTGATGCCCGGATTTCTGGGTGGCCTGCGCGCGTTCAAGGACACCTACGGCAGCGACACGGCACGGCTTGACGAACTCCAAAAACGAACCCGACCCTATATCCTCCGGCGTCTGAAACGCCAGGTTCTGGCCGAACTCCCCCCCAAAACCGATACAACCATCTTCTGCGAGTTCACCGACGAGCAGCGCTCGGTCTACGACCAGGCCCTGATCGCGGCCCGGCAGGAACTGGAGGACCTGAGCGAAAAGACCTCGTTCACCATGCTCCGGCTGCTGCTCCGCCTCCGCCTCATCGCCTGCCACCCGGCCCTTTGCGTGACAAAAAGCCGGAGGGCCCTCACCAGCGGTAAGCAGGAGGCCGTGTTCCATGCGGCCATGGAGATTCTGTCCGAAGGCCACAAAATCCTGATTTTCTCCCAGTTCACCCGGCATCTGAAACTCGCCCGGGAACCGTTTCACCGCCTGTCCGTCCCCTCCTTCTATCTGGACGGGAAAACCGCCGACCGGGCCCGGGTGGTCCGCGATTTCCAGGACCACCCGGGGCCCTGCCTGTTTTTCATCTCGCTGAAAACCGGCGGCACGGGGCTGAACCTGTCCGAAGCCGACTACGTGTTCCTGCTGGACCCCTGGTGGAACCCGGCCGTGGAAAACCAGGCCGTCGACCGCTGCCACCGCCTGGGCCAGAAAAACGCCGTCACCGTATACCGCTTCATCACCCGGGGCTCCATCGAGGAAAAGGTCAATGAATTGAAAGGCATCAAAAAGGACATCGAAGAGGCCCTGATCCGGGATTCCGCCCCCGATCGGGGTGTTCCCGACGAAGCCGCCCTGAAATCCCTGCTTCTGTCGGACATGGATCAATGAACGATATTCTATATTTCAGGAAAGAATCAGCTCTATATTCTTGACACAAAACATGATGTCCATTATTATTTCCCGAAATTTTTAAAACAGCGAACATTTTACGAAAACCATATTCCCCGCCAAGGACGCCGGTCCAGAGCTGGGGCCCCGACCAGGAGACCTGTCATTATGATCCGAATCAACGACCACTACCTGAAACTCAAAGCGTCCTATTTGTTTTCCGACATCGCCAAGCGGGTAACCGCCTTCCAGCAGAGCAACCCGGACCGGGACATCATCCGGCTGGGCATCGGCGACGTGACTCGGGCCCTGCCCCAGGCCTGCATCGATGCCTTCCACGCCGCCGTGGATGACATGGCCGCTGAAAAAACCTTCCGGGGCTACGGCCCGGAACAGGGCTATGACTTTCTGCGGAAAGCCATCGCCGCAGGCGATTACCAGAGCCGGGGCGCGGACATCGACGCCGACGAGATCTTCGTCAGCGACGGGGCCAAATGCGACACGGGCAACATCCAGGAACTTTTCGCCACGGACATCACCATCGCCATTCCCGATCCCGTGTACCCCGTGTACCTGGACACCAACGTCATGGCCGGACGGACCGGGGCCTTCGAGGGGGGAAAATATCAGGGCATCGTCTACCTGGACTGCACCAAGGCCAACAACTTCGTTCCCGAACTGCCCAAGACGCCCGTGGACCTGATCTACCTCTGCTTTCCCAACAACCCCACGGGCACCACCATCACCAAAGACGCCCTGAAGACCTGGGTGGATTACGCCCGGGACAACAAGGCCCTGATTCTTTACGACGCGGCCTACGAGGCCTTCGTCACCGATCCCGACCTGCCCCGGACCATCTATGAAATCGAGGGCGCCCGGGAGGTGGCCATCGAATTCCGGAGCTTCTCCAAAACCGCCGGGTTCACCGGCACCCGCTGCGCCTTCACCGTGGTGCCCAAGAGCCTCATGGCTTACGACGACACCGGCAAGGCCCATGCGGTCCACGCCCTGTGGAACCGACGTCACACCACCAAGTTCAACGGCGTGTCCTACCCGGTCCAGCGAGCCGCCGAGGCGGTGTACAGCGAGACGGGCAAGACCCAGGTCCGTGAGCTGATCGACTATTACCTGAAAAACGCGGCCCTGATCCGCCGGGAAATGGGTGCCCTGGGTTACGACCTGGTGGGGGGCGACAATTCGCCCTATGTGTGGATCGACGGACGCACCGATTCCTGGGAATTCTTCGACCTCCTGCTCAACAAGGCCGGGGTGGTCTGCACTCCCGGCGCGGGCTTCGGCGCATGCGGTCAGGGGTTCATCCGCATCAGCGCCTTCAACAGCTACGAAAACGTGGAAAAGGCCATGGCGCGGATCAAGGACGCCCTCTGATCTGCCCTGATGCCGCTGCTCATCGAAAGCACCCTCCGCCCGGAGGGTGCTTTTTTTTCTTGTCAGGCCCCCCGAACCTTTGTTAGGTATAAACCATCTAACGCGTCATTCCGGGAAGGTGTCACGCCCGTTCCTTCCCGCCGTTTTTCTCCCGATGCATCACCGAAAAGACCCATGACGAATGTCTGGATCGGTCAGCATACCGATCGCCCGATGTGATTTTTTTTTGCCAACCCAGGACCCAAGGAGAACGCCATGAAAACACTGTTGTCAAGCCTTGCCCTCATCCTCAGCCTTTGTGTGATCGGCTGCTCCCAGCAGAATAACGGCGACGAGGTCGGTCAGACCGCCCCAAAAACCCGGTTCGCCACCATCGGGACCGGAGGCATCACCGGGGTTTACTATCCCACCGGCGGGGCCATCGCCAAAATCGTCAACGCCAAACGGGATGTCTACGGACTGCGCTGTACCGTGGAATCCACCGGCGGCTCCGTCTTCAATGTCAACGCCGTCCTGTCCGGCGACCTGGAATTCGGCGTGGTCCAGTCCGATCGCCAGCATCAGGCCTACCACGGCCAGAAAGAATGGCAGGACGCCGGACCCCAGAAAAACCTGAGATCGGTCTTTTCCCTGCATCCCGAAGCGGTGACCCTTCTGGCCGCCGTGGACGCAGGCATCGAAACCTTTGCGGACCTGAAAGGCAAACGGGTCAACATCGGCAATCCCGGTTCGGGCCAGCGGGAAAACGCCATCGATGCCCTGTCCGCCTCGGGCATCGACTACACCAAGGACATCCTGGCCGAATCCGTCAAAGCCGCCGAAGCGCCGGGCCTGCTCCAGGACGAACGGCTGGACGCCTTTTTCTACACCGTGGGGCACCCCAGCGGGGCCTTCAAGGAAGCCACCTCGGGCCGCCTCAAGACCCGGTTCATCGCCATTCCCAACACCGACGATCTGATCAAATCATTCCCCTACTACGCCAAAACCCATATTCCCGTTTCCTTCTATCCCGGCGCGGCCAACACCGCCGACACACAGACCTTCGGCGTCAAGGCCACCCTGGTGACCTCGGCCGCCGTGCCCGACGACGTGGTCTACGCCGTCACCAAGGAAGTGTTCGAGCATTTCGAAGAATTCAAGAACCTTCACCCGGCCTTCGAGGTCCTGACCCGGGAAGGCATGCTCGAAGGTCTGTCCGCGCCCATCCACCCCGGCGCGATGAAGTACTACAAGGAAGCGGGCCTCAAACCCTGACGGCTTCGTAAAAAGTCCGATTTCTGCGTTGCGCTTCATCCCTCGTCACTGCGGCGTACCCCAAGTACGCCTCATTCCTCGGGATTCGCGACGCCTTGAACTCGAACTTTTTTCTTTGCCGTCATGTGATGATTTTTTACGAGTTCATCAACACTGACGGGGTGATGCATGACACACGATGTGAACCAGACCCCTGACGACGAGGGCCGTGACCGGATCCGGGAACTGGCCGAGGAGGAAGCGGGGATCAAACGCAAGCCCTCGGGGTATGCGGCCTTCATCATCCCGGCCGTCGCGGTGTGCTGGAGCCTGTTCCAGCTGGCCGTGGCCCGGTGGGTGACCGTAAGTTCCACCCACACCCGGGCCATTCACCTGGGCTTCGCCCTTCTGATCGTCTTTCTCAACTACCCGGCCCTGAGGCGGCCCCGGCGGGGTCTCGCCGCCCTGGCCGCCAAGGACCGGATTCCCTGGTTCGACGCGGCGCTGGCCGTCCTTGCCTGCTGGTCCGCCCTGTACCTCGTCATCCATTACAAGGAGCTGGTCTACCGCTTCGGCAACCCCACGTCCATGGACCTCACGGCGGGCATCTGCCTGGTTCTGCTGCTGCTCGAAGGCACCCGGCGGGTCATCGGCCCGGCCCTGCCCGTCATCGCCGTTCTCTTTTCCGCCTACGCCTTCTTAGGTCCCTACATGCCGGATCTGATCGCCTTCAAGGGCACCTCCCTCAACCGGTACCTGAGCCAGATGACCATGTCCACCGAGGGCATCTACGGGGTGCCCCTCGATGTCTCGGCCCGGATCGTCTTTCTGTTCGTCCTGTTCGGGGCCATGATCGAAAAAGCCGGGGGCGGGCGTTATTTCATCACCCTGGCCGTCAGTCTTCTGGGCGGATTCCGGGGCGGTCCCGCCAAGGCCGCCATCCTGGGCAGCGGTCTCACCGGCATGGTGTCCGGGTCCAGCATCGCCAACATCGTCACCACCGGCACCTTCACCATTCCCATGATGAAGAAGGTCGGCTATCCCCCCACCAAAGCCGCCGCCATCGAAGTGGCGGCCAGCACCGACGGCCAGCTGGCCCCGCCCATCATGGGGGCCGCCGCCTTCATCATCGCCGAATATGTCAACGTTCCCTACATCGACGTGGTCAAGGCGGCCGCCGTCCCCGCCTTCGCCTCCTACGCGGCGCTGTTTTACATCTCCCACATCGAGGCGGCCAAACTGGGCCTTTCCGGCATTCCCCGCAAGGAACTGCCCCCCTTTTTCAGCACCCTGTTCAGGGGGTTCCACTTTCTGATCCCCCTGTTCTTCCTGCTTTACGAACTGGTGATCATGCGCCACTCCCCCGAGCTGTCGGCCTTTCACGCCGTCTGGGTGATGGGCCTCGTCATGCTCATCCAGAAGCCACTGATCGCCTTTCAGAAAAAAGAGCCGGTCCTGCCCGCCCTGGGACGGGGGGCCGCCGACATCGTCTCGGCCCTGGCCGCAGGCGGACGCAATATGGTGAGCGTGGCCCTGGCCACCGCCGCCGCAGGCATCATCGTGGGCGTGGTGGCCCTGGGACTGGGGGGGCTGATCACCCAGATCATCGGCGCCGTCTCCATGGGCAATATCTTTCTGATGCTGGTCATCACGGCCCTGACCAGCCTTCTCATCGGCATGGGCCTGCCCACCACGGCCACCTACATCGTCATGGCCTCGCTCACGGCCCCGGCCATCGTGACCATCGGCGCGGCCCAGGGGTTTTTCGTCCCCCTGATGGCCGCCCACCTGTTCTGTTTCTACTTCGGCATCCTGGCCGACGACACCCCGCCCGTGGGTCTTGCGGCTTACGCCGCCGCCGCCATCGCCAAATCCCCGCCCATCGCCACCGGCATCCAGGGCTTTATGTACGACATCCGAACCGCGATTTTACCCTTCATGTTCATTTTCAATACGGACCTGATTCTGCACAACGTCACCAGCTGGTCCCTGGGCATCCTGATCTTTGTCATGGCCTGCCTGGGCAATTTCGCCTTCGCCTCGGCCACCCAGGGCTGGTTCGTCACCAAAAACAAAGTGTGGGAAATCCCCCTGTTTCTGTGCGCGACCGTCATCCTCATGCGCCCCGACCAGATTGCCGCATGGCTGGGTCTTGACCACGCCCTGCGTTACTGGACCTGCCTTTTGGGACTGATCCTGATGGCCGTCATCTACCTCATGCAGACGTTACGAAAGCGCTGATCCTTCCGGACGAACGGATCAGCGTTCCAGGCGGTGATAATGGATGTACAGCAGATAGATCCACCAGGCCAGCGCAAGAAGAATCAGCACGGTGCCCAGGCCGTGGGAGAAACGGGCCAGGGCGTGATCCCAGCGGAGCAGGCCCGTTTCGGTGAGAATGAATTCCCAGTCATGGAAACCGTAGGGGGAGGTGCGGCCGGTGTTGCCGCCCAAAAGGGGCATGGTCAGGCGGCGGGCATCGTCGATGTAGGGCGCGATGTCGATAAAATTCTGGCCCAGCCACCAGAGGCAGAACCCGGCCGCGAAGGTATCCCGGGTCTTGACCAGAAACACCGCCATGCAGACCAGGGGCATCAGAAGCTGGCCCAGGGTGCCGCCCAGAGACGTGATCAGTCGTCCGAAGGGGCGGAACAGAATGTGCCCCGCCTCGTGAAAGGGCAGGTTCACCAGATGCCAGAACCCCGACCCGAAGCCGGGGTCATTCACCGATGAAAACACAAAGGCCAGGCTCCACAGGGCAAACACCGCAAACACCAGGCCCCGGCCCGTAAACGCCACGGCATCGACACGCAAAGGCACCTCGAACAGAAGCCGGCCGATCAGGGACTCGTGATCACCCACTGCGGGCGACGAATCTTCCATAACCGGGGTTGGCGGACCAGAGACAACCCGGCTGTCCTGGGCTTCACGGCCCTTGTATTTGGAAAAAATCAGCCCGCACCGGGGACATTCCGCCATAGACCCTTCGGACGCAAAACCGCATTTGGGACAGACCATGAACCTTCTCCAGTTAATCTTTAAGTGATGTCTTGATACCAAACATAAAGTATTTCTTCTTTCCTTCAAAGCTCGAATTAGGGTCGATGATTTTTTTCGGGGTGTTGTCGGGCGGGGGTATGTCGCGGCAGGGAACACAAAAACACGCTCATCACGGTTGAACCGTATTGATTCAGAGGATCCCCCTGGAACGTTCCAAAGCATTTGACTTGCTTGCATTTATAAACTATGTTCGCTTGTATTATTGACCGTTGGCCCGGATTTCCTGGGGAGGGTGACCGGACCGTTCAACCCTGGGGGAGGATATCATAATGAAAAAAATCGGCATCATCGCGGACAGCACGGCGGATTTCCCGGAGCATCTGGCGGAGGCCATGGACATTCGCATCGCCCCGATCCACGTGTATGTGGACGGCGAAAATTTCCTGGACGGGAAAACCATCACCAAACAGGAGGTGATCACCTGCCTGAAAAAAGGGAGCCGGGTCCACACGGCCCCGCCCACACCCCATGAATACGCCGAAATCTTCGACGACATGCTCAAAACCCATGACCGGGTCGTGTCCTTTCACGTATCCAGCCAGTTTTCGGACTGCTACAAAAGCGCCAAAAACGCCCTGAACCTGTTGTTTGACGATCAGGAAGAAAAGGTGGAGATTATCGATACGGGGAATGTCTCCGGGGGGCAGGCCCTGATTGTCACCAAGGCCTGGGAACTGATCGAAGGCGGGGTGTCCCCGGGCAAACTCTACAAGCGGCTGGTTCCTTTCATCAAAAACAGCCCCTTGTGTTTTACCGTGGATGATCTGAAATGGTTGAAAAAAGGCGGCCGCATCGGCACCCTGGCCGCGGCCCTGGGAACGCTGATGAACATCAAGCCCGTCATCGGCCTGGTCAAGGCCGAACTCAAGCCCGTGGGCAAATACAAGGGCAAGGATCAGGCCATTCTGGGCATGATCCGGAAAGCGGTGGAGATCAGCCGTCAGATCGCCGGCGGGTACGACATCTGGGTGTCCCATGTCGATGATCCCGACTCCGGGGATTTCATGCGGACATCCCTGTCCGAACAGCTGGAGAAACCCCTTGACGACATCAAGATGGTGGAAATCGGCTCGACCATCGCCGCCCACTGCGGGCCGGGAAGCTGCGGCTGGGCCATTCTGCCCACCTTCAAATAATCAAACGGCCTCCGGCTGTTTCGCCGGAGGCCGTTTTTTTTCTCGCATGTCACGTCTGTTTTTTTTCAACGCCATAAATGTTCAGGCGGCTTTGAAAAACGTTCGAGGTCAAGGCTTGCGAAGCCCGAGGAATGAGGCGTACAAAGGGTACGCCGCAGTGACGAGGGCTGACGCGTAACGAAGAGATCGGACATTTTTCAACGCCGTCACTCGTTGGTCGGAATCAGGGCGCTGAGCCGGGCAATCAGATTGTCCGGATTTTCACAGAGCACCATCAGGCGCCGAAACATATCCACGGCCACGGCCTCCGCGCTGTCTTTGGACACGGTCCCCACGGTGGCCACAAAGGCTTCCGCATGGGCCCTGCTTTTGTCGAGCAGCGCGGTCAGACACTCGGACGATTCGACCGGATACCCTGAACGGGACAGCGCATCGGACAGCCAGAGCAACCCGTCAAAGGAAGCGAAGGCCTCCTGCCAGGGGCCGTCCTCCGCGCCGTTGATCAGATCATAGGCCGCATCGATCAGATCCCCGTCCGACAGCCGGGTGCAGACCAGGTCGCCCAGGCTGTAAATCGTACCGCTGATCATGCCGTCATGCGTTCCCTGTTTGAGGGGGAAGGCGTCATCGCCGATCCGGCAGAGCACCATGCCCGACGGATCCAGGGTCTCGGGAAAAAGCACCGTCACCGTGGCCGGCACCAGAAGATCCAGGGACGGCGTGATGGTGATGGTCAGCATCGGGGCCGGGGCGACCGATTTGGCGGTCCGGGCCGCCGGGGCCGGATCATGGGTGAGGGACAGGGAGACGGTTTGAGATTGGGCCAGGGCGCCCGAGGGCACATCCAGCGTCACCAGGGTGCCGTCCGACGCCGTGGCTGAGATGGCCCCGCCGCTGCCGCTGTTCAGAAGCACCGACCCCGCCCCGCCGCTGTTCACCGCCGGGGCGGACCCGTCGCCGGAGCCCGAACTGCATGCCGCAAGGGCCAGCATCATCCCAACCATCAGGGCGAAAGCACCCCGGCGAACGGACGGCGGAAGGCGTTCTATCCGCACCTCCGCCCTTTTCCTCATGACGTTCATAACGTATTCCTTCATCGTAGTTCGTTGCACGTCTTGTCTGTGGGTCACGGCGTCCATGATCATCATTCTCCGGACGCCGCAATGTCATAGTAGGTGATGTCCGAGAACGTGACTTCACTGGCCTGTGCCCCCGTGTGGGAGGAGACGGCGAATCCCACGGACAATGGCGGTATCAGGGTGATCGGCACCGTCGTTTCGGTCCAGGCGGCCCCGTCACTGCTGTATCCCGTGACAACCTGATTACTGTCACTGTCATAGTGCAGCCGGATGTAACAGCCGCTTGGCAGGGTACCCACATTGGTATCGGCAGTGTTTCCCGTGGTTCCGGCCGAATCGATCCGGGACTGGGCCCGGGCCGAATACGTGGTATCGGCATTTCTCATGATCAGCGAATACACGTTTTTCGCCGCCGGATTCCTTACGTCCTCCCGGATCATCAGGCCCGCTTTGGAATACTGTTCCTGATAACCGCCGGTAAACTGAACCCGGGCGATCATCTCAAATCCCGCGTCGAGGGTTTGATACACGAAATAGCCCTGATCTGCGGTATTCCAGTAATCCGACCCCGAAGCGATCACCGTCACGACACCGTCGCCCTCGACGAAGGATCCGGCGCCATTCCCGTAAGCGACGGATCCCATCGATGAACAGGACAAATCAAGGTCGAAATCACCGCTGCCTGACGCACCGGCATGGGTCACCTTGAGATAATGCAGACCACGGCTGAGGCCGTCTACGGAAAGCGGGAAAACCAGGTCCTGGGCCACCACCTGCCCGGTGCCGGTGATCACCGTCCCGGAAAGGACGCTGTCATCGAAGGTACCGGTCACATCCGCCGTCAGGTAGGTCTGGTGGGCCGGTGTGTCGAACCCGAAATAACGGACCTGCCCCGGCGCGATGGCCATGGTGGTGGTGCTGATCGGCTCGACAAAGGCGCCGTTGCTCTCGATGTGCAGATCGTAGGTTCCGGTGTCCACGCCGTCGTAACTGCGGACCGCCACGTGGTAGGTCCGGGGGATGCACTCGCAGTCCACCCCCGGGGTACAGTCGACGGCGGCCCCGATCACGCAGTCGGTCGGCGTGAAGGCGATGCGGAAATTCTGCCCGTCCGAGGGGTCGCTGCCGTTGTCGTTCATGGCGATGGTGCCGCACATGTCGTTTTTCAGATAGCCGAAGGTATCGAGCGGATTGTCTCCGTCGGTGGTAAAAACGGTCAGGCTTCCGGGATCCGTCGCCGCAGGCCCCGCCACGAATTTGAAATAATCGCTGTCGCCGGTGATGCCGATATTCGACTGGACAAAGCCGATGCTGGATTCTTCGAAGATGATGCTGCCGCCGTCCCAGAGGGCCGTGTTCCGGTTGGCCAACGTGGCGTCCCCGCATTCGTCCCCGTGATCGTCGCTGCCGCTTGCGTAGGCGATATGCAGCTCATAGGCCCCGATCTCCCGGGGCGAATACCCACGCACCTTCACATAGAAAGTCTGGGTTCCGGCATCGGGCACATAGTAGACCATGCCGAAATTATAGCCGTCGCTGCGGTCGTAGGCCGAATCATCGTTGCTCATCACCAGCTGGAACAGACCGCCGACATCCCGGAACAGATACCCGTAGGTGTCGGTGGACCCGGTGGTGTAGACCGTGAGGATACCCGGGCCCGTGAGGGTAAAGGTGAAAAAGTCGTCGTCACCGGCCAGATTGATGCCCCCTTGGGTGTAGGACACCGAGGACGGCGCCGTCGCCCCCAGGGCCAGGGGCCGGGCCTCGGTGAAATCGTTGCCCGTGGAGCCGCCGTCTCCGTCGTCGTCCGCGTCGGCATAATCCTCGACGGCATAGGTGAAGGTATAACTGCCGGTGTTAAGGACAAATTCCGGCTTGACATTCAGGTAGTAGGTCGCTCCCGCCGTCACGTCGAATGAAAGGGTTCCCGAACTCGAATAGGTCAGGCGGCTGTTGCCGGCATCCATCAGATTCTGGATCAGGTTGAACGCCCCCGGAGCGACCGTCGAAGTCAGGCGGCCGCTGCTCGTGGGGGTCAGCGTGAAGTAATCGATATCGCCGGGGTTTTCGATCACCCCCGACTGGGTTCCGGACACCGCCCCGAGTACACCCACCGGCGGGATATCGCCCGGGCAGACGGTGCTGTCGCAGTAATCGTCGTCCTGATCGAAATGGACGGCATAGGTTCCGGTGTGGGGGGAGTCAACATCCACCCGGGTCAGGGCCAGTTCCACGGTGTAGATCCCCGCCGCCAGATAAATCCCGTCGATGATAAAATTGCCGGCCGCGTCGTAATTCTGGTCGGCATGGGCAGCCCAGCCCGGCACCTCCGTCCCGTTCTGCTTGATGACGCCGTAGGTATCCGCGGTGCCGGTGGTGAAAATCCGAAAGGTGTTGCCGACTGCGACCTCAAGCTCGAAGGCATCGGCGTCGGCGCTCCAGGGCAGGGCCGGGTTGACCGCCGTTTCAAGACGGCCGATGATGCTGTTGAAGGCGCTGGTCAGCCGCGTCGGCTCAGGATCAGCCCAATTGTCGCCGAAATCGTCCAGATCCACGGAGAGTCGGTAATCCAGCCCCGATGCGCCGCTGATCTCAATGTAGTAGATCCCCTCATCGAGGGTCCGGGTCAGCCGCCCGCTCCAGGGCAGGGGCGTGTCGGCAACCGGCTGCCAGTACGATACATTGGCAGGCGACTGACTGTCCCCGGCCGCCTCCTGAACACAGCGGTAATAGGATCCTGCGGACTGGACCATGGTGTTGACCGGGTAGGTGACGGCATTGGACCAGTCCGGGCAAATGCCCTGGTAATCCGGATTGGCGATGCGGATGTCCGAAGCGGTGGTAAGGGGGTTCCCGTGACTGTCCAGAAGCCGGGCGCCCACAGGGCCCGACGAGGCGGCATGATCGCTCATCACGTCCACCGTGGCCCGGTAGGGCACGTCGATGCGGAACAGGTCCACATCCGTATCCCCGAAGATGACGCCGTCTTTGGGGTAGAAAAACAGGCGCGGCGGCGTGGCCGACACCGAGGCCCAGGGGTCGAGATAGGTGCTCAGCGGCCGGTACTCGGAATGGTCGTCCGACGAGGCCGCAAATTGGAGATGAAGGGTGTACTCAAAGGGTGTGAGATGGCTGTTGAGCGCCGACACACGGAGGTAATACCTGCCGGGCGTCACGAAGAACGGCGCTTCTTCGTCCACCCCGACCATGGCGGCATCGATGCTGAAATTACCGCTGACCGGAGCCAGTGACGCCCCGTTGTCCGCTATTTTTTCGTTCAGGGGATTGTAGATGTCGATCCGGGCGTTTTCCCCGACGGCGCATCCGGTGGTCCAGGCCGTGATCACACCGGCTTCGGTAAAATCCACGTAGAACCGGTCCCTGTCTCCGGGAACGGTGATATGGCCCGACTGCTGTCCCTCACCGCCGGTCAGGACCAGCTCACGGGGATCGGTCTCATCGAGCGGGTAATAACGGATGTCAAAGCCGTAATTCAGAACCGCGCCGGTGGTTTCCAGGCGGCTGCGGTCAATATGCAGGTAGCAGGTCCCGGCTCCGGGATTGGGATGAATGATCAGAAAGGATTCCGATCCGGTGTTTTCGGCGATGATTTCACACTCGGCGTCTTTGATCGCGGCGTCGACAAACCGGGGGGCGCTGTGTGCGAACACATCACCGCCGGCGTCGAATTTCGAGGTGAGGACCAGGGTGCCCGGGACCGTAAAATCCAGGCGGAAACAGTCCTCGTCATCGATGAAATCAATGTCCGACAGGACCTCCCGATCGGTGTATCCGGCATCAAAAAACGTGTTGCCAAAGGTGATGATATCGGAAGGATCCACGGTGTCGGCCACCGTACAGCTGTTGGCCACTGGATCGGTGACCATTTCACCGTAAAGATCGAACTGTCCTGCCGTGGCGCTCTTGTTGATCACCCCCAGATAATAGGGGACGCCGGCCCGGGCGTAAATGTAATCCAGGTGGACGTCCAATCCTCCGCCGTCATCGTCGGCAAGCAGATCCTCACCCACGCAGTCGGCGGTGAGATAAGCCCGAAGATCCACCGTCGAATCCTGGGTCCACAGACGCATGACTCCCGAAACGGCGGGAATGATCCGATAAAACCGAACCCTGCCGGAATGGAATTTGAGACCGGTGGCCAGATTGTCGCTGATCTGCTGAACACCTACGGCCAACGCCACATCCCGCCAGTGGTTGTTCGTTTCGAGATTGTTGTCGACCAGAAAACAGAAATTGAACTGGTCCGCCCCGATGTCGGGTCGGGACCCCAGATAATAGGGCCGCGGTTCGCCCTCGTAATCGGTTCCCGTGCCGTTGGCCCCCAGGCCGATGGCCGAGGACGTCATGCCCAGGTGGTAATCCGTGGTTTCCTGGAATCCGAGGTTGAAGCTGCTGGTGGCCACCTGGGCGTTGGGATAGGACTCGTACACCCCGTCGCTGATCTGGACCCGTCCGGGTTCGAAAATCATGGCGATACCGTCGGCAAGGAACTCGTAACGGCCCACGATATAGGAATTCGCAATATTGGGTTTCGGGGTGGTGCCAAGACCGCTGTCCTCACCGTCAACGGCATAATGATCGGCGTTACTTGCTACAATGATCGAGTTTAGAACCATCAGGGGCAGGTTACTGGCCGACTGGCTGATCACGTCACGGTTTGACGCGTTTCCGACAAAGGTGCAATTGACAATATTGGCACCGCAGGATTCCAGGTGAATGGCGTCGCCTTGGCGAGAGTATTGGAGTTCTGAATCGTAGATGCTGGCGGCGTTTCCGGTAAACAGGCAGTTCTGGAAGGTGGGGGTGGTTCCGGAATCGACGGCATACACCGCCCCACCCTTGGTTCCGGTGTTCGATCGGAACACACAGTTGATGAATTTGGGTTTGGCATTGTTGGCCACATGAACACCACCGCCGAGTTCGGCGCTGGAATCCCGGATGATGCAGTTTTCAATCACGATCGAGGTTGCGATGGCGATGGCCCCGCCCGAATACGCACAATTACTCCAGGTTTCGGTACACTCTCCCCGATTGCCGATGATGGTGACCCCCATGATTTTCGACCCCACGGCATCGGCGGGCTGGATCCAGAAGGTGGAGTGATCGGCATTGGTCCCGACGATCACGCAGTCGGCCGGGTTGCCGGTGGCGGAGGTCAGGGTCAGGGCCTTGCCGCCGAAATGAAGGTCTCCGGTTGTGGAGTGCGTGCCCGAAGCCAGACGGATCGTATCGCCGCTGATGGTGGTCGAGTTGTCGATGACGGTCTGGATGTTCGACCCGACGGCCACGTCGACGATTTTGGCCTGGGCCGGGGATGACAGGCTGATGCCGAGCAGAAAAAAAAGCGCCGGCAGGACCAGACGGCTCCTGCTGTTACGACTTACCATACGACTTCCTCCGAATATTTCCCATCAGCAGGACAACCATGGACCACTCCGGGACACCGGGCTCTCGGGGCGGGCCGTTGATCCAATCAATGCCCGTCAACGCGGCCCGGTGTTTCACCCGATTTCTTTGCCCACGGGCCGAACGCACGAGCGCTCCTGCCTATCGTGAGCGTGATAAATTTATAAACAATGTTCACTTTACCTAAACATAATTAAATGCAATGGCCAATCATTGGAATCATGATTTTCATCTGCTGAAAATATGATTTTTTCCGACCGTACAACAAAACGATTGAAAACACAAGAGGGGAATGCGTGATGCCGCTTTTTTTAAGGCATCACAACACAGGCGTGCGGCATAGCGACGGCGGACCGGCCCCGCGCTCACTGTCCCGAAGGGCAGAAAGCGTCAGGCGGCCTGTCGAACGAGGGGAATCAGACCGGACGGCCCCCGGCCAGACGGAATTCGGCTTCTGCGGGCCCTTCCATGTCCATCACCAGTTTCTGCTGGAGCAGCTTGGCGTCTTCCGTGTCGATCTTGATAATCGACCGGAAAATATTGATGATGTGCTTTTCGTCCCGGAGCATCAGTTCGCGGACGATGGCTTCCCGATCCTCAAAATAAAAATAGATGTTGCCTGCGGACATGCCCGCCTCGGCGGCGATGTCGCGCATGCTGATCTTGAAGATCGATTTTTTCTGAAACAATTTGGCTGTGGCGTCCAGAATAATCTCTTTTCTGGCGTTTCGGGCTTCTTCGCGAAGCTCTTCAAAGGTCTTTCTCGACATGATGTCCCCCAATTTATTGCATCAATCCATACAAGACATGACCCGCCCGACCCCCCCAAGGGCCTTTCGGCAGGTGCCTGATCCGGTTTCATCACCCTATCGCGCCAATGCCCATGCGTCAAGACACAGAACGCGGTTCATAAAAAAACGGCTGCAATGACTCGGGCGTCGATGCGTTCCCGTCAGGATTTACAAGGGTGACGAAGTGTGTTAGGACTCGTTTGGCACAGCAAACACTCTTTCATTAACACAGTTTCCGGATAATATCTATGGTTTCCATGCACATTCGAGTAATTCTTGCCGACGACCACCTTCTGGTCCGCTCAGGAATCCGGGCCCTTTTGGAACGGGACAGCCGCCTGACCGTCTGCGCCGAAGCCGACAATGGCCGCGACGCGGTCAAGCTGTGCCTGGAACTCAGACCGGATGTGGTGCTGATGGACATCGGCATGCCCGAGATGAACGGCATCGAGGCCACGCGACAGATTGTCCACGCGGGATGCAAAACCCGGGTCATCGGCCTGACCATGCACAGCCAAAGGCGCTTTATCGCCGGCATGCTCAAGGCCGGAGCGGTGGGATATCTTCTGAAAACCTGTACGATCGAGGAACTGATCACGGCCGTCATGACCGTGATGGAAGGGAAAACCTATCTGAGTCCGGCCATCGCCGACATTGTGGTCAAAGACTATGTGACCCACTCATCACGCGAGACCCTGTGCCGGTCCGCCGAATTGACGGGCCGGGAAAAAGAGGTGCTCCAGCTGATCGCCGAGGGAGTGTCCACCCGGGATATCGCCTCCCGTCTGTTCGTCAGCGAATCCACGGTCAACACCCACCGTCGCCAGATCATGGAAAAGCTCAATATGCACAGCATCGCCCGCCTGACCCGCTTCGCCATCCAGGAGGGACTTACCCCTCTTGACGGTTAAGGCCCATCGACCTTACTGGAAATGGGGGTTGTCGGCGACATCGACCTTGGTCCGACTGCTCTGGCCGTGGATGCCGGCGTATTTTCCCTGGGCCCTGTTCCCGGCTCCCCCGGTGATACTGGCATAATCCCCGGTGGCCTGGTTGTTGTTGCCGCCGATCACATTGGCGTATTTTCCGCCGATGTCGTTGTTGAACCCGGTGACGATTCCGCCGTAGGATGAATAATCGTTTTTGCTGCCCACAACGATGTTGTGGGAGCCGTCCCGTGCATCGACCCCCCGGGATTCGTTGTAACCCACAATCAGGTTGCCCCGCCCGTTGGTCTGATGGGTGGCCCCTCTCCCGTTGACGATCTGCACATTCATGTTACTAAAAAGCAGGGTGTCGTCCTTTCGGCTGACTCCGTCAAGCAGCGCTGAAAGCCGCGCCACGGTTTTTTCAAGCCGGGCGATCTTGGTTTCAAGGGCTCGCGTGGCCTCGGCGACATTTTTTTTCATCTCGTCGGACCGGACATATCCCGCCGGCATGACGGATGCCGGAAGAACCCCTGACACGATGGCGTCCGCCGAATGCGTATGCCTGAGGTCGGCTTTAGCGATCAGGGCTTTTTCGACACCCGTTCGCCGGAACCCGGGAGTACAGTCAGTAACGCCCATCTGCTGATAATTGGTATAAAGCGCGTTGATCGACATGCCGTCGAAGGCGCTCAGGTCGTTATGCCCGATCCAGGACAGATAGACTTCATTCATAAACATGAGGGTCTGCTCCGGACCGGTTTCGAACAGTACGGCAAACACGGCTTTTTTCCGTGGGGCGATCCGGGCCTCGAAGGCCACCGACACGTATTTTTCGTTCATCACATCGTAGCGGACGGGCCGGACAAAGGTCACGGAGCGTTTTCTCCGAAGCATCTGCCGTTCGGCCACCCGCCTCTGGGCCTCCTCGATGACCGGGCGATGCACCGCCATGGCGTCTGCCCCACCGGGAAGAAGGGCGAACAACTCCTCATAGTTCCCGATGACCTGAGCCGACGCAACCCCTGCCCCGAGCAGGAGCCACACAAGACACCCAAAAACCACACCTCCCTTGACCGGATTCATACCTCCCCCTTTGAAGCGAATTCATTCTAGAAATAGTCATCCATGGCGCGCTTGTAGTAAACGGGGTCCCCGGCCCGGACGGCCAGCTCCCGCAAGGTCCGATACGGGACCGACGCCGTCTGGATTCCGGCCACCATCGGAGGCACCACCCCGCCGGGATCGACCAGATTGATAAATTCCACCAGAGTATGGTTTCGATCGATGTACCGGAAATCGAACCGTGCGAAAAACGTGTTGACCCGGACCAGTCCCGGCGCCGCGGGCACGTCGTAATCGTCGGTCTGGTTCAGGGTCACCACCACATGATCGTTTTCCCAGTCATGGACCGATTCGACCCGGATGACCAAATCCCTGTTTTTCACGGGCCAGATCGCGTCCCAGACGAGATGGATTACGAAACGCCCCTTGACCGGCTGCTCGTCCAGCATGGCGACCACCGACGCCTCCCGGCATCCGGGCATCCAGGTTGGATAACCCGGTACATCCAGCAGCACCTCGAACAGGACTTCCCAGGGTTTGTTGATGATGCCCGTGGCCTTGTAGGTGGTAAAGGCCGAATCGGCGCTTTGTCCCGCATGAACGGTGACACCCTCTTTTTCCGTCACCAGCCGCCAGTCTTCGGGTAGAAACCCGGCATGCGCCCCCACTGCGGTGCAAAGCATCACCGTCAGGAGACTGACGAACACCTTGTGTTTTTTCATGATCGATCGTTCATGCCCCATCGGTGCCCCCATCCGTTTGAAGGTGACAGTCACAAGCGGCAACACCGCGCCCCACCAGGGAAAGCCTCGATCCCGATTAAAAAAACCATGTTGTGACACATGATACCGTTACAAAAGGTCGCCGCCTAAAATTTTTACACCTGTACTATTTAATCCGGGGGCCGTCAAGCATTTAAACGATCCTGCGCCGGCTGGACGAAAGGAACCGGACATCACAGAAACAAGACCCAGGCCAAGAGGCGTCGGGGCCAGGGCAGGCGGGGAAGGAGCCGCTTCAGCCACTGGGTTCGGACCCAGTTACCCGTGTTTTTCATGGGCGAATTCCCCATGATCGACAGACATTCCCGGGTCAGATCCATCAAGGCACGGGGGTCGGATTCAGCCATCATCCGACGGAACATCAGAAGCACGCCCGGAACCCAGCGGGTACCGTTTCTCATCCAGAGGCCCTTGTCCTCGTTCGCCAGCAGATGTGCGAACTGCTCCGTCAAAGCGAAAAATTCCTCGTCAAGGCCTTTGCGCAATGCCGCTTCGCAACAAACCGAGACAATATACCGGATCGTGTGGTCGTGGGGCACGAAGGCGATCAGATCCCGGCAGGTCCGGTAGAGTTCATCGAGGTCTTCGGAAATGGGCAGCCAGCCCCCCCGACGCCTCAGGCAGATCACGTAATTGGTCACGGCCCACATCTCACAGCCGGGATGGTTTCGCCAACCGGCCATGATATGCCTGACAAACCGGTAATCCCTCCGTTTGTCCGTCATATGCATGCGGCCAAGGGTTTGCCAAATGGGGGTGTGCCCCATGCAGTCCGACCAGTGACGGCGTGCATACCCCTTGACCAGACGATGCTCGCCGAGATCAAGCAGGGCATCCAGAATCATGGCCTGATACACCCCCCTGTCCCAATCCCTGGCCCGAACCATGTCCAACAGACGGATGAGGCGTTCAACGGTCCGGGAGCTGAAAAACCACCGGAAGGGGATCAGAGCGAACAGGAAACGGCGACGCGTTTCAAGGGTCTTAAGATTTTCAACCAGATTCAGAAACGCCCGTGGCCGAATTCTCTGACCGTTCTCCGCCAGATCGAGCAAGGCGGACAAGGCCCGGTCCATATGCCCGGCCTCCCGAATCAGCTCAAAAACCCGTTCGTCGGGCCAGGCATCCTCGCCGCCTTGTTTTGTCCAGATCCGGCAGGCACTGGCCACGGCGTCATCAAACCGGTTGAATTCAATATCAAGGGTGACCCGCCGGGTCAGAATATAGGGGGAGTCGGGCAGAAACCGCTCGATATCCGCGAGCACCCGTTCGGCCTCGTCAAAGGACTCCTCCCTGATCAGCTGATCGATCCGAAGGGTATGCAGGCGTTCGTAGCGGGGGAAATCGGCCAGGAGACGTTCCCATTGGGGGGCAAGCACCGCTTTCTCGATCCCGGCTTTTCCGAGCAGAATCAATCGGTCCGCCATAAATCGGGGATTGTCGGCCATCACCGGATGCACGGTGTGGAGAAGCTCTTTGGCCAGATCATAGTCCTCGTCGGCATCGAGCCAATGAATCAGCTGGGTCCAGGCCCAGTCGTAGGTGGGCCATTTCCTGACCACGGCGGCCATCTCGGCACGGGCTTCCCGGGTTTCTCCCTGCCGGCGTTTAATCCAGACCAGCCGTCCGTGGGCCGCCATGGGATCGTCCAGAATCGCCATCTGATGCGTCATCAGATCCCGGGCCTCCGCAAACCGGCTCTGGTCGGCCAGAAGCACGGCCAGGTTGTCCGCCGCATCATACAGGGTGTGATTGAGTTCAAGGGCTTTACAGAACGCGTCTTCCATCTCCTTTGTATCCGTATGGCTGTCGCTGCGAAGAAGGGCTTCACCGTAAAGCTGCCACAGATAGGCCCCGTCCGGATAGATGACGAGTCCGTCTTTCAGCACCGCCACCGCATCCTCATGGCGCCCGGCTTCCTGAAGACGCTGTGAGTACATGCGCCGGAGGGAAATATCCTCCGGCATGAGCGTCAGTCCGGCATCAAGGACGCCAAGGGCCTCGTCGTATCGGTCCGTGTCCCACAGCAGATCGGCCAGGTGGTGCCACCCCGGAACCGAAAGAGGGTCAAAGTCAAGCCCCTCCCTGAGCAGGGCGATGGCCTTATCGGCGTCACCGTTTTCGTTGATAATCCGGGCCAGCCTGTTCCGGCAGCCTTCGATCAGGGGATAGCGCCGGAGGATCTCCCGCAGAACTTCCTCCTCCTTGTCCGGCATCAGCAGGGTATGATAGGCCTGGGCCAGGGACTCCCACAATCCGAGATGGTTCGGGAACCGTGCAAGGGCACCCTCGAGAATCGCAACGGCCGTTCCGGCGTCGCTCCGCCCCTTGCCGTAGTTCAACAGCAGATCGACCATGGCTTCAATCAGTACCGGATCGTCGGGTTTCCGGACAGACCATCGCTCGACGCATGCTTTGGCTTTTTCGGCGCCAAACCGCTCGGCGACATTGAACGCCAGGGACCGGGCCCCGTGGAGAAACCCCACAACCCGGAACATGTGATGCTCCAGGGTGTCGAGCACGTTTAACTGCCGTGATTCGGCAAAGGACTGACTGACCTCCCAGATCCGTGAATAGCAATACGTGTAGGCCGGGTCATCCTCGATGGCTTTTAAAAAATGATCGACGGCACGGTCGAAATCCATTCGGCTGCTCAGGGTATCCGCCATCAGAGCATGGGACACGGGATGATCCGATGCAATGGATTGTATGCGTTCAAGCACCCCGTCCATCTCTTCAAGCATGGCGGCCCGCTGCCCACCGGACACGAGGTCCACACGGCTCAGGATCAGAAACCCCAGTTCATGCCAGGCCCAGATATCATAGGGATTGCGCCGGATTCGCCGGCGGATGTAGGCCTCCTGCTCCGATCGTTTATGAAGCCCCTTCAATTCATCGTAGTAGACACTCTCAAAGGCCTCATCGTTTTTGAACTCGTTTTTCCACTGTTCGGAAAGGGCCAGGGCGCTCAGGTACCCCTCTTTGCGTTTGTGACCAGCGAGTACATGCCGTCTCGCCTCGATATCGTGGGGACATTCCGCCATCCAGTCCCGGGCCAGGTCAAGGGCGGTTTCCCACTGCCCGGATTTGCGGTAATAATTGACGGCCGCCGACAGATACAAGATGCGCCGGCCTGTCTTCACGATGGCGGACAGGGCCTTTGCAGCCCAGTCCCAGTGGCCCATGCGCACCCAGAACTGAACCGCATAGGATGCCAGGTGCGGATCCGTTTCCCATCGGCTTCCCGCCTGGGTCATCAGGGCCATGGCCCGGTCCGGATACCCGTAATCCAGAAAGGCCTCCACCGTGGTGATGATCGCCTGACCGCCATGGATTTTCCCGGCCAGCCGGTCCATTCTCCGGACAAGGCCGTCGAGCGCCTCGGTTTCCCGGCCCAACCGGCGGAGGACATTGCAGGCCTCCCGGGCGTAATGGTCGTTGTGCTCATCCATCAGCGCAGCCACACGGCAGGGGATCTCCGCTTCGGCGTACTTCCCCTGGCGGATATAAATATCACCCAGGATATGATAGGCCTCGGACGACCAGGGGTCACGGGCGATGGCGCTGATCAGACAGTGTTCCGCTTCGGGAAAACCTTCGGCATTGTCTCCGATAAAATCGGCGTACTGGGCCACCCAGGACGTCGGCGGATACGCCCATTCCTTCTGTTTGCTGCTCCCCGGCATTTTCCCCCGGGTCACGATGTTCCTGAGCATGGCCCGGACAAAGGACTTGTTCCGGGTCCGGTGCAGATTGTTCAGCAGATCCTTCTGGATGATCAGGCATTCAGGATAGTCATTCAGCAGTTTCTTCTGAATGTCGATGGCCTGGTACACAAACCCGGCATCCGCCTTTTCCAGGGCCTCGAACCGCAGAGAAAACGGCTGCCCGGGCCAGGCGTCCACATACTCACGGATCCGCTCCAGGGCCTTGCCGGGGACGTTTTGTTCCATGTATCTGGAATAATCATGGTACGCCCTGGCCGGTTCATGGGCCCGGGCCGGGATGTGATCGAGCAGCGCCGCCCGTTCACGGGGAACGATGGCCAGTCCCATGGGGCCGATGGGTTTTTCACCCTCGTCAAAGCGATTGATCAGCACATGCACCAGGCGTTCGGACGACGGGTCATGAATGAGAAAGGTTCCGGTGCGTTCATCCAGACCCACCACGGCCACGGCGTGGGACGAGCTGACGTATTCGGTGATGGCGATGAAAGGAAGACCGGCCTTTAGCATCGAGACCATGAGTCCCGGGGTCAGGACACAGGCCCGGGTCTCGAAATCCCCGGCCCGGAACCAATCCTCGATCCGCCACATGGCCGTCCCGTTATAGGTCAGTTCCCGGGCCAGATCATCGTCGTCAATGGCGATGTCAAAGGTGCCGAGCACACTGGCCGCACTCGACGGCAGACAGGTGAGATGCTTCTGAAAAACGGCACGGAACGGCGTGACCAGGCGGCCGCCGTTCCGGTTGGCCCGGATGTTTTCAATCACCTGGTCGTAAAAGGGGCTCGTGGTGCCTTCTCCCTCGCGCATCAGCGCGTCGTAATCGCCCTGAAGCATGGCGATGTCCATACGGCAGGCCCTGATTTTTTCCCGGGTCGATTCATCGGCAAGGGGCGCCAGACGGTCCAGGCCTGCGGCAAGGCCATGGGCCTTTCGGGCCAGTTCCCGACGTTCGTCTTCACCGGCCCGCTCGGCCGTGGCACACAGATACCAGATGGCCGTCAGCATGAATTCGTAGGACTGGCAGCTGTCTATCCAGGGAGCAAACAAGTCGGTGATACGGGAGGTCTCATCCTTTTTCACCAGAATCCGGCCCAGGATCGATGCCACGGCCGGCATATGGGGTGACAGCTCAAAAGCCCTCATTGCCTCTGAAAGGGCGTCGTCCCAAAGGTCCTGTCTGAACAGAACATCGGCGGCACAGCAGGCAACCCAGTCATCATTGCACTGAAGGGCCCGGGCCTTGTCCAGCAGACGGTGTGCGGCATCGAAATCCCTGACAAAGGCATACAGGCACGCCGTTCCCGCATACCAGGCCGCCTGAAATTCCGGATCGGGAAAGCACAGGTCCGGAGCATCTTCGAAGGCCCGGATGTCGTCGATCACGGTCATGTCGTCGCTCTTCCGTCCGGCATAATACCGAACCAGCGAATGCTCCGGGTCAAGATCCATGGCCCGTTTGTAGAACACCTCCTGGATCTCGGTGCTTCCCAGTCGTCCGGACAGGCGGCCCAGATGGACGCAGCACTCACAGGAAAAGGTCTCCGCAGATGTGCGGGGGTCATCCCATATCCAGGCGTACCGGTGGTAGGCATCTATGAATCGATTGTCATTGTAAAGGACGAGAAGCTCCTTGAGATCAGGTATGGAATGGGTCATCTTACGCCGTTGGATGGGGTTGAAGGTCCATGGAATTCAGGGTGATCGTCCCGGAAGGACGCTGAGACACCGGATGTTTACCCGAAGTGAAAGACACTCCTTACCGTCCCCTCCCCACCCTGTCAAATCTTTTTCCAGGGCAGTGCCTGCAGTGACCCGTCAAACAGATGGGGTCAGGCATTCTGCTGTTCCAGACAGAAAACGGCCGCCGTCATCATGACGGCGGCCGTTGGGGTAAACGATTTGGGGTACGGCTCAACTCAGGGTTTTGCGGTCGTCGAGCAGGGTGATCAGGCGGTCGAGCAGGGCCTGCTCCTCGGGTTCCACCTGACGGCTGTCCTCCACGCTGCATTTCAGGATGTGGATGGCCACCAGGCGGTCTTCGGGCGTTTTGATCAACTCGGGAATGGTCTCGACGGCCAGATCGAAGTCACCCCGAAGAATTTTGGCCTGGCGGCTGATGATCCTGCCGATCTCGTCCTTGTCCAGGTTGACCAGATAGCGACTGGCCCGGACCAGGTCTTTGTAAAATTCAAGCTGATTGCTGTGGCTGACCTTTTTCTTGTAATTAAGGGCCATCAAGGCTCGGAACAAGCCTTCGGCCATGCCCCCCGTGCCCGAATGAACACGGTATTTTCGGTAGCAGCGTCGCCGCTTGCGACCGTCGGCACTGGGTTTTCGGTCCTCGCCGCCGAAGATCAGAGGCATCACCGGATGATCGTAGATCAGGTAGAACAACTGGTAATGCAACAGATCCCGCATGTCGCGGTAATAGTCGAACCAGGCGGCCACGCTGTCGGCCACCGAGGCCTCGATGCGCCGGTAAATGTTGTTGGGTGAGGCCGGACGACGCCGCTTTCGCACCGAAGGGGCCAGGGTCTTGACCGGAATGAAGGCCGGATTCAGGTCGGACAGAAGATACCGTTCATACCGAAGCGGATGACTGCGCCAGAACAACTCGGCGGTAAACCGGTTGGTGAACATGCGGACAAAGGGGCTGATCAGTCCCCGGTACATGCCGTCGTTGATCTCGGACAAACGGCTGACATACTTGAACTCAAGCTCGCCCCGGGGCTCGTTAAGGTCCATGATGTGTTCAAAATCCCGCGATTCGAAACGGACTTCCGGCTCACCCTGATCATTGGTCCGTGAATCGTCGATGACCATCTCGTAAAGACCCGGAGCCAGGTAATGCACCAGGTCCACATGACCGATCATCGCCTTGTGTTCCCGGTTGACCACCTTGCTGGACACAAAAATGCCCAGATGGCCGATATCCTTGTGCAGCAGATAGACGATCACCTGTCCGGCCTGCTTGATATCCTCCACCGTTCCCCACACCCGCATCACCCAGTTGAGGGCCTGCTGGGGCGCCGTGATGTTGTCTCCCTCGGAGGCGAACACGAAAATCGGGTCCTTCAGATTCTTCAGGTCAATGGGCCGGCCGTTTTCAAAGCTGACCTCCCCGGCTTCGAGCTTGTTGCCCACGAAAAGATCCCGGGTGATAAACCGGATCTCCTCGGCGGACAAAAAGAAAAAACCGTTCCACCATTTCTCGAAGTGAAGAAAACGGTCCCTCTCGGTATCGATGTTGGCGTAGAGGTTGTATTTCTTTTTCCACCAGGTGTTGGCCGGGTTCAGGTCCTCGAAATTTTTCACCAGGTTGGCCCCGTCGAAAAACCCGTTGCCCAGATCGGCGTAGAGCGACGCGGTCCAGATACCGCCCAGCATGCCGCCCTTGTAGCGTATGGGGTTGCGCACATCCTTGCCGGCCCAGTAGGACAGGGGTGATCCGTTGAGAAACAGCGGCCCGGTGATGTCGGGCCGGTCGGCCGCCAGAAGGGCCGTGGCCCATCCGGCCTGGCAGTTGCCGATGACGGCGGGCTTGTCCGCCGCCGGATGCAGCCGCCCCACCTCTTCGATAAAGCGGATCTGGGCGTTCACCACATCGGCCAGGGTCTGGCCGGGAACCGGAAACTGGGAGAACATCATGAAATACACCGGATGGCTGTTTTTCATGGCGACACCCACCGCCGATTCCTTTTTCATGGCCCCCACGCCGGGGCCGTGTCCGGCCCGGGGGTCGATGATGATCACGGGCCGGCTGTCCTCAGAAATCGTCACCCCTTTTTCCGGAAGAATCCGGGCCAGGGAATAGTTGACGGGGCGGTCTAGGTCCCTGCCGTCACACATGATCTCATAATCAAAATCGATGACCGGGGGCAGGCCTTTCTCATTTTCTTCGATAAAATCCGTGCCCTGCTGTCGGATGGTATCGACAAAAAGCAAGGCCCGCTGCCAGGTATCCCAGGTATACTCCATCACCTCGTTCACCCAGCCCATCATGGGAAAGGCGACGAAGGGATCGTCTGCCGTTATCGTATTCATAATTGCCCTCCTCAGGGATCGGGCTCGTTGCTGCCGATGTTCACAGCCAGACGTTCACTGATCTGGGCGGCTTTTGCGCTGTCGACGTAGGAAAGGATCTGACCGGCCGCCTCACCTTTCATGCTCAGAAATATTTTTTCGGCAATCACGATGTCCATTTTGTTGATGATTTCACCGGCCTGTTTGGGTTTCATGTTCGAGTAAACCTTGACAAGCTGCTTGATTTTCCTGTCTTCCGCTTCTTCCCGAAGCCGTTCTTTTTCGGATTTCTTCCTGTCGAGTCTGGCCAGACTCTGTTCGATCAGCTCATGGGTCCGGGCAAGCTCGGCCATTTTGTCTTCCAGTTCCTGCTTGAGGGCATTGAGCTTTTCCTGTTCCTTTCGGATGCGCTCTTCCTGGTTCTGCAACTGGATGCGTTTTTCCTCCAGGCCGTCAAGCATCACTTTCACGTCTTCGGTTGCGTTATTGTTATCGGCGTCCTCCCCGGTTTCCTTAACATCAACATTCGATGGGGCATCTTCGGGCCGGGGCTCATCGGCGGCGTCGGCCGCGGCCACCACCGCCCCAAGGCCCGGAACGGCGCCGTCCCGGTGCGCAACCAGCACGCCGGCGATCAGAATGTTCAGCACGATGAAAAAATAAATCCATGGTTTGACCGTGCAAAGACGCTTTTTTTTCATGCCTGCCCCTCGTTTTACGAATCCGTATCCTCGTCCTTGATTCCGGAAAGACGGGACACCAGAACCATTTCATCGGCCTGCTTCTGGAAGGTCTTTCCCGCCTCCTCCACGTAATCGGCCTTCCGACGTTCCTTGAGATTGGCGATAATTTTCCGTTCCACCGATTTCACCGTCAGTACCCCGCGTTTTTTTTCGGCCAGCCGGGTGAGCTGAACCAGATAGGACCGGGCTTCGATGAGATTCTGTTCGAGTCCGGCCAGGTAATCCATGTACCGCCCCATGTCGAGGGCCGTGATGCCCGCTTCGGAACGGATTTCCAGCTCGGACCTGGCGCTGTCCCTGCTCTGTTCAAATTCCTCGATCAGCGCAGTGACGGCGTTGATCTCCGCCTGGACCTTGGCCAGTTCCTGCTGGGCCATCTGTTCCAGATGTTCCCGGTAGCTGAGCAGGGCCTTCAGGCTGAACTGAAACTTCTTCATATCAGGTCGCCATCACCGCTTTCAATTTGTTGAGAGAGACCGCCAGGTTGTCCATCCGGTCGATGGGCTGACGGAGCACCTCATCGATTTTCGGTTTGAGCGCGATGGCCTGGTCGATCAGGGGGTTCGATCCCTTGGCATAGGCCCCGATGGTGATCATGTCCTCGGATCCGGCGTAGGCCGAAAGGAGCCGGATCAGTTTCTCCCGCAGGGCCAGATGCTCCGGGCCGGCCACATCCCGGGCCACGCGGCTGACGCTCTCAAGGACCTCGATGGCCGGATAGTGGCCCCGGTTGGCCAGCTTCCGGGACAGCACGATATGGCCGTCCACGATGGATCGCACCGTGTCGCCCACGGGATCGTTGAGATCGTCGCCTTCGACCAGCACCGTATAAATGCCCGTGATGCTTCCCCCGCCCTCGAGGTTGCCGGCCCGCTCGAGCAGAATGGGAATCCTGACAAAAAACGACGAGGTGTATCCCCGGTTGGTGGGCGGTTCCCCGGCCGAGAGCCCCACATCCCGCGAAGACATGGCGAAACGTGTGATGGAATCGATGATCAGAAGCACGTGTTTGCCCCGGTCCCGGAAATACTCGGCCAGGGCCGTGGCCAGGTAGGCCCCCCGCATGCGGATCAGGGGGGGCATGTCCGAGGTGGCGGCCACCACCACGGATTTTTTCAGTCCCGCCTCGCCCAGATTGTTTTCCACGAAATCCTTGACCTCCCGGCCCCGCTCTCCGACGAGACCGATGACGGTCACATCGGCCTCGGTGTGTTTGGCCATCATGCCCATCAGCACGCTTTTGCCCACGCCCGATCCGGCCATGATGGCCACCCGCTGACCCCGTCCCAGGGGAATCATGGTGTTGATGGCCGCCACCCCCACATCCATCAGTTCCGTGATGGGTTTACGCTCCATGGGGTTGAGAGGTTTGCCGTACAGGGGGTAACGGGCGTCGGGCACGATGGGGGGGCCGCCGTCAAGCGTCTGGCCCATGCCGTCGATGACACGTCCGAGATACCCTTCACCCACCTCCGCTTCCGGGCCCTTTTCCAGCAGCACAATGCGGCTGCCGGCCCGGATGCCCCGAACGTCTCCGTAAGGCATCAGAAGCACCCGGTCATCCCGGAATCCCACCACCTCGGCCAGAATCGCCTCACGGCCTTCGGTCCGGATCGTACACAAACTACCGACCCCGGTGTTCAGGCCGACGGCTTCCACGATCAGCCCCACGACCTTGACCACCCGCCCTTCGAGCCGGATGCTCAGGCAGTTGTCCACGGCGTGATGGTAGCTGTCCCAGTTGATGGCGTAATCCATGGTCGTCATGTGCATTTTTTCCTATCGGATGTTTTCGATCACGCAGCGTTTGACGGCCTCAAGCCGCTCCTCGATATCCGTCTCCACTTCCCCGGCCGGCGTTTCAATGCGGCATCCGCCCACGGCCACCAGGGGATCGGACACCAGGGTCACCTGCTTGAGGCCCTTGATCGCTTCAAAAAAGTCTTCCTTGACCACCTCGATGTACTCATAATCCTCCGGGTTGACCGTGATGACGGCATGGACCGGATCGGCGATTTTCTGAAAGGCGTCGAGAATGGCCCGGGTGATGATCTCCTTGTCCGTCTCGACCCTGCCGTAAACCACCTTTTCGGCCACCCGCAGCACCAGTGCCACGATGTCCGATTCATAGCGCCTGACCATGCGGGACCACATCCCCTCCACATCCCCAACCAGGGCGGCCAGACGTTCGGTTTTTTCCCGGGCCTCGGCAAGACCCGCCTCAAAGCCGTCCTTCTCCCCCCTGGCATACGCTTCGTCGTAAGCCTGTCGGCGGACGGCCTCCAGATCGGGTCCGGGATCCGCGATGGGTTCATCGGCCGCCTGTGCACCGGCCCTCTCGGCCTGTTCCGTCTGCCGGCGTTCACTGTGTTCCCTGTCAAATTCCCGACGGGGACCGTACAGCAGAGAAAATCGCTTGTCGGATTCCTCTCCGTCCCTTTCGTACAAGGCCCGGAAGGCCCGGGCCACTTCCGGATCATCCAGATCGGGGCCGCTGATCACTTCCCGGTCGAATTTTTCCAGATCCGAGGGCACCAGGGGCCGCCAGTCTGAATCGCTTTCATGGGAGTCGGTCTTAGACGAGGACATCATCTTTTCCTTTCCCGCCCAGGGTAATGGTTCCGTCCGCTTCGAGTTCCTTGGCCGCCTGGACCACCGCCTGCTGGGCTTCCTCGACTTCGGACAGTTTCACAGGCCCCATGACCTCCAGGTCTTCGAGAATCATTTCGGCGGCCCGTGAGGACAGATTGCCCAGAATCTTGTTCTTCATCTCTTCGCTGGCGGTCTTGAGGGCCAGGGTCAACTGGGGACCTTCCACCTTCTTGAGAATTTCGCGCATGCCGCGGTCGTCGATGGCGACCATGTCTTCGAACACAAACATCATGTCGCGGATATTGCCGGCCATTTCGGCGTTTTCTTCCTCGATCACCTCCATGATGGTTTCCTCGGTGGCCTTGTCCACGCCGTTGAGAATATCCACCAGAACCTGGAGGCCGCCCACCTTGCCGCCCGAACTGACCATGTTTTTCATTTCCGCCTTGAGGGCGTTGTCCACATCCCGGACAATGTCTTCGGGCACCTGCCCCAGTTGGGCCACGCGCAGGGCGATATCGCCCTTGAGTTCCTCGGGGAAGGACACCATCACGTCGGCGGCGATATCCGGCGGCAGATGAGCCATGACCATGGCGATGGTCTGGGGATGCTCGGTGGACAGCGCCGACGCCAGGGCTGCCAGGTTCACCTCCCGGCTCCAGACAAAGGGCTTGTCCCGTTTGCGTTCCTCGATATCCTTGAGAATCATTTCGGCCCGCTCGGGATCCAGGGTGCGCTCGATGACGGCTTTGAGAAAACCGTCGGGTTCGACCACCAGCTTGGATTCCCCTTCGTAGAGCCGGACAAATTCCTGGGACACCTGAGCCAGGTCCGCGGGGGCGATTTCACCGATCATGGCCATGGCCGAGGCCACCTTCCTGATCTCCGCATTGCTCATTCGCTTGAATATTTCCGAGGCGTAGCTTTCTCCCATGTTGAGCAGGAACATGGCGGCCTTGGTGGGGCCCGGAATCGTCTTGTCGTTTGCGTCCATCAGTCGCCTCCTTCACTGAGCCAGCCCCGGATGATGTTGGCGGCCCGGTTGATATCCTCCCGTGCCAGAACCATGGCCTTGTCCTGAATCGTGGTGGCCCGGGGTTTGGGCAGAACCGGCCGTCCCTGGTCGTCAAAAATCAGCTGTTCCGGCTCATTGTGTCCCAACAGAAGATCCTCGTCGCCTTCGGACACCTGTTTGACGGTTTTGATCAACGGACGCACCACAAAGAAAAACAGAAGCAGAACCATCAGCACATTGGCCGTGGGGCGTCCGTATTCGGCCTTGAGATCCTTCCATGAAAAACCGAATCCCGCCGTTTCCTCTTCCCGGGTCCAGATCTCTCCCGATGAGAAGGGAATGGATTCCACGGACACCTGGTCCTCCCGGTCGGCGCTGTACCCCATGGCCTGCCGGACGATGGTTTCAAAACGGCCCAGTTCCTCTGCCGTCCGGGGCACATAGACCCGCTCGCCCCGACCCGACTCGTTTTTTTCCCATCGATAGTTGCCGTCGAGTACCGCCGCCACGGACAGCCGCGTCACGGTGCCCACCGGATTCTGGGTGATCCGGACGGTCTTGCTGATTTCGTAGTTGACGGTCTCGTCATTGTGCTCACTGAGCTCGCTCCGGCCCCGGGGCTGATCGCCTTCGTTGCCGATGGGGTTCACGCTGGAAATCCGACCGGCGGCCACGTCGTTCTTGTCCGACCGGTCCGCAATGGCCTGGCGGCTCCGGACGACCTGGGTGTCGGGATCGAAAATTTCCTCGTTCACATCCACCTGGGCGAAATCCATATCGGCGGTGACCCGGACAATGGCCTTGCCCGGCCCCACAATCTCCTCGAGCATGGTCTGGACCCGTCCGGCCATGTTCTTTTCATAGGCCAGCTTGTATTCGAGCTGCTTGGTCAGCGGCGTATTGGACTCATCGAGACCCAGCCCCCGGGACAGCACCTTGCCGTCGGAATCGACCACGGTCACCAGCTCGGGCGTCAGATCCTCGACAGCGCTTGCCACCAGATGCACAATCGCCTCGACCTTGCCCGGGGCAAGGCTTGACCTGAGTTTGAGAAACACCGAGGCCGACGGGGGTTTCACGTCCTCCACGAACACCGAATCCTTGGGCAGCACCACGATGACCCGGGCGTCTTTGACCTCGTCCATTTCCCGGATGGTCCGGGCCAATTCACCCTGGATGGCCCGTTGAAAGTTCAGCTGCTGCACGTATTCCGTGGTGCCGAAATCGGTTTTGTCAAAGATTTCGAAGCCGATCCCCCCCTTGGGCAATCCGGCCTCGGCCAGCCCCAGGCGGGCGTCATGAATCCGGGACGCCGGCACCAGGATGACGCTTTCGCTGCGCTCGAATTTATAGGGGATCTTCAGTTCTTTCAGCTTTTCAACGATCTCCGCCGATTCTTCGGGCAGAAGCTGGGTGAACACCACCTTGTACTCGGACTGATTGGCCCACAAAAAAATACTGCCCACCCCGGCCACCACCAGAAAGGCAATGGCAAAGGTGGCGATTTTCCTGGAAAGAGGCACTTCCTTGAAATTGTTGAATATCTGTCCTAACGCAATGGCCATAGTCGTTTCACCACATCAATCGGTTGGTTTTCCGCCCGGCGGGCCGGCTGATCGTCACGGGGCCGTCAATCCACGGGCAGGCAGGTCGTTATTATATCTGCATTTTGATGATTTCGTTGTATGCCGCCATCACCTTGGCCCGAACCTGGACCAGGTACCGCAGGGAAATGTCCGCCTCCGTGATCGAAATCATCCCTTCATGGATGCCCAGCTCGCCCTTGACCACCTTCTGTGCGTCGGCATCGGCCTTGTGCTGCTTGTCGTTCACATCCTCGAGCATGGATCGGATCCGGTCGGAAAAATCCCGGTCGTCACCTGCGGAAAACGCGGAGCCCGGTTCCTGGCGCATAATACGCCCGCCCAGTCCTTTGATGCCGTCCACCATGGGTCATCCCTCCTTATTCGCCGATGGTCAGGGCGCGCCTGATCATGCTTTTCGTGTTCTGGACCACGGTGACGCTGGCGTCGTAGGATCGCTTGGCCACCAGCATGTCGGCCATCTCGGCCAGGGTGTCCACGTTGGGCATGGCCACGTAGCCGGTCTCCGGATCCGCGTCCGGGTGGGCCGGGTTGTGGACCAGCCTGAAATTCTCCTGGGATTCGACGATCTCCTCGACCTCGACCCCCTTGTAAGTGCGGGAGGCCTGCTCGAAGGTCTGCCGGAAATCCGGCGTGATGGTCTTGTCGGCCAGCACCACCATTTTCCGCCGGTAGGGACCGCCCTCCTCGGTGCGGGTGGTTTCCGAATTGGCGATGTTTTCGGAAATCACGTTGACCTTGGTCCGGTGGGCCGAAAGCGCCGTGGCGCTGATCTGA
Organism: Desulfatiferula olefinivorans; assembly: GCF_054657895.1. NCBI lineage: Bacteria > Pseudomonadati > Thermodesulfobacteriota > Desulfobacteria > Desulfobacterales > Desulfobacteraceae > Desulfatiferula > Desulfatiferula olefinivorans. The sequence goes on along the minus strand of NZ_BAAHXV010000021.1, from coordinate 47,540 downwards.
AGCGATTTAATCAGGTCCATTACCGTCCTCCTTCACTGATGGCGTGTTTCAGGATGTTGATCTTGCGTTTGAGCAGATCCACGCTGGTCCGGTATTTGACGTTGTTTTCCACCAGGTTGCTCATTTCGGTGTCGATGTTCACCGGATCAGGGTCGAAAATGTCGCCGGATTCGACGGCCGTCCGGCTCAGATCGGACGGGACCCCGAAGGCGTAGTGCTGGGGATCGGTTCGGGCAAGTTTTTCCGGCTGCCGGGCCATTTCCGCTTCCAGGGTCTTCTTGAAATCAAGGTCTTTGGGCCGGTAGCCCACGGTATCCACATTGGCGATGTTTCCGGAGATCAGGCTGTGTCGCCGCGTGGTGACGCCCACGGATTTTTCGAGAAGCCGCATGGTCGTGTCGAACAGATAGGAATCCGTCATCATGTCCCTCCTTGTGTTCCATTCCATGGCCACACAAAGATGCAACATGCATGCCTATATCACATGAGACCGTCAGGCGGGATGAAGGGAATCAGCGGTCCTCGTCCTCGGGAAGATCGCCGCTGTCCTTGTATTCATTGAGTTTGTTTCGAAGGGTCCGGACACTGATGCCCAGAATCTGGGCGGCATGGGTCCGGTTTCCCCCCGTTTTGCCCAGGGTGTGAAAAATCATCCGGCGTTCCACGTCCTTGAGGGGGGACGCCAAAAGCTCATCGGGCAGGGCCGTATCGGTCGACGCCTCGTTGTGAGGGGGCGAAGCCGGTACACCCGGGACAAGGTCGTCCTCGGTGATCATCTCGGTGCGGGCCAGCAGCACGGCCCGCTGGAGAAGGTTTTCCAGCTCCCGGACATTACCCCGAAGCGGCATGCCGTTCAAGCGATCAAGGGCCCCTTTTGTCAAAGATTTGACATTACGCCTGTCAAGGGCATTGAACTTGCGGATGAAATGCGCCGCCAGAAGGGGGATATCCGACCGCCGTTCCCTCAGGGGCGGGATGGTCAGGGGAATCACGTTCAGCCGGTAGTACAGATCGTCACGGAACTCCCCCCGGGACACGGCCTCCAGGATATTCCGGTTGGTGGTCGCCACGATCCGGACGTCCACGGACACCGGCGCACCGCCTCCCACCCGGTCCACCTCTTTTTCCTGAATCACCCGGAGCAGCTTGGACTGAAGATGGAGCGGCATTTCCGTGACTTCGTCAAGGAGCAGGGTCCCGCCGTCGGCCTGTTCGAACTTGCCGGCCTTGCGGGCGACGGCCCCGGTGAAGGCCCCCTTTTCATGACCGAACAACTCGCTTTCCAGAAGATTTTCCGGCAGGGCCGCACAGTTCACGGCCACAAAGGGCCCCTTGCGCCGGGCGCTCTTGTCGTGGATGTATCGGGCGAACAGCTCCTTGCCGGTGCCGCTTTCACCCTGAATCAGAATCGATGCGGTGCTGTCGGCCACCCGGTCGACCATGGCCGTCAGATCCGTCATTACCGGATGCCCGCTGATGATGGGTCGGGACGTGCGGGAGGTTCCGCCGGTCCCGCTTCCATCAACGCCGCCGTGTTTTTCCGGCCCGGCCAGAAGGGCCTCCAGATGGGCGAGCAGACGTTCCGCCGGAACGGGCTCGATCAGGTAGTCCAGGGCACCGGCCTTCATGGCCGATACGGCGGCGTCCACGGCCACGGATCTTGCCGTCACCAGCACGGGAGGCCGGGGATCGGCGTCCGCGATCCGTTCCAGGAACTCGGCGGTGCTCATTCCCGGCGCGTCGTCCCCAAGCACCACCAGGGCGAACGCCGTTTTTTCCATACGGGCCAGGGCGTCGGGCTTATCGTGGGCCGACATCACGTGGCAGCCCCAGTTCTCGAGAACGGCAATGCGCTCCCGTTTGGATGACAGGTTGCCGTCGACCACCAGTATGGGTTTGATGTCCGTCATGACTGCGTCAGAATCCGATCAGGTGTTTTCCAGTTTGACTTTGAGTTTCATGCTGCGAAGGCGTTCTTTGGCCATGCCGCTCCAGAACGAATCCCCTGTTTCGACCACGGTGGTATAGGCTTTTTCGGCCGCGTCGAAATTCCGGTTGTTCTGGTGGGCCTCACCCATCATGAAATACACTTCCGTGGTGTCGTCTTCGGGCCCCGAGAACTTGACCGACATGGAAAAGGCGTCGGCGGCCTTGTCCCAGTCCCTTAGAGCCATGTAATTCTCACCCAGGTGCCGATGGGCCAGCGCCAGGGTATCAAAGGACTCCTTCGGTTCCCCGGCCAGCAGGTTGATGCCCTTGATCAGGTCGCCAACGGCCGTGGCGTGATCGTTCATGGCGCTGTGACACCTTGACATGTCAACAAGAATTCGAGCCCGCACGGCGCTTTCTCCGCCCCGGGCCAGGGCTTTTTTGTAATGAGAAACCGCCTCGCCGTACTTTTTTTTCTGAAAAAAAATGCCGCCCATCCGGGCATGGACATCCTGAGCCTCGGCCGTATCCGGGAAAAATTTCAGATAGGTCTGAAACATCTCCAGGGCCTCGTCGGCCCGGCCCGCCTCGTCCATGGCCACCCCCAGGGCGTAAATCAGATCCGCCGGGCGTTTCTTCTCTCCGGTGCGCTTATAGGCCTTCAGGAGCATGTCCACGGCGTTGTCGTGAAGATGGGCCTTCAGATAGGCCATCCCCACCAGCAGAAAGAGGTTGGGATTGTCCGCCTCGTCGAGAATCCGTTTATCGGTTTCGAACCGGCTGAGCAGCTCGGTGTATTCATCCTTCTCAAGCAGCCGCCGGAAGATCCTCTCCGAGGATTCCTGAAGAAGGTTGACCGCGTCGCGCTTGAGGGCACGGGGCTGGGTGGCCAGAAGCCGCTTGACGGTCTCGACGCTTTTTTCGTATTCCCCGGCGCCGTTCTGAAGCAGGGCCAGGCGCATCAGCGCCAGCCGTGCCAGGGGATTGTCGGGGAATTCGTCGATAACCATGTTGTACATTTTTTCTTTCTCTTCCCGGCTTTCGAGGAATTCCGCCAGCCGCATGCTGCTGATCACGAAGCCGTCGGATCCGGGGAACATCGCAATCACCCGCTGAAAGACGGCGACGGCCTTTTCTTTCTGGTTGTTTTCGACCAGAGTGTCGCCGATGCGGGTGAGCAGGGTGTCCTTGCCGGGAAGGTCCGGGAAAAGATTGTAGACCCGGGCAAGGGCCTGACGCGCCATCTCGCTCCGGCCCGTGTGATAATACGCGTTGCCCAGATACTGAAGCAGATCGGGTGTTTCAAAAATCATGCGGGGCCGTGTGTCGACCAGATCCTCAAGAACCTTGACGCATCCGTGGAAGTCGTTCATCTGGAAAAGGGCCTTGCCCAGCTGGAGTTTGGCCTGGCCGATAAAGGCCCCGTGGGGAAACCGGGTGACCACGCTGCGAAGCATCTCCACCGCCGGCTTGCTTTCGTTCCGTTCCGAATAAATACGGCCGAGTTCGAACATCACCTCCGGGGTCCCGGGGTAATAGGCATGCTGCTTGAGCACAACCTGGAAATAACCTTCCGACCGGATCGGGTCCCCCAGGCTTCCGTAAATTTTTCCCAGACAGGTCAGGGCATAGGGGGTGTAAATCGAATTGGGGAAATAGGCCAAAAGATCCTGAAAATATCCGGCCGCCTCGAAAAGGCCCCGGGTGTCCCGGTCCTCAAGCCCTTTAAAAAAACTGTAGGCCCTCAGAACCATGACATTTTCAAGGCAGTCGACACTGAGGCTCCGATCGTCGGCATAGCGGTTGAAGATTTCAAATCCCCGGGTCCAGCCGCCCTGACTGCACAGCAGTACGGCCCGCTTGACATCCGCCAGGTCCTCACAGGCGTCGGAGCGAAGCTCAAGAAACAGATCCTGGGTGCTGCCCGAATATCGATTGTCAAAGCTTCGCCCGCCCAGCGCAAAGCCGATCTCCTCTTCGATGACCGACGCCGGAGCGCCCCGTGATTCAGCCGGGGACTCGACCGGTTCTTGCACCGAATCGACCGGTTCGGACGTTTCACGGGCCACCGACGGTTTCGAAGCGATCACCGCGGGCGTATCGCCCGCGGTCCGGCTGAGTTTCCGGACCTTCTTTTCCTTGGCTCTGCCGCCGGCCGGAGACAGGGCGACCACAAGGGCCTTTCGATCGGCAAGCCACCGGGCGCTCAAGGAACCGATATTCCCGTCGGTGGTGATAATCAAAGATACGATATCACCCCGTCGCTGGGCTATCCGGACCTCACGGATAAACGGCCCGCCTTCGCCCGTGGGCGTCAGGCTTTCGGCCGTCCGAACGTCCTTGAAGGCCACGAGGACCTCGGACTGATCGAACTGAACCACCTTGTACGGTGCGGCTTCCGTCAAAGCGATGCTGACCGAGTAGGGATCGGCGTTGACCTCGATGGCGGTGAGGTCGGCCCCCACAGCGACGGGGTCCCACCCGAGGCGGAGGAGCAGGCTCAGGCACGGCAGAAAGACCAGGATCTTGATGAGTGTTCCTCGGGTCATAGACGCGTTCTCGTTTCAGGCTTGACGGTCTCGTATAAAGTCATCACATGACGGCAAAGAAAAGCGTTCGAGTTCAAGGCGTCGCGAATCCCGAGGAATGAGGCGTACTGAGGGTACGCCGCAGTGACGAGGGATGAAGCGCAACGCTTAAAATCGGATGTTTTACGAAGCCGTCAACGTTTGGACGATTTCTATGCGGTGATCCGAAACCGGTTCAACATGTCATAACACAAATAATATCGAAGCATTAGCACAAACAATCAAAAAGTCAACGCCCATTTGGCGAAACCGGCCATTGAACGATGACTCCCGAAAATTCATCGGGAAAGCCCGGCAGGCGGCGGCCCCTTCCGAACCGGTTCATTCACTGCGACCGTTTTTTGCAATGTACATGCCACACACCCTCTAAACCCTCGAATGTCCAACCTTTTACGGGATATACGCCTTAACGCGGCCCCGGAATCCCTATCGCGCCCGGTCCGGTTCAACCCAAACGCCGACCGTCTACCCGTTTTCGCCAAAATTTTGGCGCAGTCCGACCCTCCGCAACAGCGAATCAGCGGCAATGTTCATGGGGTGTGATGGGAATCATCGCGCCGGAACGGCGCAGGGCAGGCCCGCCGGAGGGGCCGGAAGAAAACCGGTCAGTCATCGGGATCGGGATCCTCCCATCCCTCCTGATCCGGTTCAAGATTCATTTTCTTGATTTTCTCGACCAGGGTGGTGCGTTTCATCTTCAGCATCTCGGCCGCTTTGGCCTTGACCCAGTGGGTCTTGTTCAGGGCATGGAGAATCAGCTTTTTCTGATGTTCCTCCACGGCTTCGTTGAATCCCATGCCGTTTTCGAAGAAATCGCTGACCGTGGTGTCGCTCCCCCCGTCATCCGCCGAAGGCGTCCCCGTGATGTAGTCGGGCAGATCGTCCTGCTCCACACGATCCGATTCGATGAGCACGGACAGACGTTCCATCAGGTTTTCCAGTTCACGGACATTACCGGCCCAGTCGTATCGGCACAGCGCGGCCATGGCCTCCGGCGTGAAGGTTTTCAGACCCCAGCGGTTCTTTTCGTCGAGCTTGCGGATAAAATAATCGATCAGAAGGGGAATGTCGGTTTTCCGACTGCGCAACGGCGGTACCTGGATGGGAATGACGTTCAGCCGGTAGAACAGATCCTCCCGGAAGGTGTTGTCCAGGATGGCTTTTTTCAGATCCTTGTTGGTGGCCGAGATGATCCGTACGTCCACATGAATCGACCGGGCTCCGCCCACCCGTTCGAAGCATTTTTCCTGAAGGACGCGCAACAGCTTGACCTGAAGATCGGGGCTCATGTCGCCGATCTCGTCAAGAAAGATCGTCCCGCCGTCGGCCAGTTCGAATCGGCCGATGCGGGTCCGGTGGGCGCCGGTGAACGCACCCTTTTCATGACCGAACAGCTCGCTTTCCAGGAGTTCACCGGGGATGGACCCGCAGTTGATGATGATCATCGGGGCCTCCCGGCGGGGACTGTTCTTGTGAATGGCCCGGGCGATCAGCTCTTTTCCCGTCCCGCTCTCTCCGGTGATCAGGACCGTGCTGTCCGTTGCGGCCACCCGTGATACCATGGAAGAAATCTTGCGGATGGCCTCGCTTTCACCGATAAAATCGAAAAACTGAAATCCCCGGGCGTCTCGGGCCGGTGCTTTTTTTTGTTCATCGGCCAGCATCCGGGAAATGGATGTGGCGCAGGAGGCGGCGTCGTTGTCCCGGTCGGTTTGAGATGAGCCGGACGGTTCACCGGCCGGGTCCGGTTCCGAAAGGGCGATAAACCGTATTTCCCCGTCTTTTCGGGACGCATGGGCCATCAGGGCTTGCCGCTCCTCGTCCGCCAGGGACCGACCGGCCACGACGACATCATACGCCTCATCGTTCAACCGCGCCATGGCCTGCCTGACATCCGAGGCGGGCCGGAGCTCATGGCCCTCTTTTGAAAGATGGTCGGACAGGGCGGGGAGATGCTCATACTCTCCGGCAAACAAGATTCGTGACATACATTCCTCTGATGGGCAAACGATGCGGCACCCGGAGAGGGGGCCAATGGGAGGGGCGCAACCTTCCCCTTATCAATCCAGTATCTTATCGAGTTTTTCGGCGATGGCCTCGGCGGTGAAGGGTTTGACAACGTAGTTGGACACCCCGGCCTGCACCGCCTCGATCACGTTCTGTTTCTGGGCCTCGGCCGTCACCATGAGAAAGGGGACTTCCTTGTACACGGGGTCCGACCGAACGGTTTTCAGCAGATCCAGCCCGGACATCTTGGGCATGTTCCAGTCGGAAATGATCAGGTCGTAGGTGGTCTTTTTCATTTCCTCCAGGGCGGTGGTCCCATCATCTGCTTCACCGATGTTCGTGTATCCCAGTTGTTTGAGGATATTCTTCATGATACGGCGCATGGTGGCAAAATCATCAACAACGAGAATCTTAATAGAGGTACTCATAGGCCCATCCTGTCAAGGTCCAACCGGTCATAGCTGTTATAATCATGATTCAAGACACACCTCAATCGTAAAGTTTCCATCGGCGGTTGTAAAGGGTATCGCGATCTTGGGTCCGTCCGTGTAATGGGTCACGCAGTGGCCGTTGCCGCTGATCACCGTGGGAATGGCCGCATGAAACAGCCGGCCGCCCTCTTCGAGCTCGCGCCTGGCCTGACCGGAAATCATATTGACCAGTTCACCGACGGCGTCGGCAACCTCGTGGTTCAGCGTCGTCATTTCCTCCCCGAACATGTTGGATACGATTTTAAGAATACTCGACCGGTCAAAGGTCACGGCAATGGTGCCGTTCGAATCGCCGGTGATACCGATCACGCCGGTCACGTCGCCCCGGGCCTCGTCGTCTTTTTTCAGATAGGGCTTACCCACCTTGCATTCCACGAAGGCCATGGTACTCAGGACGTTGGTGGTGGCGTTGATAAACGGGTTGATCAGATTCGCATCCATTCGTTCCGTCGTTCCCTGGTGTTCAATCGCGACTGCCCGTCAGACCGGTTCCGAATCCGGGGCGTTGTATTTGACAATGTTTTTGAGGTGGGTGTAGGTTTCCAGATCCACCGAATCAAAATAAATAGCATAGCCCGTCTCCGTGGTCCGGACCACATGCCCGTCCATGCACAGCACCAGCTTCTCTTCAAGACCGGACAGGGCAATCTCCACCTCGCAGGCGGTGCCCTCCGCAAGCCCGATATCGGTTGTAATGAACACACCCCTCAGGCTCAGATCCCTGGAGCTGCCGACGTATCGGGTATCCTGCCCCCCCGCCCTCACCGTGACCTCCGTATCGAACTCGACCCGGAGGCCTTTGCGTCGTTCATGGACGTCCTGTTTCAGCATGTGTCGCTCCACCCTCCGACGCCTGTGACGCCGGTCCGGTTTTGTTCATTGGTTGTTCGCCCCGGCGGCCCGGATATGTTCCCGGTTCAGGCTGAAGGTGTATTTGACCAGTTGATCCTTTTCAGCCTCCGTCAGGTCCTCGAATTCGATGCCGGTCTGAAACAGGGCATCGTTCTCATTGCCGACGGAAACACTGCGGGCCACCCGGCCCAGGACATCGAGGCGGCCCATGTGCGACCCGGTGAACGTGATGGAAAGATGCAGAAGCCGTCCCTTGGCCAGCGGTTCCTTAAGCAGAAGGCTGATGCCTGACCCGCTGATGTCCACCGTATCCCGCACGACAAGCTCGCGCTTTTCAGTCGTCTCGTCGCCCAGTTTCTCAAGCACCCGATCGAGCTTTTCATCGATCCGGCTGAGAAGAAGGACCAGCTGGGCCAAACTCTGGCTGCCGGGTCGGTCCATCAACCCATCGACATCCGGCATCACCTTGAGGTCAAGACATTTGCGGATCATCCCCCGCTGGGATTCATCGACCAGCACCGCCCGGGTTTTCGCCGAAATGGGGGCTCGGAAGTAATTTCGCTTGATCTGGGGATTCACGTCATTCGCCATGGTTAACGGCCGCCCTCTCCTGCCACAAAATGCACGTCAGTCTGATTTGTCATTCGCCGAACAGCAGATGAAAAATGGTGAAAAACCTCATAAAAAACGCTGGAATTATAGCATTTGCGTCTTCGGGTGTAAACACGTAAACCGCCGGAGCCAAAAAAACCAAGCGTGAGCCGCCCTGCCGGAAGGCCTAGTCAAACATCCATCGACCGCCCTCGACCAGTCGAACAAACACATCGACCACCCGCGGATCGAACTGGGCTCCCGATCCGTCACGGATGATCGAAAGCACCCGCGCAAGATCGAGCTTTTTCCGGTAGGCCCGGTCCGAGGCCATGGCGTCGTAGGCATCGGCCACCGACATGATCCGGGCCAGAAAGGGAATGGCCACCCCTTTGAGGCCGTCCGGATAACCGGACCCGTCGAATCGTTCATGGTGGTGCCGGATGATCTGGGTTTCCCTGTCCCACAGCCCCAGCTGGCTGACAATGCGTGCCCCGATGACCGGATGTTCCTTGATGATTTCAAATTCCTCATCGGTCAGCCGGCCGGGTTTGAGCAGGATGTTGTCCCGAATGCCGATCTTGCCGATATCGTGAAGCCGCCCCGCAAAATTCAGAAGGTTGAGTTCCTCGTCGCTGCACCCCATCTCACGGCCGAGCACCACGGCCATTTCAGCCACCCGGTTGGAATGCTCCTTGGTGTAGGCGTCCCGGGCTTCAACCGCCTTGACGAAGGCCCTCAGGGTGGAGAAAAGATTCTCGCTGATGGTTTCGTAAAGGGCGATGTTTTCAGCCGTATCGGCCGCCTTGGCGCCCATGAACGACAGATAGTAGAGATCCCGTTCGTTAAACCGGTAGCTGCCGTCGCCCACAAAGGCCGCCACCACCCCGAAAACCTTTTCTCTGATCTTGAGGGGAACGGCCATGGCCGAATGGATGCGCTCGGGCAGAGACCCCAGGCCGGCGCATTCTGAAATCAAAAGGGGGATCCCGTCGTCAACGATTTCAAGCACCAGTTTTTCCATGGAAGCATCCACCGGAACCAGGCTCTCACCGCCGTTTATGGAAGCGTTGACCTGCACAGGCCGGTCCTGAACGGGGCTGATGATAAACAGGCGGGATTCATCGGCATGGGTCACCTCCCGGGCCAGTTCCACCACCCGGGAAAACAGTTCGCGGCTTGACGACACCTGCTCGAAATCGTTCATGATCTTGTTGAGATTATTCAGCTCGTCGACCTTGGTGAGCAGCTCCCGGTTCAACGCCTCGATGCGTTTTTTGCTGGCCAGCTCTTTTTTGAGCAGAATGTTGTCCTCAAAAATCGTTCGCTGACGCAAAACCCGCTGAACGCACAGTTCCATCTGCTCGAGGTTCACCGGCTTGATCAAAAAATCCACCACCCCGTTTTTCAGGGTGTTGATCGTGTTTTCAAGGGAGGGGTAGCCGGTCATCACGATCACGGGAATGGTCATGTCCAGTTCACGGATGTGCTCGGCCAGTTCGAGGCCGTCCATGCCCGGCATGTTGATATCCGTGAAGCAACAGTCCACGTCGGTCTTTTCCAGAACGGCCAGGGCGGCTTCGCCGTTTATGGCGGTGATCACCTGATAGCCTTTCTGCGTGAAATATTCGCTCGCCACCTCGAGGATGCTTTCCTCGTCGTCGACAAACAGAATGGTCTTTGTATCATGCGCCATGGTTTGAAAATCCAGCGTCTGTTACATTGAGACAAAGGCACTAGTATCACGGGGCGTCCCATGATGCGTCACCCATGTTCGGGAGGTTTTCGTGAATGTTACGATAGAAGGCGAATCTTTTTCATAACGCTAATAATGGGGGTATGTTAAAACATTTTCCATGATATTGCAAAAAGAAAGTGGATCGTTTAAAAGAAAGCAAACCAAGCGCTGTCACCTTCTTTGATCCAAAAACGGAGTGACCGGAATGCAGATCATCCTGGACCGGACCATCCTTCTGCCGACAATCACCCCGGAGCTGGGCCGGATTCTCAAAACGAACCTGACCCTGACCAATCCGGTCTGGTTGGACAACGAAAAACACGGCCGTTACAACCGAGGCGTGCCCAGATATCTCGAATTCTATCATGAAGACGAAAACGGCGCCCGGATCCCCCGGGGCTACATGCGCCCGCTCATCACCCTGCTCCGGCAGGCGGGCCATGCGTTTGCGATCGACGACCGCAGACGGCGCCTACCCGACGTCGACCTCCGATTCTCCGGGCAACTCAAACCCTTTCAACAGACCGCGGTCGACGCCGTTCTCAAAAAGCACTTCGCCGTGCTGACCGCCCCAACGGGCGCCGGAAAAACCGTGATGATGCTGGCCATTCTTGCCGCACGCAAACAGCCCGCCCTCATTGTTGTCCACACCCGGGACCTGGCGGCCCAGTGGATCGACCGCATCGAGCATTTTCTGGGTATTCCCGAACCGGACGTGGGGTTCATCGGTTCGGGGGTGTTCCGGCTGGGTGAAAAAATCACCGTGGCCATGGTCCAGTCCCTGTACAAGGTCCTGGACCAGACGACGCCCCATGTGGGCCATCTGGTGGTCGACGAATGCCACAGAACGCCCAGCCGGACCTTTCACGAAGCGGTCAGCGCCTTCGATGCCTATTACATGACCGGCCTGTCGGCCACCCCCTTCCGGCGGGATCGGCTGTCGCCTCTGATTTTCTGGCACCTGGGCGATTCGGCCTTCGAGGTGGACCAGCGGGATCTGATCGAAAGAGGCCATATCCTCGAAGCCGAGGTGATCATCCGGCCCACGGACTTCACCTCTCGCACCGACCCCACCCGCCACTATGCCCGGCTGATGGCCGAACTGGTTGAAGACCCTGAGAGAAACGAACTCATCGCCGCGGACATTGCCCGTGAATCCCGGCAGGAAAACGGGGTCTGCCTGGTATTGTCCGACCGAAAGAACCATTGCCGGATCATCCGTCAGCTGCTGGCCGATCGCCACGGGCTCGATGCCGTCCTGTTCACCGGCGACCTGAAACCCGCCGAGCGCCGGGAGATCATGGAACGCCTGGAGCGCCGGGAGATCCCCATCCTCATCGCCACCAGCCAGCTCCTTGGCGAAGGCTTCGACTCCAGCCGCCTGTCCAGCCTGTTTCTGATCTACCCCATCCGTTTTTCGGGCCGTCTGCTGCAATACCTGGGACGCATCCTGCGGCCCGGGCGCGATAAAACGGCCCGGGTCTTCGATTACGTGGACAGCCGGATCGGCGTGCTCGACGCCGCCGCCCAGGCCCGTGAACGGGTCTATGTGCGGCACCGGTCCGACACAGCCCCTGCCCCCTGAGCCTGCCCGGCGAACTTTATTCTTATATTAAAGAGATAAACCGTATTATATTCTTGACACAGGCTATAGCTTTAATTATATTTTCAAAAAAAAGGAATTAAAGCGAATGATCGACGAAATCAGCCTTAAAATTCTCGGCATCCTTCAGCAAAAAGCCCGGGTGCCCAATGTGGAGGTGGCCCGCCAGGTGAACATGGCGCCGTCCGCCGTGCTTGAACGCATACGGAAGCTTGAAAAGCAGGGGATTATCAACGGGTATGAGGTGATCCTCAACCCCGGGTGCTTCAACCGGAACATGGTGGCCTTTGTCCGTGCCCATCTGGATGATCCCGCACAGGCGGATCAGGTCGCCGCCCAACTCTCGGCCATCCCCGAAATCCAGGAAATCCATTTCATCACCGGAAACGATTGTTTCCTCCTCAAGCTAAGGGTCTCGGGCACATCGGCCCTTTCGGACGCCATCACCCGGAAAATCGCCGCCGTTACCCATGTGACCCGAACGGAAACCACCATTGCGCTTCACACATACAAGGAAAGTTCCCAGATCCCGCTGGACTCTGTCCGCATCGATGAAATTACCGAAACACCTTTTCCATGACACACAAGGAGACGACAAAAAGCCATGCCGTTATCAACCGATTACACGAACCGCTTGACACCCGTTCTCACAGACATTGCCCGTCACTTCGGCACCCCCTTTCATATTTACGATGAAAAAGGCATCCGGGACACCGGTGCCCGCCTGATCAAGGCCTTCGAGCAGATCGAGGGATTCCGTGAATACTTCGCTGTCAAAGCCCTGCCCAACCCGGCGATTCTCCGGCTGATGCGGGACATGGGGTTCGGGTTCGACTGCAGCTCCGTACCCGAACTGGTTCTGTCCCGCAATACGGGAGCCCGGGGCGATGATCTGATGTTCACCTCCAACAACACCAGCCTGGACGATTTTTTGATGGCGGAAAAAGAAGGGGGCTGCATCCTCAACCTCGACGACATCAGCCTGATCGACAAAGTCCCCGTCATGCCGGACCTGATCTGCTTCCGTTACAATCCCGGCCCCCGACGCACCGGAAACACGATCATCGGCAATCCGGTGGAAGCCAAGTACGGCATCAGCCACGACCAGGTGACCGACGCCTATCGAAAAGCACGGGACCGGGGCGCCACACGATTCGGCATGCACACCATGCTGGCGTCCAACGAAAGAAATTACGCCTACATGGTCGAAACGTCCCGAATGATTCTGGATATGGTCGCCCAGGTCTCGGATGATCTGGGCATCCGGTTCGAGTTCGTCAACATCGGCGGGGGACTGGGCATTCCCTACCGGCCCGAAGACGAACCGCTGGACCTTTCGGCCATGGGCCGGGAAATCAGCGCTCTGTTCCACGCATTCAAAAAAACCCACGGATACGCGCCCCGGCTTTGCCTGGAAAGCGGCCGATACATGACCGGCCCCCACGGCGTTCTGGTCACCCGGGCCATCAACCGGAAGGACATCTACCGGTCCTACATCGGCGTTGACGCCTGCATGTCCTCGCTGATGCGGCCCGGAATCTACGGCGCCTATCATCACATCACCGTTCTGGGCAAGGAGAATGCGCCGCCGGACACCGTGGTGGATGTGGTGGGGTCCCTGTGCGAAAACAACGACAAATTCGCCGTGCAGCGCCCCCTGCCCCACATCGAGGACGGCGATCTTCTTCTGATCCACGACACCGGGGCCCACGGACACGCCATGGGGTTCAACTACAACGCCAAGATGAGGCCCAAGGAACTGCTGCTGCGCGAAGACGGACAGGTGGAACTGATTCGGCGGGAAGAAACCATGGAGGATTATTTCAGGACCCTTGACTTCGAACCGGACGTGTTCAGCCCGGCCTGATCCACCAAAACACATCACCCCGGCGCCCCATGGGCGTCCGGGGTGATGTCGGTCTTTCATCACGGCTCCTCTGAACAGGGAGCCGTTTTTTTATTGAATGGCCGCGCCCTGGAAGGAGCCGCCGGTTTCCACGGAGAACTCGGTGAGATTTTGTGAAAAATTCGTGAACACCACCATGAACGGCACGATCTGGCCCGGCCGGACCTTGGCGTTGACGCCGTTGTCTCCCAGACGGTTCTGGAGACGTTTTTTGATGATCTCCTCATCCATGGTGATCAGCTCTTCCTCGGGAATGACGTTTCCGGCATAAAACAGCTTGGACTGGGCCACCTTCCCTCCTTCACCAAAAAGTTTCCCCACCAGGCTGATGGAATTCCGTGTACCCTGATAGTTGTTCTGAACCTTGCCCGTGATCACGAACAGATCCCCCAGCGTGGGGCTGACGATAATTTTTCCGGTGATGCCCGATGTTTTCAGAAAAAGTTTCCCCTGGGGATCTTTGGGGGCGGGTTTCACCCAGTCACTGATCCCGGGAATGCCCATGGCGCCGATGCTGTCCCTCAGGCCCTCCAGCGGAGCCACGGCCGGAACGGCAAAGCCGGTCATATCCTCGATCTTCTCCCGTGACAGGTAAACCCCCAGCGCCAGAAGCAGCACGACAATCAGCGTCACAACCAGTTTCACAATCAGGCCTCCGCCGCCCTTGGCTTTGCGTTTGGGCGCTTTCTTGTCTTTCTTTCCGGCATCGGCCTTGGCGGCCTTGGACGCCTTGTCTGCGGCGGCGGGCATCTCCGATGCCGCCTCATCGTCGTCCGTTTCGTCCATTTCCGCCGCCTCATCCTCACCCAGATCCAGCTCCAGCTCGATGTCGCTGTCGTCATCGTCGTCCAGGGCCAGCTCAAGGTCGGCCTCGTCTTCGTCAAAACCCGAAACGGGTTTCTTCGTCCCCAGATCAAGATCCAGATCCTCATCCTGGTCATCGGTGCCCAGCATGGCTTCCACATCCGAGAAGTCCAGATCGTCGTCTGCCGGGGCCGCGGCCTTGGTTTTCACGGGTTCGAAATCCAGGTCCTCGTCCATGGCTTCATCGAGTTCGAGTTTGAGATCATCGGGGGCCTGGGCACCGTGGTCGGCGCCCTCATCCAGGTCGTCCAGCAGATCTTCCAGGTCGGAGAAGTCCAGTTCCTCTTCTTCCTGGGCCTGCCCCTTGGCCTTGGCCGCCGGGGCTTCGTCATCGTCGAAATCCAGTTCGAGATCAATGTCCTCGTCACGGTCGGGAAGGTCGGGAATCGGTTCATCGGACTCAAGCACACCGGCCAGATCGGAAAAATCAAGTTCTTCCTCGGCGGCCGCTTCGACGGATTTTTCTTCCGTGGGTCCCGGTTCCTGATCTTCTTCCAGATCCAGTTCGAACTCGGAGAAATCAAGGTCGTCGTCGCCCATCAGAACGGTTTCAGGCTCGTCCTCGGCCTGGTCCAGATCCAGATCCAGATCGAGGTCCCCCACATCGGCGGGCTGATCATCGGCGCTGTCCAAGGTTCCGTCCAGTTCACGCTCGAGATCCGAAAAGTCCAGTTCGTCGTCGCTCATCAGGGTTTCGGTCTGTTCGGAAACCTCATCGAGGGACAGATCAAGATCCTCGGCCTCAGCATCCTCAACCAGATCCAGATCGGAAAAATCCAGTTCCGCGTCGTCCACCACCATGGTGTCCGCCGAACCGATCTCCTCACGGTCCACGGTCGAACCCACAACATCCGTGGCGGCCAATTCATCCGACCCGCCGCCAAGCTCCAATTCGAGGTCGGAAAAATCCAGCTCCTCCTCGTCGGATTCCAGATCCAGATCCAGCCCATCGTCCGCATCCGCCGGCGCCTCGATCCCTGTGTCCTCAAAATCCAGGGACAGATCGTCGGCCGCCTCGGCGGGCGCATCGGACGGCAGGACCTCTTCATCCATATCAAGTTCGAAATCGGAAAAATCGAGAATGTCTTCGTCAGCCGCTTCCTCGACAGGCGCCGGTTCATCGGCCGGAGGCTGGGCAGCGACGGGGGCCGCCGGGGCCTGGGGTTCGCGGGGACGCTCAACACGCGGTGAGACTGAGGTTGCGGTGATCCCCAGCTCCTCATCGGTGAAACTCAAATCATCTTCGACGATCTGCTCGACGGCCTGGGTCAGATCGGGATCGTCGTCGCCATGGACGGCCCGGACGGGGGCCGGGGCTGCCTGGGGAGGCATCGGGGGTTCGACGCCTTTCACGGGTTCGGGATCGGGTTTTGGCGGTGCGGGGTAAACGACAAACACATGTTTACAATTGGAGCACCTGACTTTCGAACCACTGGATTTAATCAAACTGTCATCCAGCACAAAACTGGAATCGCATTCCCCACAGGTAATGATCATTGTCCATCCTCATTCTATTGTAATTTCAGATGATAAATAGCCGGAAGATTTCTGTGGTATTCCGCATGGTCCAGGCCATACCCCACAAGAAACCCCTCGGCGATTTCATGGCAGGCATAATCCACCACCACATCAACCTTACGGCGTTCACGTTTATCAATCAGAGAACAAATCCTGACGGTTCCCGGATGAAACGACCGAAGATATTCGACAATAAACGTCAATGTCAGTCCGGTGTCAACAATATCTTCGACGAGAATCACATCTTTGCCTTCGATATCGATATCGAGTTCATGGTAAACACGGATGCGTCCGGACGACTCGGTGCCGCTTCCATAGCTGGACACACCGACGAATCCTATCTGATGGGGCAGTGTCACATGGCGCACCAGATCCGCCAGAAAAATAAACGCCCCCTTGAGAACCCCCACAAACACCGGACTTTTCCCGGCATAATCCTGTGAGATGGCCGCAGCCACGGCAGAAACCCTGCGCGCGATATCGGTATCGGACAGGACCTCGATCAATTCGGGCATATACGAATCCATTGGGAGGGTGTCGGGCGTATCATTGTCCACCATATTGCAGGAGTTATAGGCTTTTGTAAAGCGACAATACATAAGCCCGTATCGTGAAAACCGGCTCTTGTCAATAATTATGAGCCATTACAGGCCGACCTGAGCCAGTTTTTCGACGATTTTTTTCTGCTGATCGTTGAGCGTTTTGGGCAGAAGCAGAAGAATGTGAACAAAAAGATCACCCGAGCCGTCCCCCTTCATGTGGG
Source organism: Desulfatiferula olefinivorans (assembly GCF_054657895.1). Classification (NCBI taxonomy): domain Bacteria; kingdom Pseudomonadati; phylum Thermodesulfobacteriota; class Desulfobacteria; order Desulfobacterales; family Desulfobacteraceae; genus Desulfatiferula; species Desulfatiferula olefinivorans. Next base: position 30,690 of record NZ_BAAHXV010000021.1, on the reverse strand, counting down.
GCAACCCGTGACCGGACAACCGCATTTTGGTTTTATGCTGGGTTCCCGGAGGAATTCTCAGACTCAGTTCTTTGCCGTAAATGGTCGGGACAGCCAGGGTCGTTCCCTGGAGGGCCTCGGACAAGCGAATGGAGCGGTTGACGTTAAGATCGTAACCTTCGGCAAAAAACACGGGGTCCGACAGAACCTTGGATTTGATGAACACATCCCCGGCGGGGCCGCCGTAGGGACTGGGTTCGCCTTTTCCAGGAAGCCGGATTTTCTTCCCTTCAATCAGCCCCCGGGGAATTTTCACGCTGACCTGCCCCCCGTCCGGCTGGTGCTGAAGCACGATGTTTTTCGTGGTTCCTTCGGCAATTTCCCTGAGGGTCAACGGGATTTCATACACCAGGTCCGACCCCTTGACGGCCTGGCGATGGCCGTGGACACCGCCGGAGCCCCGCCTTCCGGAAAAACCGCCAAAGCCGCCGAACCCGAACTCGCGAAGAATATCGCCGAAATCAAACCCGCGGAAAATATCCTCCTGGCTGTAGCGCTGCTTGAATCCGGACGAACCGAAGGTGTCGTACTCCTTGCGTTTTTCCGGATCGCTCAGCACGGCGTAGGCCTCACTTATTTTCTTGAATTTCTCTTCGGAGGCTTTATCGCCCTTGGTCTTGTCCGGATGGTACTTCATCGCGAGCTTGCGGTAGCTCTTTTTGATGTCCTCCGCGGATGCGGTTCGTTCAACACCCAGCAATTTATAATAATCTGTCTCGGACATGATCTGGTCTTCCTTTAATTGAATATCACGCGTTCCGGGCTTTTTTCATCACGCGCCGGCAAGAGATTGACTCATGATTAACCTGAATGGACGTTTGCTCAAAAATAAGCGTTCCACCCTTCGGTGTCAAGGTTCCGAGCGGTTTCGCGCCTCGCCTTTCCTGAGGCTGACCATCAGAACGGAAATCGCCGCCGGGGTGATGCCGTCGATCCGGGAGGCCTGCCCCAGCGACAGGGGCCTGATCCGGGACAGTTTCTCACGGATCTCGTTGGACAGCCCGTGGGCGGCCCCGTAGTCAAAATCGTCGGGAATCCGGATGCGTTCCAGGCTCCTGAACTTGTTGATTTCGGCACGCTGCCGGTCGATGTACCCCTCATACTTGATCTCGATCTCCACCTGCCGGGCCACGTCCGGAGCCGGCGGATCCGGTGCTTTCGCCAGGGCATCGACCACATCGTAATCCAGTTCGGCCCGTTTGAGCAACTGATCGAGATGGACACCGTTGCTGATCGTGTTGGATCCCCTGGAGGCCAGATAGGTGTTGACCTCGTCACGGGGTTTGACGACGGCGGAGCGAATCCGGCTGATTTCTCCCTCGATTTGCTTTTTCCGGTCACGAACCTCACGGACCGTATCCTCATCGACCAGGCCCAGGCCGTGACCGATTTCCCGAAGCCTCAGGTCGGCATTGTCTTCCCGCATCACCAGGCGGTATTCGGCCCGGGAGGTAAACATGCGGTAGGGCTCCACCGTTCCCCGGGTCACCAGATCATCGACCATGACGGCGATGTAGGCCTGGGACCTATCCAGAAGAAACGGCGGCCGTCCCTGAACCGACAGGGCGGCGTTGATCCCGGCCCAGATGCCCTGACCGGCGGCCTCTTCATACCCCGAGGTGCCGTTGATCTGGCCCGCCATATACAGGCCCTTGACCCGTTTGGTTTCCAGGGTGGGCTGAAGCTGAAGGGGATTGACGAAATCGTATTCGATGGCGTAGGCCGGACGGATGATTTCCGCCTCTTCCAGGCCTTCCACGGAGTGAACGAAGTCCAGCTGGACATCGATGGGCATGCTGTTGCCCAGGCCGCTGGCGTAGATTTCCTCGCTTTCGATTCCTTCGGGTTCGAGAATGACATGATGGCTTTCCCGCTGTGGGAATTTCACGGCCTTGTCTTCGAACGAGGGGCAATAGCGGGCTGACACTCCCTTGATGGTGCCGCAGTAAAGCGGGGACTGATGGAGGTTGTCGATGATGATCTTGCGGCTGCGGGCGTTGGTATGGCCGATGTAGCTGGGCATCCGGATGGTCGACGCCGCCCGGCTTGAAAAGGAAAAGGGGCGGGGCGTTTCATCGGCGCTGTGCTCGACGAATCGGGAAAAATCGATGCTCCGACGGTGAAGCCGGGGCGGGGTGCCTGTTTTCATCCGGCCCAGATCAAAACCCAGGTTCCGAAGATTCTCTGCCAGACCATAGGCGGCGAATTCTCCGGTCCGACCGGCCTTGAGCTGCATGGTGCCGATATGAACCAGCCCGCTCAGAAAGGTTCCGGTGGTCAGCACCACGCAGCGCCCCGGGTAGACGAAACCGGTGAAATCCACCACCCCCCGGATCCGGCCGTCCTCGACGATCAGAGACTCGACCAGAGCCTGGCGAAGGTCGAGCCGGTCCTGGTGTTCCAGCACGGCCTTCATGGCTTTATGGTAAAGGTTTTTATCGTTCTGGGTCCGGGTGGCGTGAACGGCCGGTCCCTTGCTGGTGTTCAGGGTTTTATACTGAATGGCCGAGCGGTCGGAAATCCGGGCCATTTCACCCCCCAGGGCATCGATTTCCCGGACGATCTGGCCCTTGGCCGTCCCTCCGATGGACGGACTGCACGGCATGGCCGCCACCTTGTCCAGATCGATCATCATCAACAACACGTCACAGCCCATCCGCGCAGCGGCGAGGGCCGCTTCACAGCCCGCATGACCGGCGCCCACCACAATCACATCGTAGATTTTCCCGCTTGAACCCATCATTGTCCGTCTTTTGGTATCTTGTCTTCCACACCCAGGGGTGGTAATGTCTGAAATTCTTTCAATATAGGCGAGCCGGGCCCGGAGGTCAACAGCTGGATGAGCACGATGCATAAACGATACAACGATTTAAACCATTACCTGCGGTCCGTCTTTGGCGAACGGGTCCAGAAACTGACCGTGGACGCCGGTTTTTCCTGTCCCAACCGCGACGGCACCCTGTCCACCGGCGGGTGCATCTATTGCAGCCCCAGGGGCTCGGGCACCGGGGCCCATGCCCTGGGCCTGTCCGTCCGAAGTCAGATCGAACAAAGCAAACCCGGACTGATCCGACGTTACAAGGCCCGAAAATTCATGGTCTATTTCCAGGCGTTCACCAACACTTACGGACCCCTGCCGCGGCTCAAGGCCGTGTATGACGAGGCCCTGTCCGTCGACGATGTGGTGGCCCTGTCCATCGGAACCCGCCCCGACTGTGTGAACGAGGGCATCCTGGATCTTCTGGGGGACTATGCACGGGACCGTCTGATCTGGGTGGAATACGGCCTCCAGAGTCCCCACGACCGGACCCTTACCCTCATCAACCGGGGGCATGATTTCGCCTGTTTCAAGGCAGCCGTCGCTCCGACCCGGGCCAGAAACATCAAGGTCTGCGCCCACATCATCCTGGGACTGCCGGGGGAAAACCGTGCCATGATGCTCGAAGGAGCCCGGATTCTGTCGGATCTCGGCGTGGACGGAGTCAAAATCCATCTGCTGTACGTGATCAAAAACACGGCCCTTGAAACCATGTACCGCGACGGGGCGTTTCGCTGCCTCGAAAAGGAGGAATACGCCGAGATGGTCTGTGATTATCTGGAGCACCTGGATCCCGGTATGATCATCCACCGCGTGACCGGCGACCCCCACCCCGACGAATTGGTCGCCCCGCTCTGGCCACTGAAAAAATCGGACACCACCAACCTCATCAACGACATCCTTGAACGCCGGGGCACGGTTCAGGGCAGTCGATACCCAGGCTGAGGTTCTCCGGCAAGAGGTTTCTTTTTTTGACATCCAACCGGCGTTGTGGCATGAATAAATCTCAACGCCGTCGATTCAAACCATGAAGGATGACGCACATGAAAACCAGAGCATCGATCATCATCGCCATCGTCCTGACGATTCTGATTGCCGGGTACATCGGCACGGATTTTTTCCTGAAATGGCACACAAGCGCCGTCGACTCGACCGAAAACCGGATCAGGCTTGAATGCGACGCCCGCATCGCAACCCTCGAAAAAACACTTGACGATCTCGAACGGCAGCGTCTTGACGAGACGACGTTTTCTCTGCCGCCGGACCGCCTGATCGAGGCCTTTGGAGACGATATCGGCCCTCTGATCGATCCCGCCGCCGCGGCGACCCCCGAAACCTGCCCTGCCGTCAACCGGGCCCTGGCCCGTTTTTTCATTTATCTGGACAGCCGGGCCGCCCCCGGATCGACCGCTGAAACCAGCGCCGCCTTTTTGGAAAAAGCCCTGACACGCCTGGCAAAACGGCCTCCCCCATACGCCGGTGAAACGGCCGAGGTGACGATCCTCTTTCAGAGCGTCTCTCACCTCTCACGGGCGCTCGGCTCCCGAAACGCCCTGTTGCTCCGGGACATGCTGACCCGGGAAGCGGATCTCATGGAACCGGCCCTGGCCCTTGCTTACCGCCTGATGATCCACCGCCCGCCCTGCACGTCGGACATGCCAATGCCCGAGCTTTCCGTCTTGTACTCCTACGCCCATTTTTTCCTGAACTCCATGGCGGGCCGAAGCTACCTGATGCGTCGGGATTCAAAACTCCGGATTCTGGCCACGTATTACGCACTGATGGTGGTCCGCCTGGCTGAAACTCAATCCCTCAATGTCTATGGGCTGGACCCCCGAAACCAGGCCGCCCTGCTGATCGAGGACATCGTAAACCACCGGCGTCTGATGTATGCGGACATCTATGTCGCACAGCTTGAAGCCCTGATCACCGCAGGGCCTGATGCCGCCACCGGCACCCCTGAGACCCGACCGTGACGTGAAAACGTTGCGCCGTGCCGGATGCCGTTGGACTGGACATCCGGCACGACGTTAAAGGGAAGAGACATGAACGTTTGAGGATGAGGTTGGCCGCTGCCCTGCCAACAATTTCCGGGTAATCACCCGATTACCCGCACAGCGGGAGGGACTTCCTGGGGGGGGGGGGTGTTGCTTAAAACGATCCCGATTATAAAAGTCCGGGTCGGCCTTGTATATAGAGTAAATCATTCATTTAATCAGGAAGATCTCCCGGTGTTCCCATTCAACGGCAATGATCCTGAATCGTTCATCAAATTGCCGTTTCCTATTCGAGGAACAGCCCGTCGGTTTTTTCCTGCTCCCCTGCTCCAATCAAACCCGTGACGCCCGATCGCCCTGTCAGGGTCCAACACTATTCAGGAAATCCATAACGGCTTGAAATTAAACGTCGTTCAGGCCCAACGCTGCCCCAACGGGTGTGTCTTGCCCAGCCGGTCCTTCGCTCCAGGGGGGACCGTCGTTCCACCCTGTTTTTCCGTTTTTCGTAGCCCAGAGGCATTACGTTGTAAAGGACACGCCGGTCGTCTTCAAAGCGACGGTCAAAACCGCATCTTTGGAGATCATATCGATGTTCCATACACACCTCCCCATAATAAAAAATTGGTCGAAGAAAGAGTCAACGCACGGCCTATGCCGATATCCCGGAAATCAGGACGTCTTAAACACCAATGAAAAAAACACACGCAGGTTGAATGAGGTCGGCAGCACCCCAAGGGATTTGACCATGACCGTCATAATCATGATCGCATGACGAACGCGAGCAGGTGAAACAGGAGGCAGAGGAGATAAACGACATTGCCGGGCCGAAGATGGCTTCATTCTATCATTCCTTTCACCAAAAAAGTACCTTTTTTTCCGCCGAAGCCCCGGAGGCTCCGTTGGCCTGGATGTGAGCCAACCCCCTGAAACCGGTTGACAAAGATCCCTTGACGAAAGGGGCCGGACCATTTAATCTATAGACCGTACAAGGCCCATGGCACATAATCCGTCTCCACCCCGTCAACCCATCGTCACGGTGCCCCCGTCCCGAAGGCCGGACCACCGGAACGAAACACCGAAACACCCTGTAACGCGGCCTATCCGCGCCCTGAGGACATGCCCATGATTGAACGATGGATGGTGACCGTCATCGGAATCGCCTTCGTGATCCTGACTGAATCGGCGCCCACAGTCGCCCGTGCGGACGAGCCGCGGCCTGACGCCCTGCCGATTCAGGCGGCCCTGGACCTATGGCTTCCGGTGTTCTCTCCCTCGGCACTGTCTCCGTCCGAGCAGGCCCGGGAACTTCAATGGTTTCACTCGGCCGCGGCCCCGCTCAGGGGCATGAAAATCCGATCGACGGCCGAGAACATCAAAACCCACTACTGGGAGCGGGATGTCCTGGCCAAAGCCTTTCACGATATCACCGGCATCGAGGTGGAACACGTGATCGTCAAAGAAGGAGAAATTGTCAGCCGGATCACCGAACAGATGATGACCGGCCGGGTGATTTTCGATATCTACGTCAACGACGCCGATCTGGTCGGCACCCATCTGAGGCTCAACAAGGTGGTGGACCTGACCCGATACATGGCGGCCGAAGGCAAAGCGTTCACCAATCCCGACCTCGACCTGGCCGATTTCCTCAATCTCGAATTCGGGCAGGATTACGACGGCAATCAGTTGCAGCTTCCCGATCAGCAGTTTGCCAACCTTTACTGGTTCCGGCTGGACTGGTTCTCCGATCCAGCCGTCCGAAAGGCCTTTCGGAACACTTACGGTTACGACCTGGGGGTTCCCGTAAACTGGGCCGCCTACGAAGACATCGCCGCTTTTTTCACCGGCCGGACCATGTCCAACCCCGATGGGTCCGTCGTCAAAGCCTATGGGCACCTTGATTACGGCAAACCGTCTCCCTCTCTGGGCTGGCGGTTCACCGACGCCTGGCTGTCCATCGCGGGCGTGGGGGACAAGGGGCTTCCCAACGGGTATCCGGTGGATGAATGGGGCATCCGGGCCGAAGGCAAGATCCCCGTGGGATCCACGGTTAGCCGTGGCGGAGCGTTGGACGGACCGGCGGCCGTTTACGCCCTGACCAAATACCTGGAATGGCTGAACGCCTACGCACCCCCCGAAGCCAAACAATGGGAATGGCACGAGGCCGGTCCCATGGCGGCAAGGGGGGATGTGGCCCAGTGCATTTTCCAGTATATCACCTTTTTATCCGACGACCGATTCCATGCCCCAGGCGGCCCCATGGTGGACAAGGACGGCCGCCCCGTCTGGCGAGTGGCGCCGACACCCCATGGACGCTACTGGGACAAGGGCATGAAGGTGGGGTACCAGGATGCGGGCAGCTGGACCATCCCCTGGAATATCCGGGGCAAACGCCGTGCGGCGGCGTGGCTTTGGGCCCAGTTCTGCGTCTCGAAAACCGTTTGCCTGAAAAAATTCCTCGTGGGAACGACACCGGTGCGCCGTTCCACGATCGTTCATCCCTACCTGAGCCGTCACAGCAGCCGGTGGGGCGGCATCATCGAATTCTACCGGTCGTCCCGGGAAAAGCTCTGGACCGATTCAGGCCCCAACGTGCCGCATTACCCGGCGCTGTCGGGGCTCTGGTGGGGCAATGTGGCCAAAGCCATCCAGGGAGAATACTCGCCCCAGGAGGCCATGAGCCGTCTGGCGCACAGCCAGGACGACCTGATGGGCCGGCTCAGGCTGGACCGTTATTCCCCGCGCCTCAACCCCGAAAAGGACCGGGACTGGTGGCTGGCCCAACCGGGATCACCCAAGCCGCCCCGGCCCCGCCCCAAACCCGAGACCGTCCCCTATCAGGATCTGATCTCATCCTGGACGCCCTGATCCCATGAACGAACACTCAACCGTGCGAGGCTCCCTGACGTGAAAAGGACAATCATGAACTCACTGACCCTGCGAATGACAACGGTCGCCATGCTCACGCTCCTGTGGCTGACGGCGCCCGTCATGGCCCGCACCCTGACCCTGGCCGTGGACAGTCGTTACTGGTATCCCTTCACGTATATGAACGATCAGAAAGCCGCCGGAATGCACATCGACATGGTCAAACAGGCCCTGAGCGATCTGGGTTACGGGTTCGTCATTCTGCCCTATCCCCGAAAACGCTGCCTCTACCAGGTGGAAACCGGTTCGGTTGACGGCATGATTTCGGTGGCTTATCACGAGGCGCTTTCGGCCGTGCTGATATTTCCCGCCGATGCCGGTATGGCCGCGGAGTCCCAATGGCGGATTATGCAGGTTGATCATGTGGCGGTCACCTGCAATCCGGATTATGACTATGACGGCATACCGGCTCATTTGCCCGTGCCGGTCCGCTTGCCCGTCGGAGAGGCCCTCGTCCATGAGCTGACCCGGGCGGGGCTTTTCGTGGACGACGCCCGGACCGACCTTCAAAACTTTCGCAAAATGCTTCGGGACCGGACAGGGTCGGTCATTACCTCATCGGTTCTTGCAGAAAAAATGGCGGGCGACCCCGACTGGTCCGGGATCTTCCATATCAGCCCGACCCCGGTCAGTTCCCAATCCTATTTCCTCGCCTTCAGCAAAGGCAGTCGCCTGACCCAGGATGAACGGACAGCCATCTGGACGCGAATCAAGGAACTCCGTGACGATTACGCGTTCATGCTCCGGCTTTTTTCCCAGTATTGACGGCTTGGTAAAACTTGACTTTTCACGCGACCGTCAGTATTAATGCCGGACCTTTTTTTAAGTTCTTGACACGGGGTTCCGTTACCAGTATTTATCACAGTTAATTAATCCGGTTAAACAATCACACTCGTTACGAAAGACCATTATGACACTTACAAAAGCCGACATTGTCGATACGATCACCGAGCGTCTGGGATATTCCAAAGTCAAATCGTCCGAAACCGTCGAGACTGTTCTTGAAATCATAAAACGTTCCCTGGAGCAGGGAGACGATGTTCTCATTTCCGGCTTCGGGAAACTCTGCGTCAAGGACAAAGCGGCCCGAAAAGGTCGGAATCCCGCCACGGGTGAAGACCTGATGCTCGACAAACGGCGGGTGGTCACCTTTAAAAGCTCCACCATTCTCCGCAACAAGGTCAACGAAAAGTAACGGTCCGCCGTCCGTTCATCCCTGCCGTCATCATGATCTGAAACGTTTAGGGAGATACCTGCGTCGACCCGCCTCCGGCCGGAGGCGAAGCGATGCGGTCTTCCGCACCGTTTGGCCATGACCTTTCAGGTTCTCCCCTCCCGTCCGTGTCACCCCCGTTTCATCCGTGTCCGGGTCGATGAAAAATGATTTGACCAAACAACGCCCGGGATGCATGATGGGATAACGCCGTTTTCCGGAGCCCTGATCGGACTCACATCAAAGGACCGATACCATGAAAAGAATCAGCATCATCATTTGTGACCGTTATCGCACCTGTGCCGGTGGGAAATGCTTCCGTGCCCTGCGCAATCGTGAAGGCGCTTTTGCGATCTACGCCGGGGAAGATATTGACATCGCGGGGTACACCTCCTGCGGAGGCTGTCCGGGAGGAAACATCGAATACGCCCCGGCGGAAATGAAGAAAAACGGGACGGATGTCATCCACCTGGCGACCGGGCTTGTGGTCGGCTATCCGCCCTGCCCCCGGCTGAAAGACTTTTGTGAGTTCATCCCGCTCAAATACGGCATCGACGTCGTCATCGGGACCCATCCGATCCCCCAGAGCTATTATCTGACGCACACGGCATTGGGGACCTGGCAGTCCGATCGCAGACAGGCTCGCCTTCAGCATATTCTGTGTGATGAAACGATCCGTCTGGCCTATGACTGATGCCTGACGCCGTCCGCCGTCGTTGCCCATGCAGCCCGGGACATTTCCGCCAAACAAAAAGGCCCCCATGCAACCGTCGTGCATGGGGGCCTTGTGTTTTCATGGTGGGCTGCCACGGGATCGAACCGGGGACCTACTGATTAAGAGTCAGTTGCTCTACCAACTGAGCTAGCAGCCCGGAAAACAGACCATTGCTGTTTTCAAAGGTCAACTTTTTAACAGCTTGACCGGCTCTTGTCAAATCATTTTTTCCCATGCCCCCGACCCTGGATGCCGGAGACCAATTATTCCAACGCGCGTGTTTGACATGGGTCGACGATCTATGATAGTTATAGGGGACTTACGACGAAAAGCCCGGAGTCTTGAGCCGTCGGTCTACCGGCTTTCGTGGAAACCGTGTATCCCGATTCCCGACATCAACCCTGTCCCCAGGGTCCCTGAACCCTGATGCACCATCCATCATGACCATTTCCGATTGAACGGGAGGAAACCATGGCTGACAAGCCTGTTATCAAAATTGGGCACCTGAAAATCACTGACCATCTGATCCTCGGGGTCACGGACCTCAAACAGAAAAAAGGCATGGAAACCTTCAAGCACTGCACCCTCCAGCCGGTATTGAAAAACGGATGGAACGAAGTCGCCGACGACCTGTCCACCGGTGCTATCGACGGGGCTTTCATTCTGGCGCCGACCGCCATGGACATCTTCAAATCCGGCATCGGGATCAAACTCCTCCTGTTCACCCACAAATCAGGAAGCATCCTGGTCAAAAACAAAAACGCCAACATCCAGAAAATCGAGGACTTTGCCGGCAAGGTCGTGCTGATCCCCTACCAGCTGTCGGTGCACAACATGCTTTTCCACAAACTGCTTTCGGAAAAGGGGCTGAATCCGGGTATCAGTTCCGACCCCAAGGCGGACGTCATTCTCGAAGTGGTGGCTCCGTTCCAGATGCCCGACGCCATCCGCTTTGACGAGGAGGGCGAAATTGCCGGGTTCATCGTCGCAGAGCCCTTCGGCACCCAGGTCATCGCAAGCGGACACGGCGAACCGTTCTATATGTCCTATGAATTGTGGAACAAGCATCCCTGCTGCGTGTTCGTTATGCGGGACGATGTCATCGCCAAAAATCCGGACGCTGTTCAGGAAATCACGACCAGCCTGGTGAGATCCGGCATCGCCGTGGCGGATCAGCCCGATTCGGCTGCCATCATCGGCGGTCGCTTTCTCGGCCAGGACCCCGGCATCATCAAACAGGTTCTCACGGAACCCCGGGAACGAATCGTCACGGACGAACTGTTTCCCATCATCGAGGACCTGGCCCTCATCCAGGATTACATGTTCGATAAAATGAAGATTCTCACCGACAAGATCGACCTTGAAAAATTCCTGGACACCCGGTTTGCCAAGGCGGCGGGGGCACGGTAGGCATCGTTCCAACGAAACGGGAAGCCCTGACGTAAGACGCGTTTGATCGTTTTTACCGGCGGGCGACGGTCGCTCGGGGCGGACAACTGTCCGAGTGTGTCCGGACGGCCACGGTGCAGGCCCTATCCCCCCTGAACCGAATCGATGTACCGATAAATCCCCTGAATGGTTTTGGTATCCCAGACGCCTTTGCCCGAAAGCGTTTTTACGCCCTCGTCATTGAAGCGCCGGGTAACGTCCTCGACGGTCAGGTGCTCGGTCTGTTTCATCCGGATGATACGCTTAAGAATAGCGGACTTATAGTTTTCATCAACCGGAGAACTCCGTCGGGCCGGCGGCTCTTCCGTCCGGGGCTGATCATCGGCCTCAAGCAGCAGCGACAAATCGTCCACGGTCCCTTCCGGAGCGGTCTCCCCGGCCGCCCTTAGGGACTCCACAGGCTGCTCATCGTCGAGCAGCCTGGATAAATCATCGATATCGCTTCTGTCCGGGACATCCCCGGGTTCAAGCAGTTGGGCCAGGTCATCCACGTCCGCGGCGGAACCCGTGGGCTGTTCGAGATCATCATCGATCAGCACGGACAGATCATCCACGTCCATGGGGGGCGGCGCCTCCGGTTCAAGGACGGCGGCAGCTGACGCCGGTTCGAAAGCCCCGGCCAGAGCGTCTGAAAGCGGTTCCTCGGCAGGCAGGGCGTCAAAATCGGACAGTTCGGATATTTCCGGAAGATCTTCAAGCTGTTCGGGCGCATACCCATGGTCCGCCGTAAAATCTTCCAGTTCCATGGGCGCGGGGGCGGGCATGGATCTGACCTTGTCCATCAACGCAGCCACAGGATCTCTCTCCGGCATGTCCTGGAGCAGGCGGACCATGTCCTTGAGGGCATTGGCTTTGATCAATTCCGCTTCCGCCTGGCTTTCCATGGCAAAGGCCTTGCGCTCCTCAGCGCTGGCCCGGCGTTCCTGGGCATCGGCGATCCGCTGCTGCTGCACCGTCAGCCCGGCCACGGTTTCCTTGAAGGCGTCGATGATCGCCTGGGAAGACGCCGTCCCGTGGTCCGATACAGGCCGGGGAGATCCCTCCCGGGCGTCCAGAACCCGTTCGATTTCCCGGGAATCCATCCCCACCTGGGTGCACCGGAGAATCATCCGGAACAAATCGAGGATTCGTTCCGGGAACCGTCGTCCCTCACGATCCACGGGGTCCGGCAGCCAGGCCCCGTATCGTTTTCGCCAGACATTGAGTGTCGTGACGCCTGTTTTCAGTGTCGCAGCCAGCTCGTCTAAGCTCAAAGACCGTTCTTCGGGCATGGTATCTCCCGCGCGCACGCGCTCGTTGAAAAAAAGAACTCATCCATGGAAGGCAGGATCATCACAGGCCCACCCGCATTTTCAGGCACATAATGTGCAAAAATTATATGTGAATCCGAGGTTTATGTCAAACGTTCATCAAGAATTCCGGGGCAATGGCCCTCCCTGCCGGGATCGCCATGGATCTTTTTTTAACCGTCTCCTCCGTTGGGTCCAACCGCTCACCCATTACCGCTGTCGACAACGATTTTGCACGGTGAGCCTTCTAATTCCTTGATTCGTTTCCGACAGTCATGTAATTTATTCGGATCGATCATTTTCTTCATATAGTGGAACAACATGGATGCAGACATCTGCTGAGGACGCCATGATCATCAAACAATTCCGTTACGCCTCCGACAATCTGGCCTACATGGTTTATCACCGGGGTGAAGCCCTGGCCATCGATCCCGGCGCAGCCGATGAGATGCTCGCCTTCGCAGAGCGTCAGGGCCTTCGCATTGTCGGTGTAACCAACACCCACGACCACGCAGATCACACCCAGGGCAACGCCGCCCTGCTCAGTCGGTCGGGAGCCCCCCTGATCGATCACCGGAATTTTTCCCACGGAGGATCCATTGCCCTGGGAGACGCCGCCGTCACGGTCTACCGAACCCCGGGCCACATGGATGACTGTGTCGTCTTTGACTGCAAAACGGCCCTGATAACCGGGGACACCCTGTTCAACGGGACGGTCGGCACCTGCTTTTCCGGTGATATGGCTGCCTTTCTGGACTCCATTCTCTTTCTGATGGGCTATCCGCCGTCAACCCTGATCTACGCGGGCCATGATTATGTGAACGAATCCATGGCCTTTGCCCGCACCATCGACCGGGACAATCCCGAGATCGACGCCTATCTGTCCCGGCATGGGTCCGACCCTGTGGTTTCAACCCTGGCCGAAGAATTGGCGGCCAACCCCTTTCTTCGATTCGACGACCCGTCCATGATCGAGATCATGAAACGCCGCGGGCTGCCCGTCGGAACCCGATTTGAACGATGGTGCTCGTTGATGGAACTGTATTAGGAGAATACGCCGTGAGCGCTCCACTGTCGTCCGCCCTGCCAAACCCCACCTGGTCAAAAAAAGCCTTTTCCTTCCTGGTACGGTGTCGTCAGGAGTTCTGGGGAAAGCACAACGAACAGGTGCTTGCCTGGCTTTTTCGTCAGGGGCTTCAAAACCGGTTTGCTCATGACATGCTTCTGGGATGGAATCGTTTCGCCCGAATCAGGCCTGCGGCGTCCTGGGGCATCGATGAGTCGCCTGAAACCCCCGGCTCACTGATCATTCCACCGGGGATCATCGTCCCGGATTTCGAAGGGCAGGCGCTTCGATCGCTTTTCGTCTGGGACCTTGAAAGAAGCGGGCTCCGCCCTTACTCTGCCGTTTTAGGGAGCGCCGTACACCCACTCATCCGCGGAGAAAACAGCAGCCGGATTGCCGTGGTGTTCAATCTCATTCACGGCCTGTTCATTCATCAGGAGTTCCCGGAAGCCCTTACGGTCATCGTGCCTCATCCCGATCAGACAATCGTCCCCGAATCGGTCCTCCGACGACTTGAAACCGCATCCGATTTCCTGATTGTTCCCGACCCCTTCGTGCAAACCCATGCCGAAGGAGTCGCTCTGTGGGCCGCCCCTCACCCCCGTGCCGGAATCATCACCTGTCCCGATCAGCACGCGTTGCGCGATCATCTCTCAAAAATTCTGTGAGTTCCTGCCCAAAACAATTCAGATGACGATGGGCGTACCGACCTTGATGATCTGAAATCGATCGCCGAACACCTCGGCAAAACGGGCAAGGCTGCGATCGGAGCTGTCATGGGGGGACAGTGCGATGATGGCCGGATCAACCGCGCGAATGGCGGCAATGGCGTCTTCCGTGTCCTGATCGTTGATTTTTTGCCATGGGAACCGATCGGTTCCGACGATGGGCTGAATGTCAATGGGGCCGATTTTCATACGACCACCGCCCGCCGGAAGATGAAGCCCGCCGACAATGGCGTAAATCGGATCATCGAACAAGGCTTGGGCGCGTTCAATGACCCTCTCGATGGTTTGGTGCCCGCAGCCGATGACAAGCACCAGCCCCTTTCCTGCCACACGAACGGCCAACGCATTTTCAAGGGTGTATCCGAGAAGGTACAAGGCCCGGGGAATGGCTCCGATGGAAATGATCCCCTCCGTGATCACAAAGGGATCGGTCACCACATGAACCGAAAGGCCGGGGTTATGCTCGGAAGGGGTCAGCGGCACCGGAGCGTATACCGGAATGGCGGGGAGGGTTACCGGTCCTGCCGATACGCTGAACCGGCTCTTTTTCTGTTCAGCCATTCCTCCCAGATGATCCAGATGGGCATGGCTGATATACAGGGCGTCAAGATCCTCCAATCGTTTCCCGGCCACGGTCATATTGGCCAGAAGAGGCGACGGATGTTCTTTTTTCCGGTTGAATCCGAGATCCATCAGGATTCGCATCCCATCGGTTTCAAGAAGATAGGACACCCCCGCCTCGGTTTTATAGCGTGGATCGTCCGTGAGATAATCCACGATCGGCAGGATGGTAAGGGTGTTGACCGACCCGGGGGACGCAATTTTCTCAATCCGTGCCTGACTGATTTCCCGTTCGACCCGATTCCGGGTAACCATGAGCTTAATCAGAGTTTTACCGAAAAGAAGACCGACAACAATGATAACAACAATAAAAACATTCATGAATCACCTCCGCTTGTCAATCAATCCGATACCGGTTTCAGATGGCTTCCCCTGGCCTCGTCTTTATTGGCCCTCTTGACCTTATACAGAATCTGATCGGCTTTTTTCAATAAAACGGCTGGATTGAGAATGCTTTCATCCTGGGTGGACGCCGCGCCGAAGCTGATGGAAACGGGAATCGTTTTACCCTGGTATTCCAGGGGATTGTTCTTGAAGTATTTCTGTATTCGGGTCAGGAGTTTGTTGGCTTTTTTAACACCGGTTTCAGGCAGAATGACGACAAATTCATCTCCCGCAAACCGTGCCACAATATCGGTGGTGCGCGTCATGTCCACCAGTTTGTCGGCCACGTATTTGAGCAGACGATCTCCGGCCTCGTGTCCTTCGGTGTCATTGACGATTTTAAAATCATCCAGATCGATAAAAATCAAAGACAAGGTACTTGAATACCGTTTGGAACGATAAAATTCACGTTTGAGGACGGATTCCATGACCCGACGGTTAAGCAGTTCGGTCAGGGGATCATGAAAGGCAAGAAATTTCAGTTTTTCATGAGCCGTCACGTTGGACAGACACAAGGAAACTTTGACGGCCAGCTGCTGAAGCAAACTGCTGTCGAACTCCGGATCAAACCGGCCCTTGTCACTGTCGCCCTGATTCAGGCTTCCGATAATCTTTCCATCGAGAGTAATGGGTGCGATGGCCATGGACCGGATAAAATACTTGCGGTTTTCAGGCAGCATCTTGAAATAGGGTTTGAGATCCTCATTGACCAGAATCGGGGTAAGCGACGAACCGACCAGACCGTGAAAAAGGGACTCGGGAATAATATTGATGCGTTCATGGACAATGGGGGATTCGGCTGAGGATTTCAGGATGACATTGGAGGCCTCGCTCCCCTCGATCAGGGTGATCCAGACATAGGGCATGCCGAACGTTTCCATGATTTCCGTCAGCAGGGTTTCAAAAAAATCCTTGAAATTGAGAATTGAAAGGATTCTGCTTTCGACTTTCTGAAACCGTGTGGCTATCAGCTCGTTCTCCTTAACGCGTTCAATCAGTGCTTTGATATTGGTCATGATGATCTCTTTACAGGCAAAGAAGCGCCGCAACGCAAGGGCCGACAAATGATCAGCACAGTCTGCCGGGCGCTTTTGATGCGACCGGACAGGGCCCCGTGGCCCCGAACAATCGGTCAAGTCCGCTTGAATACAATTATTCACTAAGTAAATTAGAGGCTTGTGTCAAGCCTTTAGATTTTTTGGACTGATTTTTTACTGCGGTTTATCCCGCGTCAATAAAAAAGCCCCGTTTCGTTTAGGAAACAGGGCTTTTTTATTAGATCTATACGTGTTTCAGACCGGAGATCAGGCCTCTGTCTGTGACGTATCTGCGGCAGGTTCGGCTGCAGGAACGGCTTTATCAGCGGTTTTCTTGGCAGGCGATCCGGCGGTTTCAACCCGGGTCCCGACAAGCTCCACCCGTGACATGGGGGCGGTATCGCCGGGACGGATTCCGACTTTGGTGATTCGCGTGTAACCGCCGGAAATGGCGCCATACCGTGCAGGCGCTTCCTCAAACAGTTTATGGACAACGTCCTTTTCAGTCATGACGGACAGGGCCTGACGCCGGGCATGGAGGTCACCCCGTTTGGCAAGGGTAATCATGCTGTCGGCCCATCGTCTGAGTTCCTTGGCTTTGGCATCGGTCGTGTTAATCCCGTCATGCTTGAACAGGGATGTTACCATATTTCTAAACATGGCGTTGCGATGACTTGATGTTCGGCCTAATTTTACGCCGGATTTTCTATGTCTCATTGAATATTACTCCCCTTCAGATATATCGTCATCTGGTGGCGTGAACCCTTCGAGCTTCATGCCGAGAGAAAGTCCCATTTCACCCAAAACTTCCTTGATTTCGTTCAGAGATTTCCGACCGAAATTCTTTGTTTTGAGCATCTCGTTTTCCGTTTTCTGAACAAGCTGATAAATTTTGAGGATATCGGCATTCTTCAGACAATTGGCGCTTCTTACAGAGAGCTCAAGCTCTTCGACATTCCTGTAGAGGTTTTCATTGAACTCTTTTCTCTGTGTATCTTCTGCATTTTCTTCAAGTTCGGGCTCGATGTCCTCATCGAAATTGATGAAAGGATTCATCTGCTCCTTGAGAATTTTCGCCGCATAAGCCACGGCGTCTTCCGGTGAAAGGCTGCCGTCCGTCCAAACTTCCAGGGTCAGTTTATCGTAATCGGTCTTCTGGCCGACCCGGGCATTCGAGACGGAATAATTCACCCGTCTGATCGGGGAGAATACCGTGTCGATGGCGATGGTACCGAGCGGAGCATCTTCATCCTTGTTGTCTTTGGCCAGGGAATACCCTCTGCCGTAGCGTACGGCCAGATCCATGTTCAGTTCTACGTCTTCGGTCACCGTGGCGATATGCTGTCCGGGATTGAGAACAACAACACGTCCGTCGGGACTGACGATATCACCTGCCGTAACCTTTCCTTTTCCCGATGCCCTGAGGGTCAACGTCCTGGGTTTGATATCCTCGATCTTAAGGCGTATTTCCTTGAGATTCAGGATAATCTCGGCAACGTCTTCAAGAACACCCGGGACCACGGAATATTCGTGAAGTACATCATCAAACTTCACGGAAACGATGCCTGCTCCGTAAAGCGACGACAGGATGATCCGACGAAGTGCATTGCCCAGCGTGATACCATAGCCGCGTTCGAGAGGTTCACAGACGAACTTTCCGTACGTGGGGGTGCTCTCGACATGCACTTTGTCAGGTTTTATCATCTCTCGCCAGTTGATGTATACAAGTTCGTCAGATGACATATCTTAATCTCCAGAGTTTTCTTTAAAAAACCGATCGTTGCGCTACCTTACCGCGTCTATTTCGAGTAAAGCTCGACAATCAGCTGCTCTTGAATCGGTATGGTGATGTCTTCGCGGGCAGGAAGACCCGAAATCGTGCCCTTCATGTTTTCTTTATCAAGGGACATCCACTGGGGTACGCCACGTCTGACGACTGCATTCAAGGAGTCGGCGATAATCTGGACGGTCTTGCTCTTTTCTCTGACCTGTATCACATCGTCCTTTTTCACGAGATAGGACGGAATGTTAATCTTTTTTCCATTGACGAGAAAATGATTGTGTCTTACGAAATGTCGTCCCTGTGTTCGTGAATTGACAAAGCCAAGCCGGTAGACAACATTGTCCAGGCGACGCTCAAGGTTTGCCAGAAGATTGGTACCGGTGATGCCTTTCTGGCGATCGGCTTTGTCGAACATCAGACTGAACTGTTTTTCGGAAACGCCGTAAATACGCCGAACCTTTTGCTTTTCACGAAGCTGTACGCCGTAATCGGAGTATTTTCCACGACGCTGGCCGTGCTGTCCAGGAGGGTACCCACGTCTATCGAATCCACACTTGTCGGAATAACATCGATCGCCTTTAAGAAATAATTTCATATTTTCGCGTCTGCATAAACGGCAAACCGATCCTCTATACCGTGCCAAATTCGCCTCCTTCTAAAACTATATTGACATTACGAATCTAAATTTAAATGTAAAATAAGGAACGCTTACACCCTTCTTTTCTTGGGAGGGCGGCAACCATTATGAGGAACGGGGGTGACGTCCCTGATTTTGGTCACGGTAAAACCGA
The DNA here is from genome assembly GCF_054657895.1 of Desulfatiferula olefinivorans. Classification (NCBI taxonomy): domain Bacteria; kingdom Pseudomonadati; phylum Thermodesulfobacteriota; class Desulfobacteria; order Desulfobacterales; family Desulfobacteraceae; genus Desulfatiferula; species Desulfatiferula olefinivorans. Next base: position 11,835 of record NZ_BAAHXV010000021.1, on the reverse strand, counting down.
CGGACTGAAGGGAACGCAACGCGGATTCTCGGCCGGCACCGGGGCCTTTGACAAATACTTCCACGGTTTTCAGACCATGCTCCTGAGCTTTCTTTGCCGCATCTTCAGCCGTCAATTGGGCCGCAAACGGAGTGCTTTTTCGAGAGCCCTTGAAACCATGCATGCCCGCACTGGACCATGAGATGACATTCCCGTTGGTGTCGGTAATGGAAACAATGGTGTTATTGAATGTGGATTGAATATGGACCACACCGGTGGAAATATTCTTTTTGACTTTCTTTTTGGTTTTAGTTCGGGCTTTAGCCATCGCTGAAGCTTGCCTCCTGAATGGTTATCTTATTGCTGATAATTATTTTTTCTTTTTAACGGCCGTACGTCTGGGGCCCTTGCGGGTCCGTGCGTTTGTCTTGGTTCTCTGGCCATTAACCGGGAGAGACCGTCTGTGACGAAGGCCACGGTAACATCCAAGATCCATCAATCGTTTGATGTTCATGGATATTTCAGTGCGAAGTTCACCTTCCACACGATACTGGCTGTCGATGGCCTTACGAATATTGTTGATCTCATCATCCGTCAGCTGGTCGGCGTGTTGGGTTTTATCGATCTGCAAACCATCAAGAATTTTAACAGCCGTGGACCGTCCAATGCCATAAATATAAGTCAAGGCGACATCAATTCTTTTTTTTCTGGGTATATCAACACCTGAAATTCTTGCCAAAACCGTGTCCTCCTCTATCCCTGTCTCTGTTTATGGCGTTTGTTTTCGCAGATGACCCGTACCACACCTTTTCTACGAATAACTTTGCATTTAGAGCACATCTTTTTTACTGAAGCTCTGACTTTCATGTTTTACTCCCTAATAAATTTATACGACAACCTATCGATCTTTCCTACTTTGAACGGTAAGTGATCCGTCCTCGGCTTAAATCATACGGAGAAAGTTCGACTGTTACCGTGTCACCTGGTAAAATCTTTATAAAATGCATGCGCATCTTACCAGAAATATGTGCCAGTATCTGGTGTTTATTTTCGAGTTCAACTTTAAACATTGCATTGGGCAAAGTTTCCAACACCCGGCCCTGAACCGTAATAGGTTCTTCCTTTGCCATCTCTACTCCTCCGGATCCACGTTCCGATTGTTGATCGAAGCCGCTCTAAATACCATCAAACCCACATCAATATCAACATATTTTTAGCGTCTTCCTCTGAACTTCTGACCGGTCTTGAGGAAGCCCTCATAATTCCGGACATGAAGATGGGATTCCATCTGAGCGACGGTGTCGATGGACACGCCGACAACGATCAGCAAGGCCGTTCCGCCGAAATAAAACGGGACATGACCCTTGGTGATCAGAATCGAAGGAAGCACACAGATGGCCGACACATAAATCGCACCGACCAGCGTCAGTCGGGTCAGCACCTTGTCGATATAATCGGCGGTCCGTTTGCCGGGACGAATACCCGGAATGAACCCGCCATTTTTTTTGAGATTCTCAGCCACTTCCGTGGGGTTGAATGTAATCGCGGTATAGAAGTAACAAAAGAAGATAATAAATCCGACGAATACTATTTCGTACAACGCGCTGCCCGGGCTCATCATATCATTCAAGGTCTGAAGAACCGGAACGTCGGGGAAGAACGACAGAACCGTCGTGGGAAACATGATGATCGACGAAGCAAAAATCGGCGGAATGACACCGGCGATATTGATTTTAAGCGGCAGATGAGAACTCTGCCCACCGTAAACCTTACGACCCACGACGCGTTTTGCATACTCCACGGGAATGCGGCGCTGGGCCTGTTCCATGAAAATGATAAATGCGACCACGGCAATCATGAACGCGATAAGAAGCACCACGGCAAAGATCCCCAGCTCGCCCGACGAGAGAAGCCGGAACGTACTGATAACGGCCGCAGGCATATTGGCCACGATCCCCGCAAAAATAATCAGGGAGATTCCGTTGCCGATTCCCCGTTCGGTGATCTGCTCACCCAGCCACATGATAAAGGCCGTCCCCGCCGTCAGGGTCAGTACCGTCATCAATCGGAATGACCATCCGGGATATTGAACGACTTTCATCGCCTCAAGGCCCACGCTGATCCCAAAGCCTTGAATGACACTGAGAAGAACCGTTCCGTAACGGGTGTACTGGGTAATTTTCTTACGGCCCTGCTCACCCTCTTTCTTCAACTGCTCGAGGTAGGGGACCACCACGGTCATCAGCTGAAGAATGATCGACGCACTGATGTAAGGCATGATCCCCAGGGCGAAAACAGACAGGCGTTCAAGAGCACCACCCGAAAACATATTGAACATACCGACAATTCCACCACCAAATTTGGAAAAAATGTCTGACAGAGCATCGGCATCGATTCCCGGGGTTGGCACATGGACACCCACACGATAAACGAAGAGCAGCATCAACGTGACAAAAATTCTTCGCTTGAGTTCGGGCAGTTTGAATATGTTTTGAAAGCCGCTTGTTGCCATAATGTCTTAAGCCTCTACTTTTCCACCGGCAGCTTCTATTTTTTCCTGAGCACGTTTGCTCACCTTGCAAGCTTTGATGATCAGGGCATTTGAAATGTCACCATCGCCAAGAATCTTGATGGTGTCGCGTTGACCTTTGACCAGTCCGGCCTGAACCAAAGAGGCTTCATCGACCACGGACCCGGCTTCAAAACGAGCCAGATCGCGGACATTGAGTACGGCTGTTTCTTTCTTGAAAATATTGGTAAAGCCGCGTTTGGGAAGGCGACGGTGGATGGGCATCTGGCCACCCTCGAAACCCGGACGGACGCTGCCGCCTGAGCGGGCTTTAAAACCCTTGCTGCCCCGACCGGCGGTTTTTCCCCACCCTGAGCCGACACCGCGTCCGACGCGCTTACGTTCTTTTGTCGATCCCTCAGCAGGAGATAATTCATTAAGCTTCATTGCCCGCCTCCTCAACATTCACAAGATGAACGACTTTATTCACCATTCCGCGAATGGACGGTGTGTCATCCAGTTCAACCGTCCGATTCATTTTGGTCAGTCCCATACCGCGCAACACCTTGCGATGCTTCTCAGGCCTGCCTATCATGCTCTTGACAAGAGTTATTTTAAGCTTTTGTGACATGGACTCGGTTCCTTAACATTAAAGGTCTTCTATACTGATTCCGCGACGTGCAGCGACCTGCTTACGACTCTGGAGCTGCCTCAATCCCATGATGGTCGCCTTGACGACATTGTGGGGGTTATTGGACCCCATGCATTTCGTCAGAATGTTTCGTACGCCTGCCGCTTCGAGAACCGCACGGACAGCACCGCCTGCAATCACGCCGGTACCTTCTGATGCCGGTTTGAGAAGAACGCGACCCGCACCGAATCGACCGATGGTCTGGTAGGGAATGGTCCCGTCAACCACATTGACGGCCACCATGGTCTTTTTAGCCTGTTCAACACCCTTGCGAATGGCTTCGGGAACCTCTCCGGCTTTGCCCAGCCCATATCCGACACGACCTTCCCCGTCGCCGACCACAACGATGGCGCTGAAACTGAAACGGCGGCCGCCTTTAACGACTTTTGCAACACGGTTGATGTGAACAACCTTGTCGATAAATTGATTTTCTTCGACTTCTTTCTTAAACAAGGGACTGCCTCCTTAGCTAAAATTCCAATCCTGCTTCACGAGCACCGTCTGACAGAGCTTTAAGCCTACCGTGATAAATATAGCCATTCCGGTCAAACACAATCTTCTTGATTCCATGATCAAGTGCTCTCTTTGCCACAAGCTGCCCGATGGAATTGGCACAGGCTTTTTTGTCACCGTTTTTGACAAAATCCTTTTCGACGGTGGAGGCGGACACAAGTGTCTTGCCGGCCGTATCGTCGATGATCTGGGCATAAATATGTTTGGTGCTCCGGAACACACAGAGCCTGGGACGTTCACTGGTTCCGGTCACTTTCTTTCTGATCCGGATTTTCCGTTTAAGCCGTTTTTCGTTTTTCGATAAATTACTCATATTGGCGTTCCCTGTTATTTCTATAAGGTGATTATGATGCTCTCATCATTAAACAGCATCATCACTTTAATCACATAGGGATTAAAGGCTCTGTTATTCACATTCAACTATGCTGCGGTTTTACCGGCCTTGCGCTGAATGGTCTCTTCAAGATATTTGATGCCTTTGCCCTTGTAAGGCTCAGGAGGTCTGATCTTTCGGATTTCCGATGCGATCTGACCGAGCTTCTGTTTGTCGATGCCCGACAGTTTGATCTGGTTCTTCTCGACTTCAGCCGTGATCCCCTCGGGAAGGGTATACTCCACAGGCTTGGAATACCCGACGCTCAGAACGACCGTGTTGCCTTTGACTTCAACACGGTAACCGATACCGTTGACCTCGAGAACACGGACAAATCCGGTGGAGACACCGGTCACCATGTTGGCCACAAGGGCGCGGGTCATACCATGAAATGCATCGGCGTTACGATCATCGGATGCGATGATGACGGAAAGTTCCTTGTCGTCGATCTTCACATCGACAAAGGGGTGAATCCGTGCATCAAGACTACCTTTCGGGCCTTTGATGGTCAGCAGGCGATCCTTGTATACAACTTCCGTCTTTTCAGGAATCTGTATAATTTTTTTTCCGACTCGAGACATGTGCTTATTCCCCTTATTACCAGACGTTACAAAGAATTTCGCCGCCCAGGTTTTCTTTCCTGGCCTGAATATCGGTCATGATTCCATTGGATGTGGAAATGATGGCGATACCAAGACCGTTGTATACCGGCTTGATGTCTTTCGTCTGTGCATAAATCCGGCGACTGGGCTTGCTCACCCGTTCAAGGCCATAAATCACGTGATTGCCGCTTGATTCATACTTCAAATACAAGCGAAGCATGCCCTGTTTCCCGTCTTCGACAAATTTATAGTTCTTGATATAGCCGTTGGTTTTAAGTATTTTGGCCAGCTCGACCTTGAGCTTCGAACCGGGAATATCTACGGTCTGAAACTTGGCCTTACCGGCGTTACGAATACGGGTCAGCATATCCGCGATGGGATCACTCATACTCATTGCTTACTCCATTGGAATAAAACGTTTCATTAATTAATCCATCTCCATGGAACTACCAGCTGGATTTGGTCACGCCAGGCAGTTTGCCGTGCGATGCAAGTTCCCTGAAGCAGATACGGCATATACCAAACTTCCGCATGAATGCTCTTGGTCTTCCGCAAAGAGGGCACCTGTTATAACCACGAACCGAAAATTTGGGTTTCCTGGCTGCTTTCGCAATCATTGATTTCTTTGCCAAAACACTCTCCTCACTATCGTTTAAGCTGCGTATGGGAGAACATGACACAATAGGGTCACATTCTTAGTTTCTAAACGGCATTCCCAGAAGTCTCAGCAGTTCCTTGCTTTCCTTGTCCGTATGGGCAGTGGTGACGAAGGTCACATTCATACCCTTGATCTTATCAATCCTGTCATATTGAATTTCAGGAAAAATGATGTGCTCTCGGATGCCGAGGGTATAATTTCCCTTACCGTCGAACGCCTTGCCGGAGATCCCCCTGAAATCACGGATACGGGGCAGAGAGATGTTCACCAGACGATTGATGAAGTCCCACATTTTCTCTCTGCGAAGCGTCACGGTACAGCCAATGGGCATTCCTTCTCTCAGTTTGAAGGCAGCCACGGATTTTTTGGCTCGGGTGATCACGGGTTTCTGACCTGAAATCAGGGACAATTCCTCAGCAGCCGTTTCAAGGATCTTGGCATTTTTGATCGCCTCACCCAACCCCATATTCAAGACAACTTTTTCAATCTTCGGCACTTGCATCACATTCGCATAATTGAATGTTTCTTTAAGCTTCGGAATGATTTCGCTTTTATATAATTCGTAAAGTTCTGACATCACAGCCCTCCGGAAAAGCCCTAAATATCGATGGTCTCATTGCATTTTCGACACACACGCACCTTGTTGCCATCGTCAAGGGTCTTCATCTTGATGCGTACGGGTGACATACAATGATTGCACATCAACATAACGTTGGAAAAATCAACCGGAGCCTCTTTGTCGATGATACCACCCTGGGGGTTTTTCATGCTGGGTTTCTGGTGAGATTTGACCACATTAATGTTTTCAACGACGACACGACTTTTCTTGTTGATGATCCTCAGGATCTTGCCGATTTTGCCCTTGTCCTTACCGGCAATGATCTTGACCTTGTCATCTTTTTTTAATTTTGTACTTACAGTATTCATAAAGCCATCTCCAAAAACCTCCGGGTTGGTATCTCCGGTGTTTATAAAACTTCAGGCGCCAAAGATATAATTCTCATGAAGCGTTTTGCTCGAAGTTCCCGGGCAACAGGGCCAAAAATACGGGTACCGATGGGCTCTCTGTTGTTGTTGATCAAAACGGCTGAATTATCATCGAAGCGGATATAACTGCCATCGGGTCTGCTGATTTCCTTTTTGGTTCGGACAATCACGGCTTTCATGACATCGCCCTTCTTCACTTTGGAATTGGGCATGGCATCCTTGACGGACACCACAATGACGTCACCCACGTACGCATACCTTCTTTTAGAGCCACCAAGGATTTTGATGCAGTACAATTCTCTGGCACCGGAATTATCGGCCGACGTTAATCTGGTTTCAGTCTGAATCATTTTCTCTACCCTCTATTATCAAACAGCCTTTTCGACTATTTTGCTCACACGGTATCGTTTCAATTTGCTAAGCGGGCGTGATTCCGTGATGATCACCTTGTCGCCGACCTTGCATTCATTTGCCTCGTCATGGGCGGCAAACTTTGCGTGCTGCTTCACATATTTTTTGTAAAGTTTGTGCTTGACGATTCGTTCAACCAGAACAACAACGGTTTTATCCATTTTGTCCGATGTGACCGTTCCCAATATTTGCCTTGTTTTTCCTCGATTATTCATAGTGTCACATGCTCTTTGTAAACGTTTTGTTTATCCCTGGGCCCGAATCAGTGTTTTGATTCTTGCGATATTCTTCCTGATTTTCGGGAGTGCCGACGTGTTTTCAAGCTGCCCAACACCATGCTGAAATCTCAGATTGAAATATTCCTGCTTAAGGTCTTTGAGCTTCGCAGCATATTCTTCGGGTTTGGTGGTCAATATCTTTTTCGTCTTCATCAGTACATGCCTCTCTCAATGAATCTCGTTTTGACGGACAATTTGTGAGATGCAAGACGCAGGGCCTCCATGGCAAGTTCCCTTGAAACGCCTTCCATTTCATAGAGAATCTTTCCAGGCTTAACCACGGCTACCCAAGCATCTGTCGCCCCTTTACCTTTACCCATACGTACTTCGGCGGGTTTCTTGGTAATGGGTTTATCCGGGAAAAATCTGATCCACATCTTGCCGCCGCGTTTGACATGGCGAGTCATGGCAATACGTGCGGCTTCGATCTGCCGTGCATTGATGTAACCGCACTCGACAGCCTGAAGGCCGTATTCACCAAAATTCAACGTCGAACCGCGGTAGGCTTCGCCCTTCATTCTTCCACGTTGCTGTTTGCGAAACTTGACTTTCTTTGGACTAAGCATGTCCTTATTCTCCTATATGCGATTCACGGAAACATGTCGGAATCCGGTCTTACTTGAGGATTTCTCCCTTGAAGATGAATACCTTGACACCGATGATTCCGTAGGTGGTTTTCGCTTCTGCAAATCCGTAATCGATATCCGCTCTTAAGGTATGAAGAGGGACGCGACCTTCTCTGTACCACTCTGTCCGGGCCATTTCAGCTCCGCCAAGCCGGCCGGAACAAATGGTCTTGATCCCTTCGGCCCCAAAACGCATGGCGGAAGAAACGCAGCGTTTCATGGCCCGGCGAAATGCAACACGACGTTCAAGCTGAAGGGCAACATTTTCCGCCACCATCTGGGCATCTATCTCAGGCCGTTTAATCTCCTGGATGTCGATCATGATTTCCTGAGCATCAAGATTATCCGAAGATATCATTCGAACCAGATCATTCTTCAACAAACCGATTTCCGCACCTTTCTTTCCGATTACAATGCCCGGTCTGGCTGTGAAAATACGGAGCCTGATGCGTTTAGAGGATCGGTCGATCTCAATCTTTGAAATACCGGCATGAAAAAGCCGTTCTTTCAAATATTTTCTGATTTTGAAATCCTGGAGTACATAATCCGAGTACTCTTTATCGGCATACCAACGTGAATCCCACGTTTTAATTATACCTAATCTCATTCCTATTGGATTAACTTTCTGGCCCAAAGCTTTCTCCTCCTGCCCAACTATGCTTCGTCAGCAACGATGACAGTGATATGACTTGTTCTTTTCAAAATTCGCGATCCCCTACCTCGAGCACGTGCTCTGAAACGCTTGAGCATCGGGCCTGCATCCACAAGTATGTTTTTGACGATCAGCGAATCAACATCAAGGTCATTATTGTGGTCTGCATTTGCAACTGCCGATTTCAAAACCTTTTCCACAATACCCGAGGCTTTCTGGGGCATGAAGCGAAGGGCATTCAGCCCGGCTTCTACCTGCTTTCCCTTGATCGCATCTACAATCTTACGTACTTTCTGAGGAGAAATGCGTACATGTTTTGCTACAGCTTTAACCTCCATCACGACATTCCTTGTACTTTAAAATTCGGTTTATTTTTTCTTCGTTTTTTTATCACCGGCATGGCCATAAAATGTCCGAGTGGGTGAAAATTCACCAAGTTTGTGGCCCACCATGTTTTCTGTGACAAACACGGGAACGAACTTTTTTCCGTTATGAACTGCAAAGGTAAGGCCAACCATTTCAGGTATGATTGTTGACCGCCTTGACCAGGTCTTGATCACCTGGTTATTCCGATTTTCCTGAGCCACAAGAACTTTTCTAACCAGACTCGGCTCTACAAATGGCCCTTTTTTTAACGATCGAGGCATAATATCTCCTGAAATCTATTCTTCAATGCCTTTTATGGCTTTCACTCAGTCAATTATTTCGTACGCCGCTTGACAATGTACTTGTTCGTTGTTTTGTTTTTACGGGTACGGTAACCCTTGGTGGGTTTACCCCAAGGTGAACATGGATGACGACCACCGGAGGAACGTCCTTCACCACCACCCATGGGATGATCGACCGGGTTCATGGCAACACCGCGAACACTGGGTCTGATACCGAGCCAGCGGCTTCTGCCTGCTTTTCCTTTACTGACGCTGTTATGTTCCGTATTACCAAGGCGTCCGATGGTGGCGCAGCACTTCATCAGGACCATGCGTACTTCACCGGAAGGAAGCCGTACCATGGCGTAGGATTTTTCCTTGGCCATCAGCTGGGCAAAGGTACCGGCGCCGCGTACGATCTGACCGCCTTTACCCATTTTAAGCTCGATGTTGTGGATCTGGGTTCCAAGCGGAATATTTTCAAGGGGCAGGGTGTTGCCCGGTTTGATATCCGCTGACGCGCCGGAGGTTACCACATCGCCCACATTCAGGTTGATCGGGGCCAGAATGTAACGCTTCTCGCCGTCGGCATAATTCAACAGGGCGATCCGTGCGGAACGGTTGGGATCGTATTCGATCGCGGCCACTTTGGCCGGAATGTCAACCTTGTCGCGTTTGAAATCAATCACACGGTAATGCCGTTTGTGCCCACCGCCTTTATGGCGGCAGGTAATCCGACCGGCTGCGTTTCGGCCACCTTTTTTCTTGAGTGGTTTGAGCAGACTCTTTTCCGGCTCGTTCTTCGTTATGCCTTCAAAGGTCGAGTATTCCTGAAATCGCCGACCTGGTGATGTTGCTTTGGTTTTTCTGATTGCTGCCATCTAAACCCCCGGATTATACGCCTTCAAAGAATTCGATTCTTTCACCAGGCATCAACGTTACGATCGCTTTTTTCCAATCGCGTCGCTTACCAGTTATTTTGCCTCGCTGTTTGACCTTGCCCTTAACCTGAATCGTGTTGACGTCCAGGACTTTCTTATTGAAAATTTTTTCCACGGCTTTCTTGATTTCAATGCGGTTTGCATTCCGTGGAACCTCAAAAAACACCTTGTTGGCTTCTTCGTGAAGAATATTTGTTTTTTCGGTGTTCAGAGGTCTTATGATGATATCGTATTCATTCATGCTGAAAGTCTCCCTTCAATGCCTTTGAGCGACGATTCGAGGATGAGCAGTTTATCATATTTGAGAATATCATAAACATTGAGCCCTTCCGTAGGCATGACCTTGATGCCGGGAATGTTCCGCGCGGACAGTTCGAGATTGGTGTTGTCGCCATCCGAAATAATCAGCGCCTTGGCGGCATCGAGTTTCGTGATGATGGCCGCGACGGCCTTGGTTTTAATTTCATCAAGTTCGATCTTGTCCACCACCAGAAGGTTGTTGTTCTGAAGCTTCGTGGAAATCGCCATCTTCAAGGCGAGACGCCGAACTTTCTTGGGGATGGAATACGCCCAGGATTTCGGATGGGGACCAAAGATCACGCCGCCGCCCCGCCGCAACGGCGAGGTAATGTTGCCGGGCCGGGCATTACCGGTTCCTTTCTGGCGGAACAGCTTCCGCGTGCTGCCTTTTACATCGGAGCGGTTTTTCACGCAAGCCGTTCCCGAGCGTCTGGAGGCCAGTTGCATCTTCACCACGTCGTGCAGCACACTTCCTTTAACCGTAACATTGAAGATATCATCGGCAAGATCGACCTGCGACACCTTATCTCCCGTTACATTTATTACATCAACGACAGCCATACCTTCCCTCGTTATCGCTCCATGCTATTGGCCTTCAGCGGAGCATTCCTATGCATGACGCCCAGACGGCATGCATTGTTATTTAGAACATGGGCCTCTTAATCTCGATAAGGCCGGATTTTGCCCCCGGGACCTGACCCTTGACAAGAATAACATTATCGTCTGAACGAATATCGACAATCTGAAGATTACGAACCGTTTTGCGATCGTTACCAAACTGACCCGGCATTTTCTTTCCGCGGACAACCTTGGACGGCCAGGCACTGCAACCGATGGAACCGGGTTCGCGATGGTTCCGGCAGCCGTGAGATTCTGGACCGCGGGCGAAACGATGGCGACGGATCGTGCCTGAGAAACCGCGACCTTTGGACGTACCGGTAATTTCAACCAGCTCACCGATTTCGAACATATCCAGGGTGATTTCCTGACCCAGGGTATACTCTTCGGGTTTATCGACACGGAACTCTCTCAGGTGGGCGAATAATTTATCACCGCTTTTTTTGAAATGACCCTGCAGAGCCTTTGTCGTCCGTTTCGCCTTTTTATCTTCAAAGCCCACCTGTATCGCATTGTAACCGTCGACACCTTCGGACTTGATCTGTGTGACAAAGCAAGGACCCACCTTTACCACCGTCACGGGTATGTACTTACCGTCGGCTGCGTACACGCCCGTCATACCCAGTTTTTTACCTAACATTCCTCTAAGCATGGTCATATTCCTTACAGTTTAATCTCTACATCTACACCCGGAGAAAGGTCCAGCTTCATAAGCGCGTCAACCGTCTGCTGGGTCGGCTCAAGGATATCGAGCAGGCGTTTGTGTGTACGAATTTCAAACTGCTCCCGTGACTTCTTGTTCACGTGGGGTGAACGAAGAATACAGAACTTGTTGATTCTCGTGGGCAGAGGGATCGGACCAACCACGCGGGCACCGGTTTTTTTGGCCGTGTCCACGATATCAAGCGTGGAACTGTCCAGCAATTTATGATCGTATCCTCGAAGCCTTATTCTTATTTTCGTATTTATCATCATCGTTCGAGTCCCAGTTATTGAATGATTCCGGCCACAACGCCCGCACCAACCGTCCGGCCGCCTTCACGGATGGCA